>JAUNBJ010000054.1 GCA_030535245.1 Planctomycetia bacterium | reverse complement strand
ACGCCCACCCCTCCGTAGATATTGCCATAATTTATAAGAGGGACGGAACACTAGGCCGTTCCCATCGTACAAAGCGACGGATTTTAACGGCCATGCACCATGCAACACGACACGAGCGGCTTAATGACCATCATTAACGGCAGGGGCTTTTTTCAACCGACGCACCGTCAGCCAGAAACAGGGGACGGCCAGCAGGAACAGCAGCGCCCCCGTCATGTAGATGTTCCGCACCCCACTGGAATAAATCAAAAACCCGCTTGCCGCCGAGCCGAGGAGGATTCCCGTCATCCGCAGCGACGACGCCATGCCGAAAATCGTGCCCCGTCGATTCTCTGGGGAAACTTTGGAAAGCATGGAATAAAACACCGGCTCCAACCCGCCCGCGACCAGATAATTCAGGAATCGGGCCGCGCCGTACATCGGAAGGGTCATGGAAACCGCTTCCAGAAACATCGACCCCGCCGAGAGCAAAAGGGCCGGAATCGCAACACGCTGCGACGAAAACCGATCGCAAAGCCGCCCGATCGCCATGCCGGAAAACACCCCCCCGACCGCCGCCAATGCGTTCACCCATCCCGTGTGAAACGCCGTGTTTAGCGGGCCGTGAACCTTTTCCACCATCAACGCCACATACGGGTCGTCAAACCGTCGCGCCACCGCCGAAATCAAAATCAGCAGGAAAATCATCCCCGTTCCCGGCACCATCGCCGACCAGACCGAACCTGCTTTTTTCCGTTGTTCCCGCGTGGGTGGCGTGAAGTTTTCCTGCACAAACAGATGCGCTAAAATCCCCGCCAGAAGATACATGAATCCGCACCCGAAAAAGGCGACCGTGAAACCGAAATAATGGATGATCAGCCCCCCCGCCGCGAACCCAAGAAGATTCCCACTCCAAAGCGACGAGGAAAGCGTCCCCAATGCAAAACCATGATGCTCGACCGGAGTCGTCGTCACGATGAGCGTCTGCGCCGCCGAAACCGTGCCCGTAAAAATGGAAATGACAAACCGCGTCACGATCAGCCAAAACGGATTGGGAGCCAGCAGGAAGCAGGGAAACAGCAACGCATCGACGTAACATGCCCGCAGCAACATCCGTTTCCGCCCATAACGATCCGCCAAAATCCCCCAAAGCGGCATGAAAACGCAGAAACTGAGCAGTCCGAAAAAAAAGAACGCCGACATCCACGCCCCAAGTTCATGCTCGTTCGTGATTCCCCACTGGTCGCGGATGTAGATTGCCATGAACGGCATGGCCGACGAATAGCCAGCCATCGACAGAATCTGCGAGCACCAAATGAAAAACAGGTTCTTCCTCCACGAAATCGTGGGAGATTGCGGGGCGTCCATTATTTCCGGTTCATCCGAACCCGTCCATTCACCAACACACAGACCGCACGGCCAACCAATTCCCGACCCAAAAACGCGTTGTTCACGCTCTTAGACTGAAATTCCTGTTCCGTCACCGTCCATTTCCTTTCCGGATCGATCAGGACAATATCCGCGTCCGCACCCACGGCCAACGTCCCTTTCGGAATGTTGATAATCTTCGCCGGAGCGGTGGACATCTTCTCGATCAACTGCGGCCATGTCATTTTACCGGTATGAACCAGATACGTCGAAAGCACCCCCAGCGACGTTTCCAACCCCGTAACCCCAAACGGCGCGTGGTCGATTTCCCGCTGCTTTTTCTCGATAGCATGCGGCGCGTGGTCGGTGGAAACGCAGTCCAGCGTCCCGTCCAGAAGCCCGGCGACACACGCATCCACATCGGCCTGCGTTCGCAGCGGCGGGTTCATCTTGTAGTTGGAGTCGAACGTCGCGAAAAGTTCCTCGTTCAGCGTCAGGTTGTGCGGCGTCACCTCAGCCGTCACCCGAACCCCTTTCTGCTTCGCCTGCCGAATCAACGCGACACTGCCGGCCGTCGAAACGTGCATGACGTGCAGCCGCCCCCCCGTGTACTCCGCCAGCATGAGGTCCCGTGCCGTCATGACATCTTCCGCCGCTGCGGGAATCCCCCGCATCCCCAGCTTCACCGACACCAACCCCTCGTTCATCACCCCCTGATTCGCCAGATTCCTGTCCTCGCAGTGATCCAGAATCGGCAAATCGAACATTTTTGTATACTCAAATGCCCGACGCATCAGCTCGGCATTCGCCACGCTCGACCCGTCGTCGCTGAACCCCACGACCCCCGCCTTGGCCAGATGGCCCATTTCGGAAAGCTCGACCCCCTCGCGTCCCTTGCTGATACACGCAATGACATACACATTGCAATGATCGGCCCGCGTCGCCTGATCCAGAATAAACTCGACGTCCGCCGGCGTGTCGGTCGGTGGGTTCGTGTTCGGAATGCAGGCAATCGACGTGTATCCCCCATTCAACGCCGCCGCCGTCCCGGACGCGATCGTTTCGTCTTCCTCCCCCCCCGGCTCCCGAAGGTGCGTGTGCAAATCCACCAGCCCCGGTGCGACGATCTTCCCCGTCGCGTCGAGAACCCGTTCCCTCCCGGTCGGCTGAAGCCCATACCCGGTAATCCGTCCATTCTCGATGAGCAGATTCGTCACCTGATCCACCTTGCGAGAAGGATCCACGACACGTCCGTTCGTAATTAAAAGGCTCGTTGGCATGACAATTCCCCTATTCCTTTCAATTCCCTTATCCCCTTCCATGACCCGCCAGCCACAGCACCGCCATGCGTACCGCCAAACCGTTGGAAACCTGATCCAAAATGGCCGATTGCGGGCCGTCGGCGACGTCCGGCGTGACTTCCACCCCCCGATTGATCGGGCCGGGAGCGAGAATTAAAATCTCCGGCTTCGCCCGACGCAGACGCTCGCCATTCATCCCGTACAAAAACGCATACTCCCGCACCGATGGAAACGGACGCGTGTATTGCCGCTCGAACTGAATCCGCAACAGATTCAACACATCCACCCTGGGAAGGATGGCGTCCAGGCTGTAGGAAACCTCCACACCCATCTTTTCCCACTCGCGAGAAACCAGTGTGCTGGGGCCGCAGACAATCACATTCGCCCCCAGTTTTTGCAACCCCCAGATGTTCGACCGGGCCGTTCGGCTGAACTGAATGTCGCCGACCATTGCCACCGTTTTCCCCTCCAGCGTTCCCAATCGCTGCCGCATGGTGAGGATGTCGAGCAATCCCTGCGTGGGGTGTTCGTGTGGCCCGTCGCCCGCGTTGACGATGGCACAGTTCACATTCTGGCACAAAAGCTGCGGAATCCCCGGCGTGCTATGCCGGACGATCATGATTTCGCACCCCATCGCTTCCAGATTCTTCGCCGTGTCGATGACCGTTTCGCCCTTGCTCAGGCTGCTGGTCGAAGCGTTGAACGCCACGCACGACGCCCCAAGCCGCTGCGCCGCCAGCGTGAAACTGGTTCGCGTTCGGGTGGAATTTTCAAAAAACAGCGTTACCGCCGTCTTTCCCGACAAAAAAGAAAACTTCCTGCGTCCGGCATCGAACGCGTCGCGAAAAACCTGAGCTTTTTCAAGAATAATCTCCAACTCCTCGCGGGACAATTCCTCAATTTCCAGAAGATGCTTTCGCGTCCATCCTTCTGGATGCTCCCCCAGTTCCGGCAGTTCAGTGTTCATGGCCAACCTCATGTGAATGGATTTTCCCTATTGTAACACTTCCCGTGTTCCGCAAAAGTACCCCCCAACGAAAGATTTCCTCCAAAATGCGATCGTATTTTTGCACACAGAAAACATAAAATGAATGGTTAATGACAAAATGGTTAATGGTTAATTATTTCGATTCTATCTTTTTTTTTGTGAAGGAGAGAGCAACCTCTTACACGAAGAAAACAGTACGAATAACAACCATTAACCATTAACGTAAAGATTGGATTGTATCCTGAAAAAGGCCCCCCCTCCCCCTTTCCAGAATCGGATTGGCGGTTATAATTAGAGCAACTTTTTCTATTGGATGAGGAAGTGGTGTAAGGATTCGTTTCAGGACACACGAAGTGTCGGGCAAGTAAACAGAGGGTGAGTAAAAGCAAATGTCCATTACAAAAGAAGAAAAACAGGCAACCATTCAGCAATTCAAGCGTTGTGAAGGCGACACGGGAAGCACGGAAGTACAGATTGCCCTGTTGACGAAGCGTATCAATGCGTTGACCGAGCACATGCAGGCCAACACGAAGGATTATGCGTGCCGTCGCGGTCTTTTGAGTCTGGTTAGTCAGCGACGTGGATTGCTGGACTACCTGAAGGATATCGCTCCGCAGCGGTATCTGGATGTCATTCAGAAGTTGAACATTCGTAAGTAGGTAAAACCAGGGAACCGAGGGGAGGCTCTACGGGTACTGGCGGGGTACGCTTGCGAATCCTGGCATTTCTTGTTTTGCGCCTGTCCTTGAGGTCTCGCACAACAGGAAAGTAGGCAGGTAATGCAGGAAATTGGAAAGAAGATTCGCGTAGAGAAAAAAATTGGAAAAAACACCCTTTGGTTCGAGACGGGGGAGTTGGCGAAGCAGGCGGCCGGAAGTTGTCTGGTGGGGTATGGGGATACCATTGTGTTGGTTGCGGCCACCAGTGGGAATGTGCCGTCGGGGGGGGATTTTTTCCCGTTGACGTGTGATTATCGTGAGCGTGTTGCGGCGGCGGGCAAATTTCCCGGAGGATTTTTGAAGCGGGAAGGGCGTCCCACCTTGAAAGAAACGCTCACGTCCCGCCTGATCGACCGACCGATTCGGCCGTTGTTTCCGGCGTTTTTCCGGAATGAGGTACAGGTTATCGCCACGGTGTTGGCCAGCGACCGGCAGCACGATGGCGACATGCTGGCGATGAATGGAGCCAGTGCCGCGTTGGCGATTTCTCCGTTGCCGTTCATGGGGCCGATCAGTTCGGTTCGTTTGGCCTGTATCGACGGCGTTCTGGTGCCGTTCCCCACGCAGGACGAGTTGGAGGAGAGCGATCTGGATTTGGTGATTTCCGGCAACGAGGAATCGATTTTGATGATCGAGGGTTTTGCGCGTGAGATGCCGGAAGACCTGATGATGCAGGCGATTGAGGAAGCGCACGCGGTCATTCGTGACATTACGGCGTTGCAGCGGGAGTTCATCGAGAAGGTTCAGCCGGAGAAGCGGGAGTATCCGCAGCCGGAAGACGACGGGCTTTTCGAGAAGGTTCGGCAGCAGTATTACGACGCATATTATGAGGCGAAGCATACCGTTGGCAAGCTGGAGCGTGCGGCGGCGGTGACGGAGTTGCGGGCGAAGATCGTTTCCGAGCTGATTCCGGACCCGGCGGCCGAGGGGGCGATTTGTCCGGGGCGTCTGAACGAGATTTTGGAGCAGTTGGAAAAGCGGGTGGTTCGCGATCAGATTCTCAGTGGGAATCGTCCGGACGGTCGCGGGTTGAAAGAAATCCGTCCGTTGTGCTGCAAGGTTGGGGTATTGCCGCGGGTGCATGGCTCGGCGGTTTTCCAGCGTGGCGAAACGCAGTCTTTGATTACGGTGACGTTGGGAACGACGCGTGACGAGCAGCGTGTGGACGGTCTGTTCGACGAATACTCGAAGAAGTTCATGCTGGACTATTACTTCCCCCCCTTCTCGGTAGGGGAGTGCAAGCGTATTGGGAGTCCGGGGCGTCGTGAGATTGGGCATGGAGCGTTGGCCGAGCGGAGTGTGAAATCGGTGCTTCCGGAGACGGAGGATTTCCCCTACACGATTCGGATCATTTCCGACATTCTGGAATCGAACGGTTCCAGCAGCATGGCGTCGGTTTGTGGTGCGACGTTGGGTTTGATGGACGCTGGGGTTCCGATTACGAATCCGGTGGCGGGCATCTCGGTGGGGCTGGTGAAGGAAAGCAACGAGAAGTGGACGTTGATGACCGACATTATCGGCGACGAGGATCACTATGGCGACATGGACTTCAAGGTGGCTGGCACGCAGAACGGGATTACGGGCATTCAGCTGGACCTGAAGATTGACGGAATCACGAATGAGATGATTCGTGCCACGCTGTCGCAGTCACGGGAAGCGCGGATCGAGATATTGCGGACGATGCTTCGCACGATTCCGCGTCCGCGAACGGACATTTCGGAGTGGGCGCCGCGTTTGCTTCGCACGAAGATCAACCCCGACAAGATCGGTTTGCTCATCGGGCCGGGCGGTAAGACGATCCGTGCGATCCAGGAATCGACCGGTGCCGCGATCGACATCGAGGAAAACGGAACGGTAATCATCTCCAGTTCCAATCTGGATTCCGCGCAGGAAGCCCAGAAGCAGGTGGACGCGTTGACGGCGACGGTGGAAATTGGCAAGATTTACGAAGGTCGTGTCACGAGCGTGAAGGACTTTGGAGCGTTTGTCGAGATTCTTCCGGGGCGAGACGGCCTATGCCATATCAGCGAGCTTTCGGACGGTTACGTAGCCAAAGTGGGCGACATCTGCCAGGTGGGTGATCTGCTGAAGGTGAAAGTGACCAGCATCGACGAACAGGATCGTGTCAAGCTCAGCCGCAAGGCGGCCATGATTGAGCTGGGCGAATCGGAAGCGTAAGAGACGGAAAAGCAGCACGAAAATCATGCCGGGCAGGTTCCGCGTGGTTTTCGTGCTGTTTTGTATTTTGGGACAGGGGGTTGCGGATGAAGAAGTATTTGCGGGGTGTGGCGGCGTTTGTGGGCTGCGTGCTGTTCTGCGTCGTGGCGCTTGAGTCGATGCTCTGGCTGGACGATTGGGGGCGGTTGTCCCGCTATAAGACGCTTTTCGAGCCGCAGGTGCTGGAGCGTACCGACGGATTCCCGTGGCTGGAAAAGGAGCGGGAGGGGCAACCCCGGCTGCTTTGTGCTCCGCAGACGACGGCCGACCGGAACGAATTTAAGAAATTTGCCACGCAATATCTACGTGACCATGTGGGCAAAGACCATTTTCGTGGTAAAAAGGGGATGTTTCGCTGGAACCGTTCGTGGAACGTCCATGTGGTGGAAATTGGGGCGTACTATTATCTGCCATTGACCCGCGAGGGGAAGCCGGTGTCGTTTGGGCCGGAAAATCCACGTATTTTCTTTATCGATTCCCGACCGTTGGGGGGGATGGGAAATCGTGGTTTCTTTATGGCGACGCAAACGGATGGCAAGCGGTTGCTTATCGACGAGAAATCGCTGCAATCGCGTCTGGCGGAATCGTCTTGACGTGCGTCAGTGTGCGCGTGGGTGGGCTTTCTCGTAGATTTTCAGCAGGTTCGCGGTCGTCAGGTGGGTATAAATCTGGGTCGTTTCGAGGCTTTTGTGCCCTAAAAGTTCCTGAACGCTGCGAATGTCGGCTCCCCGGTCGAGCAGATGGGTGGCGAAACTGTGGCGGAGCGTATGCGGCGAGGTGCGTCGATCCAGGCCGGTTTCCTTGAGGTATTTTTCCAGCATACGTCCGATACTTCGGGTGGTAATCCGGGTGCCGAATTTGTTCGTGAAAACGGGAATCGGCTGGTTTTTTCGGAGTTTCGGCGACAGGACCCGCACCGCAAGCCAATCTCGCAGAGCTTCGGCAGCATAGGAACCGAGCAGTGCCAGCCGTTCCTTTTTTCCTTTTCCGCGAATGATGAGCACCCCTTCGTCAAAGTCCAGGTCGTCGTCGGAAAGTCCAACCAGTTCGCTCACCCGCAGGCCGCCGGAATACATAACTTCCAGAATCGCCCGGTCGCGCAATCCCATATCCGTATCCACCGGGGGGGCGGCAAGCAAGCGGTCCATTTCCTCCGTCGTTAGAAAATGCGGTAACTTCCGCCCTGCTCTGGGGTTTCGGAGCACTTTCGCCGGATTGACATCGACGGCCCCATCGCGTTGGGCAAAACGAAAGAAACTGCGCATGCTGGCCAGACGCCGGGAGATTGTGGCACTGGAATATTCCGCTTCGTGCATTGCGGCGACATACGAACGCAAGTCGGGGATGGAAACCTCGGCAGGCTGCGGGATTTTCCCATGAATCTGCTGGAGGTACTCCAAAAGTGCGGTAAGGTCCTCGCGATAGCTTTTCAGCGTATAATCCGAGGCATCCCGCTCCCCTGCCAGATATTGCAGATAACGGGAAATGGTTTTCCGCATGGTTTATTCCACCGGCTCTTCGATTTCGGCATGATGGAGACTATCCTGACGAATTTTCTGGCTCAGCACGGCGGCGTCGTACCAGGTGAAACTCAAATCCGGATTGGAAGCATACCGTGCAAACGTACGAAACGTCTCCGCACGATTTTCGTCACTGTAAAGAAAAACGTATCGCTCGGTACCTTTGACCAAAGCTAAAACATTCACGTCCTGACTCACGTTGGCGTCTCCCGTAAAACCAGACGGCCCATTGCCGTCCATAACTTCCTTATCGGTTTTTTTCGGTTCCCGACTTGCTTTTTTTCCGTACCGGAGTACAATGGAAACCATGTTTTGAGGAACTCCCTCCCTCTATGTTCTATTATCGGCAAATTTTACCTCGTTTCATCACTTTTTATTTCAATCCATGAGAAAACCAACCCGCGAAGTCCGTATCGGAAGCCTGTTCCTTGGCCAGAACCACCCGATTGTCGTCCAGAGCATGTGCGCTACGAAAACGCAAGACGTGGACGCCACGTTTGCCCAGATTCTCCAACTTTCCTCAGCCGGTGCGGGAATTGTGCGGGTTGCGGTGGACAGTCCCGCCGATGCCGACGCTCTGGAAGAAATCCACCGGAAAATTCAAAAACTTGAACCAGCCGAGCGGGAACGCATCAATCTCTCCGTCGATTTGCAGGAAAACTACCGGATCGCCTCACGCATTGCCCCGCTGGTAGCCAAAATCCGCTACAATCCCGGCCATTTGCACCACGTCGAGAAGGAGGTCCCATGGCGTGAGAAGGTTCGCTGGCTGGTCAGGGTGGCACGGGAGAACGACATTGCTTTACGAATCGGCGTCAACTGCGGCTCCATCGACCCCGAAAAACATGCCGAAAACGACCCCATCTTCTCCAGCGCTCTCGAACATGCCGACTGGCTGTCCGAACTCGGTTTCGACCGGTTTTGCGTTTCCCTGAAAGACTCCACGCCGGAAACCGTCCTGCATGTCAACCGCCTGTTTGCCGAAAAACGGCCGGAAATCCCGCTCCATCTGGGCGTTACCGAAGCGGGGATTCCCCCTCTGGGAATCGTGAAGAGCCGTGCCGCGTTGGAACCGCTCCTTTTCGAGGGAATCGGCGACACGTTGCGTATTTCGCTGACCGTGCCCAACGACCGCAAGCAGGAAGAAGTGGAAGCGGGGCGGGCGCTTCTCGCCGACGTACTGGCCGGGCGGCACACCGTTTCCTCCATGTGGAAACCCGACGGGCTGAACATCATCAGCTGCCCCAGCTGCTCCCGCGTTCAGAACGCACGCTTCGTCGAGCTGGCCATGCAGGTTCACGCCATGACCACCTACGCTAAAAAAATTCCGCTCACCATCGCGGTGATGGGCTGCCGCGTCAATGGCCCCGGCGAAACCGACCATGCCGACCTGGGACTCTGGTGCGGCCCCGAATCCGTCAACCTGAAATGCCGCGGAACCTTGCTGGGAAGTTTCTCCTACGATGAAATCCTCCCCCGGCTCAAAACCGAACTCGACCGCCTGATCGCCGGAAACATTTCGGAGACGTGACTTTTCCCGTGAAAATTTTTTCATCGCAAGCTCCCCGTTTACAAAGGGCGGATTGTAGAGTATAATTTCCGTGTAACTGTTGGCAGCATGTCAGCGTCCCCATTCCATTTTCTTTTCAATAACGGAAGGCTTATATGAGCGAGGTTCTTACGCACGAATGCAGCGTGGCGGCTTTGTACTGGATGGATAAACCGCAGGCACCGGAGGGAAACGCATCCCGATCCATCGAAAACGGCAACGTAACGCCGGGCATTCAGCAGATGTTGGCGGAAATGCAGAATCGCGGCCAGTTGGCGGCGGGGATTGCCACCTACCATCCCGGACGGCCCCAGATTCTCGACACCTACAAAAACGTTGGCACCGTCAACGAAGTGTTTAAAACGACACGAAAACGGAAGTTTCAGGAGATTCTTCACGAATACTCCGGACGGGCGGGAATCGGGCATACCCGCTACGGAACGACCGGGCAGGACGACCCCCGCTACGCTCAGCCTTTTGAAAGGCACCATGGTCGTCTCTGGAAATGGTTCTGTTTCGCGTTTAATGGCACGCTTGCCAATTATCCCCAGCTTCGGGAACAGCTTCTCTCCAAAAGCCAGTACCACGTCACGCTGGACAACGATACGGAGATCATCATGCACTTTCTTGCTCGGGCGCTTCGTGGCGAAAACGAGCCGGATTTGTGCAGCGTGATGTCCGAAGTTTCCAAAGAGTTCGACGGGGCGTATAATATTGTGTTCATCGACGGCATGGGGCGGATGTTTGCAGCACGCGACCCGTTGGGAATCCGTCCGCTCTGCTGGTCGGTGCAGGGGAACCTGTTCGGCGTGGCGAGCGAGTCGTTGGCGCTTCAGAATCTGGGATTCGAGGAGATTCACCATTTCGATCCGGGGCAGATGGTGGTGATCGACCCGGACGGCTATCAGTTCCTGCGTTTTGCGCCGGAAAAGAAAAAGGCGAAGTGCTTCTTCGAGTGGATTTACTTTGCGAACGCCGCCAGCGATATTGATTACCGCAGCGTTTATCTCAGTCGGGAACGGGTGGGCAACGTGCTGGCCGAGGTGGAGGACATTCCGTGGGACGAGGATTCCATTGTGGTTCCGGTTCCGGACACGGCGAAAAGTGCGGCGGGCGGGTATTCGTTCAAGGCGAACATTCCGTTCATGGAGGGGCTTTTGCGGAACCGTTATGCGGGCCGGACGTTCATTCAGGGGAACGACACGCGGGCCTATGCGGTCAAGAGTAAATACTGGATCATTCCGTCGGTGCTTCGGGGCAAGAAGGTGTTTTTGGTGGACGACAGTATCGTGCGTTCGACGACGATGAAAGCGCTCGTTCAGCGGCTGTGGAAAGAGGGGCAGGTGAAGGAGGTTCACGTTCGCGTGGCATGTCCGCCGGTGCTGGCGCCCTGTTTCTACGGGGTCGATTTATCGACGGTGGAGGAACTGTTTGCCCCGCCGTATTTCCCCGGCAAGGTGGAGAATCCGTCGAAAGAGATTCTGGACGACATGGCGGAGAAGCTGGGGGTCAACTCGGTGCGTTTTGTGCCGTTGGAGCGAGTGGCGGACTGCATTGGGCTTCCGGAGAACGATCTTTGCCTGGCGTGCGTGAACAAGCAGTATCCGACGGAGTGTGGTCAAAAACTTTATGAAATTGCCCTTCATCATGAGGGGGACGAATTTCGTCATCACGACTGCTGATTTTTAACAAGAATCGGGCATGGGGAAATTCATGAGGAATTTTCGTGTGCCCTTAACCTTTTCCCGACATAGAGAATCATGAGCAAATTCGTATTCATTACCGGTGGTGTGGTTTCCTCCCTTGGCAAGGGGCTGACGTCCGCGAGCATAGGACTGCTTTTGCGGAGTCGTGGTCTGAGTGTGGAAATGCTGAAGATGGACCCGTATTTGAACGTGGATCCGGGCACCATGAATCCTTTCCAGCATGGCGAGGTTTACGTGACCGACGACGGGGCGGAAACGGACCTGGATTTGGGGCATTACGAGCGGTTTGTGGGCCGCGACATGCACCAGAAGAACAACATCACATCGGGGGCTGTCTACCTGAGCGTGATCCAGAAGGAGCGTCATGGGGATTTTGACGGGGCGACGGTGCAGGTGGTTCCGCACATTACGAACGCCATCAAGCAGAGCTGGCTGAAGCTGGAGCATCCGGACATCGACGTCATCATGATCGAGCTGGGCGGTACGGTCGGCGATATTGAGGGGTTGCCATTTCTGGAAGCGATGCGACAGTTTCAGTTGGAGCGACCGCAGGAGGACGTGGCGTTCATTCACATGACGTTGATTCCGTATTTGCGAGCCAGCGGCGAAGTAAAGACGAAACCGACGCAGCATTCGGTGCAGAAGCTGCGGGAGATTGGGATTCAGCCGGACATTCTGGTCTGCCGCACGACGCAGGAGATTTTGGAGGAACACCGGCGGAAAATTGCGTTGTTCTGCAACGTCCGTCCGGAGAATGTCATTGAGGAGCAGGACGTCGAGTTTTCGATTTACCAGGTTCCGGTCATGCTCATGCACGAGCGTATGGACGAGATTTTGACCAAACGGTTGGGGATGGCGCTTCCGCCGATCGACCTGACGCGTTGGAACGACATGCTGGAAAAGGTGCGCAACCCGCAGGGGACGGTGAAGATTGCGGTCGTTGGCAAGTACATTTCGCTGACGGACTCTTACAAGTCGATTTACGAGGCGTTGACGCACGCGGGGATTGCCAGCCATGTGAAGGTGGACTTTTTGCGGGTCGAGTCGGAGGAAATCGAAGAACATGGGGCCGAGGCGGTGCTTCAGGGGGTACAGGGGATTTTGGTTCCCGGAGGATTTGGAAATCGTGGCATTGAGGGGAAGATCGCGGCGATTCGGTATGCACGGGAGAAGAAGATTCCGTTCCTGGGGATTTGTCTGGGATTGCAGTGTGCGGTGGTGGAGTTTGCGCGAAACGTATGCGGGATGTCCGACGCCATGAGCATGGAATGGATGGAGCCTGGGGAGGAAGACCTGGACAAGGCGGTGATTGCCCTGATGGATTCGCAGCAGAACGTGGTGGAGCGAGGGGGAACGATGCGGTTGGGGGCGTACGCCTGCTGGTTGCATGAGGGAACCAAGGCGCGAGAAGCGTACGGGGTGGAAATGATTCGGGAGCGTCACCGGCATCGTTACGAGGTGAATCCGCGATTTGTGGAAACGTTGCGTCGTGGGGGGCTGGTCATTTCGGGCAACAATCCGGACAGCGAGCTGGTGGAGATCGTGGAGCTTCCGGACGCTGTTCATCCGTGGTTTGTCGCGACGCAGGCGCATCCGGAGTTCCGCAGTCGTCCGGTCGAAGCCCATCCGTTGTTTCGTGATTTTGTCGCCGCCGCCTGCCGCCTCCCCATGGACACGAACCCTTAACCACTAACCACTACGAACCTTAACCGTGAGCAATTCGGCCTACCTGGTATTTCAGAACCCGTCTCAATGGAATGAAGTTTTTCGGTTGACGGCGGGGAAAGTGACGACAATTGGTCGGGCGCCGACGAATCTGGTCGTCATTCGGGACGATCGGTGCAGTCGTTCCCATGCGGAGGTTTTCTACAGTGAAACGGACCACGCGTGGATGTTGCGGGATTTGCAGAGCCGGAACGGAACGCTTGTCAACGGTAAAAAGGTATCGTCCGATGCCGACACGCCGCTGTATGCCGGGGATCTGATTCGTATCGGGAAGACCGAGTTGATGTTTTTGCGTGATTTGAAGGAGATCGCGTCGGCCAACGAGGAGAATGGGGAGGTGCTCCCTTCGGTGGACGATCGGCAGTCGGACAGTTTCTATGGCAGTTCCAACGTCCTGCTTTCGGGATCGAATCCGTCGGCGGCGGAAGAAACGATGATCACCTGCCGTCGGGAAAAGGCGCGGTTGCTGGACACCGAGCGGATGGATCATGCCGATTTTCAGTCGCCCAGCCGGAAGGGACGCATGTCGGTGGCGAATCTTTGTCTTTTGGCAATCGAGATTAGCCGTCATGGGGACAAGATCGCGAAGCTGAAGCTGGCGTTGGAGAATATCTTGAAAGAGGTTTCGCTGAATCACGCCGCGATTTTATTGTTGCCGCCCGACACGTTGGACGCCAGTCGGTTGGAAGTGACGGTTTCGCGGTGTACCACCCAGCCCCCGGAGGAGTACCAGAAAGTTTCGGACTATCTGGCCCGCACGGTGCTGGAATCGAAGAATGCCGTGATTGCCAGGCATGTCCGGGGGGACAGCATTCTGGGGCGTCGCAACAGTGCCGGGGTCATCGACACCACAAGCGTTATTGTCGCGCCGATTTACAATAAGGATCGGGTTTGGGGGCTGATTCATGTTTACTCGACCGATCCTGCGCGGGTGCCGCACGAGCAGGATTTGGATTATACGCTTGGGGTGGCGGAGATTTTGGCCGTATCGCTGGAAAATGCGGAGCAGCAGTCGATTTTGGCGGAGAGTCTCACGCGGGCCAGGAACGAGAACGCCGACCTGCGGAAGCGTTTGGGGGTGCAGAGCGAAATTGTCGGGAGCAGCCGGACGGTGGTGGAGATCACCGAGCAGATTGCGTTGGCCGCCAACACCCGTTCGACCGTGTTGATTCGCGGGGAGAGCGGCGTGGGGAAAGAGCTGGTGGCGCGGGCGGTTCATTACTCGAGTCCGCGACGCAAGAATCCGTTCATCTGCCTGAACTGTGCGGCACTTGCGGAAGATTTGCTGGCAAGCGAGCTTTTCGGCCATGAGCGGGGGGCGTTTACCGGGGCGACGGATCGTAAAATCGGCAAGTTCGAGGCGGCCAACGGCGGTTCGCTCATGCTGGACGAAATTGGGGAAATGAGCCTGAATATTCAGTCCAAATTCCTGCGGGTTCTGGAGGGGCATCCGTTTGAGCGTGTCGGCGGGAACAAACCGATTTCGGCAGACGTTCGGGTCATTGCCGCCACGAATCGTGATTTGGAGGAGGAGGTTCGGGCGGGGCGGTTTCGGAAAGACCTTTTTTTCCGGCTCCGGGTGATCGAGATACTGGTGCCGCCGCTGCGGGAGCGGGCTACGGACATTCCAGAGCTGGCCGAGCATTTTTTCCAGCAGTTTCGTAATGAAACGGGGAAACGGCTGACCGGTTTTTCCAACGACGCGGTGCAGAAACTGATGCTTTACTCGTGGCCTGGCAACATTCGGGAGCTGAAAAACGTCATTGAGCGGGCGGTCGTGTTTGCCCGTGGAACCGAGATCGTGCCGGAAGATTTGCTCCTTTCCAACCTGGCGGGGGAACCTCCCGTCCCTTCCCTGTCGGAATCGCGGTTCCTTCCCAAAACGCTGGAGGAAATCGAGCTGGACCATATCCGCCAGACGCTGGAATTTACGGAGGGCAACAAGTCCAAGGCGGCCGCCCTTCTGGGAATTGAGCGTACGACGCTGGACCGGAAATTGAAGAAAATTCAGGTTTGAGGGGGGGAATGGAATGAAAAAGCGGTTGGCCGTTCTCTGGTTTTAGCCTACGGAAGCGGATTTTAGAAGGTATCAAAAAATATCGATCGATTGGATTCCTAATTATCAGGAGGTATGAATGAAAAAATTATGGACGCTTTTGTGTTTCTTCCTGCCATGCTGGACGCTGGCGGAGGAACGGATCATTTTCCAGCCCACCCAGACGGAGGTACTGACCACCGACGACGCAACCGTAACCCTTTCCGCCGACAAGAGCCGTGCGGAAGTGCTGGCCATTGGAAAAAAATACCCTTGGCCCGGCATCCGAATGACGGGAACGTGGAATTTTTCCGACTGCCAAACGATTCTGGTCGAGGTGGAGAACCTCTCCGACGAGTCGCTGCCCATCGCCCTGCGTCTGGATGATGCGTCGTCCCTGAAAAATGGGAAAGGCTGGCATAGCATCGGCTGGTCGCTTGCCCCGCACGAACGATCGGTACACGAGGTTCCGATTTTACCCAACCTCCCCGAATCGTTTCAGGGGAAAATCGTCGGCATGAACGGCTTGCCCGGCGGCACTCGAAAAGACGCTCCGGCTTTCCAGTGGGGACGCGTGCTGCGGTTCATGCTGTTCACGACGAACGTTGAAAAACCGAAGCCGTTCGCACTGTATCGGATTACCGCCATAACGAAGGATTCGCAGAGCGTTTCCGTCGTTGACTGGCGTTCCATGACGCCCGAACAGTTCTTCCCGTTCATCGATGTCTACGGACAGTTCAAGTACGAGGATTGGCCCGGAAAAATCCATTCCGACGCCGATTTCCCGGAACGGATCGCGGCGGAAAAAGCGGACTGGGAAAAAAATCCGCGTCCGTCCGAGTGGGGCACCTACGGCGGCTGGAAGAACGGCCCCCGATTGGAAGCGACGGGGCGTTTTTACGTCAAAAAAGTCGATGGCAAATGGTGGTTCGTGGATCCGGAAGGGTATCTGTTCTGGTCGCATGGCGTGGACTGCGTGGGGATGAGCAGCGGTGCGACGCCGCTTTCAACGCGTGAACACTACTTTGAAAACCTCCCCGAACAGGATTCTCCGTTCGCGAAATTCTACAGCACCGGCTGGAGTTCGCTGCACTACTACAAAGACAAAAGCCCGTACCGTACCTACAATTTCTCGCAGTCCAACCTGCTTCGCAAATACGGCCCGGATTACGCTACCATTTACGCGGATGCGGCTCACAACCGCCTGGCAAGCTGGGGCATGAACACCATCGCGAACTGGTCGGACGCCAATATTTACAAACTTCGCAAAACCCCCTACGTGCTGACGATCAACTCGAAAGGCCCGTTGATTGCCGGCTCGACCGGTTACTGGGGGAAATTCCCCGACCCGTTCGCTCCCGAATTTCGTGATTTGCTCCGTAAAACTATCGCGACCAAAAGGGAGTTTCTGAACGACCCGTGGTGCATCGGCACGTTCGTCAACAACGAAATGTCGTGGGGATCGGACCGGTCGCTTTCGTCCGCGGCGCTTTCTTCTCCCGCCAACCAGCCCGCGAAAATAGCGATGGTGGACTGGCTGAAGGCAAAGTACGGCGAAATCACGAAACTCAACGCCGCGTGGAAAACGGATTATGCCGATTGGGACGCGATTTTGGCTTCTGAAAAGGTGCCGGAAAACGAGGCGCTTTACCCCGATCTGGAAGAACTTTACACCGTCATTGCCGAGCAGTATTTCCGTGTCGTACACGAAGAACTGCGGGCTGCGGATCCGAAACTGCTCGACATGGGCTGCCGTTTCGCGTGGACCAACGAGCGTGCCCAGCGAGCCATGGCGAAGTACGTGGACGTGATGAGCTTCAATCTGTACCGCGAATCGGTCGCCGATTTTGCCCCTGCCGGGGAGATCGATATGCCGGTGATTATCGGGGAGTTCCACTTCGGTGCCCTGGATCGCGGCATGTTCCACACCGGACTCCGTGGGGCTAAAAACCAGAACGAACGGGCGGAAAAATATTATTCCTACGTCCTGGGAGCTGTGAAGAATCCGCGAATCATCGGAGCGCACTGGTTCCAGTACGCTTCGCAGGCGACGACCGGTCGTGGAGATGGCGAAAATTACCAGATCGGTCTGGTGGATCTCGGCGATACGCCCTATCCTGAAATCCTCGCCAAAGTACGCGAAATGGGACGCACGATGTATTCGATTCGTTCGGGAAAATAATTCCTGAACATCGTCTGTAAAAAGTTGGAGGAAAGCCCTTCTCGCAAAGGCTTTCCTCCATTTTTGTTTCGGAATTTCTCTTGAGGGAAATTACGGCATCTCCACTTTCTTCAGCACGGAGCCTTGATCCAGACCGGTTTCTTCCTGATACTTTTTCCAATCCTCCTTGGAGTAGTACGTCTTGACCAGGAACCGAATGACGGGAAGTTCGTCCTGCCAGTAGGTGTTGTTTTCAAGCGTCAGCCCCTCTCGCCAGTCGTTGTCCATCCGAAGGCAGACTTCCGTGGAATTGCAAAACACGTTGTTCCGAATGACAAAATTTTTCGTGTCGGACGCGTTGTTGTAGAACATCATGTGCGTACCGTTGGGATTGGGCCGCTGCGAGTGCGACCAGACATTCCCCGCGTCAAAACAGAGGTTGTTCTCAAACAGAATGTTCTCCGTCACGCCGCCCCGGTTCCAGAACTCAAAGGAATACTCGCTGTTCCAGATAAGGTTGTTGCGATACGTGATGTTGATCTGATTGGACGGATGTTTCTCCACGTCGTCGCTTTTCCCCTGATTGGTCAGCGCAGCGTCGTAGATTTCCCAAATGCGGTTTTCCTCCACGAGGTTGTCGCGGCAGGAGTTCCAGAACTCGATGGCATTTCCGAATCGGACGTGCCTTCCGTTTTGCGTATACTGATGCCCGCCGCCGATGTAGTACAGATCGCACTTGCGAATGATCAGACGCGCGGTGTTGATCCCTCCAAAACCATGTGCGGCACCGTACGCGATGGCCAGGTTCTCGTAGGTGATGTCGTGACAGTTGCTTTCGTCAAAAATGGTTTTGCGGAGGGCCAACTCGATGCTCTCACACGCTTTTCCGGGATTCCCCTCGAAACAGAGGAATACGCGGCTGGAGGGGATGTCATAATAATAGTCGCCGGGCGCCTTCACATCCTCTAATTTCCACTTTTTGATACCGCAGGTGTGGATTTTCTTGTAGTTGCCATGATCGAAAATGATATTTCCCACGTCGCACGGCAAAAACAGGCTGCGATCAATGACGACCCGACGCACCTCCAGCGGCACGATTTCGAGCGTACACCCTTCCGGCATGGTTCCCAGCGACAGGTGCCAGACGCAACGTCCCTTTTCCGGCATTTTGGCGTCGCTGTTAGCGCTGAGAATCAGCTCGACGGTCTGCCACTGGGGCGTGACGTTGACCGCACCGCTGGCACGCGCAAACGCCGGCCACGGATACGTATTGGCCTGCACGGTCGGAGCAGGCATGGCAAACGGGATGCTGGCCCGCACCTTGAACCGGAACGCCGCAGTTTCGGGCAGCGTCGTCGGCATTTCCGAACCCCAAACCTGAATATGATTGTTCGCTTTTCCACTTTTCTCGCATTTCAGCGTGATTTTCAGCTCGCCATTTTCCTCCGATTGGGAAATCTGCGCTTTCGCCCCGGCTTCGTTGTGCTTGCTCCAATTTCCATGAAAATCAACGTCGAGTTTCTCAAAATACTCCGGTTTGACTTCCTTCAAACTCCAAAGATTCGGCGAAACCTCCACCCAGGCCTCCGGAGAGGAAGCGTCCACGGAACCGTAAAAACGCGGCTTTTGCGTTCCCGAACCGTACGCACCATACGTGACCCGGTGCTGCTCGTCTCCCGAATGGGGCCGTACCACACCACGCCAAATATCGCCACGGCGGAACAAAATGCTGTCGCCGGGCTGGATGTCGGCGGTGTTGACTTGCTTCAAACTCTGCCATGCCGTTGCGGGGGTGGTCCCGTCGTTGGCGTCGTTGCCGTCGTTGGCAACGTAATACGTCGCACCAAACGCCGTACACGCCGTCAGTAAAAACAGGAGGGAAAATATCTTTCTCATCAAAAAATCCTTTCTGAAAACAGGAAAAATGGAAATTACGTACCTTCTAAAAATCACTTCAGACGCGGCACTTCACAACAATCTTCTGAACCGTTTCCGGTTTCTCGACATAAATCTGGGACGCGTGAACGTCCTCCGGAGCGAAAATCGCAAACTCCCCGCACGAAAGCTCAAATTTTTGGGGCGACGCGGCCCCCGACGCCCAGAACGGCATCACCTCCGGCGGATAAAACATCACATCTTTTTCCTCGTCGTAAGGCGTTTGCACCGGAAGTTTCGGCGTGCAGGGACACCACCCCATCCATTCCCGACCGCACAGCATGAACTGAATATCCACGTACTTGCGGTGCGATTCCAGAATCACCTCCTCCGGAGCTTTCGTGACGTATTCCTGCTTGTTGACAAACAGCTGCTCGCCATCCAGAACCAGCTTCCCCATGGGAAGGATGTGCAACGGCGTCTGCGCCAGCCAGGCCAAACCCCGACGCACCGTTTCCGGATACTTCTGCAACGCCGGGTCTTTCGACACGATTTCCGATAATTTACCCCGAAACATGGGAACCTCTCTTTCCAATGAAAAAAAACATATAATGATCTAATGATTCCGGAGAAAGCACTCCGATCCATGCACGACGCATTCTCTTTTTGTGACGCTGCGGGAAACGAAAATTCAAGCTCGATCGGGATCCTCTGGAAGTGCCGCGTCCGTCCCGCATTCGTACATGCAGTACGTCTTGTACGGCAACCCGCCCACCCGTTCGATGATGTGATTCACGCTGTCGTTGTCCTTGTACGTCCAGCCCAACTCCGCCCCCGAATAACCACAGGTGTTTCGCCCGTAGTCAAGCGTTTTCAGAACCAAAAGCTCGCTGATTCCACGATAACGATACCTCGGATCCACACACAACACCATCACCCGGGCACTGCGAATCCGACGCCGTAACCAAAGAAATTGCAACCAACCAAACGGAAGCAACCGACCGTTCAACGGGCCAATCGCTTCGTTCAAATCGGGAATCGTCACCGAAAAACCGACCGGAACATCCCCGTCAAACGCCAAAAAAATATGGCTCGGATCGGCAAACTGAATCAACTGCCTGGAAAGGTGCGACATTTCCAGGTCCGTCAGCTCGGCATAATTCCAGTTGTTCTTCAACGACACATTATATACTTTTTTGCAAAGTTCCACTTCTCGATCGAAGTGCTTGGGATCGAAACTGCGAAACTGTATCTTCGTGCGGTTCGTCAGCCACTGCGCCCGCGGCCCCCATTTTTCCAGCATCTGCCGGGCGTCGTCAAACCACCACGCGTAAAGCTCGTGAGCCAGCCGCAACCCGCATTTTTCTACCAACCCCTGGTAATATCGCGGGTTGTGATTCATGCCATAACGCTGGCGGTACTGGAAGCCGTCCGTCAGAAGCCCCATGGCGTAGTTCGTAGAGTAATCCATCGGGCCGATAAGCGACGTGCGTCCGAAATTCTCAGAACTCCACTTTTTCGCAGCCCGGAAAAGCGCCTGGGCCACCTGCACGTCGTTCACACACTCGAACATGCCCCAGGCACCGATGTTGATTTTTTTCCGCGAGTTTAACAGCGGGTCGTCGGAAACCAGAATCCTGCCGACCGGTTTGCCGTTGCGGTAGGCGATGAATTTTTCCGCACGGCCATGACCGTAAAACGGATGACGCCGGGGATCCAAAAACTCCTTCACGTCCCAGACCAATGGCGGAACCCAGCATGGGTCGTTCTGGTTCATCGCCCAGGCCAACTGAATAAAATCATTCCGCATTCGACGTCCGCGTAACGGCAACACCTCCAGGGACGATTCGGAATGGGATGGGCTATGGAACATGTTTCAATCTGCGGAAAAAGCAACCTTCGGATTTTGTTGCAAGCTGAAAAATTGCAATCCCTTTCATTATATTCCAATCCATTGAAAAATCAAGTGACCGCTAAAAATTTTGGTAATTGCCCCTTTTCTCCTTGACAACGCTCATTTGTTGGTTATAATGTTATAAATTATAATATGATCACTGCTTCCTTCAGTGGTCATATTTTATCAAACAGCATTTTTACAAACGCAGGGGGTTTGATCCATGAAATCAAACAAAAACAGCGTGCCTCGCCACTTCAAGATGCGGGGGGGGGCGATTCAAGTAAATTAGGCAAAACAGTCGGTAGCTTCCTGCTGGCAGGATTTTTCTTCCTCTCCATGGCAAACAGCGTGTGGGCGCAATCGCCAAATGTCGTCGTGGGCAGCGAGTCAGGTGCCGATTTTGCCGCCGTGAAAGGTTTTCTCAACGGAAACACCGCAGTTGTGAACAACAGTTTCACCCAATCCGAGATGGTGACGTTCAGCGGTGACACAACTCTTACCATCCAATCCGCAGACGGCACGCTCAAAACAATCACAGCCGGCACGGGCATGACATCGGGCAAAGGCGCGTTTTTCTCTCAGACCAGCGAAACAGGCACCCTGACGCTCAACCTTTCCGACGTGAAATTCACGGGCGGAAAGGGTGCGACGCGCATAGGTTCGCGCCTTGGAGGAGCGATTTACAGCTATGGCAACCTCACCTTCGAAGGAACCAACGCGACGTTTGACAAGAACTCGGTGACGGCGGAGAATGCTGCAGCCGCCGGCGGGGCGATTTGTGCCGAGAACACCGCGACCATCTCCGGCACGAACACCTTCACGAACAACACGGTAACAGCAACGGCGGAGGGGGGGACCGGAAACATCTATGCCCTCGGCGGGGCGATTTCTGCCCAGAACACCATAACCATCTCCGGCACGAACACCTTCACGAACAACACGGTAACAGCAACGGCGGAGGGGGGGACCGGAAACATCTATGCCCTCGGCGGGGCGATTTCTGCCCAGAACACCATAACCATCTCCGGCACGAACACCTTCACGGGCAACTCGGCGACGGCAACGGACGGATCTGCCTACGGCGGGGCGATTTTTGTCGCAGGGGATGTCGTATTCTCCGGTGACGGCTCCGAGGCGACGTTCAGCGGAAACAAAGCCGACGACGTCAACAATGATATTCGTAGTAACAACGTTACGATTCGGGACGGTGGGACGTACTCCTTCGGCGGTGGTATCGCGGCTAACGGGACGCTCGCCGTTGGCGTGGAAAACCAGGCCAGCACCCCAGACGTGACGTTCGGCGACGGGTCGATTACGAAAGTCACGACCGGCCTTGAAGTGCGCTACGGGTCGGAACTCACGTTGGAAAGCGGCTCGACGTTCGAAGCGGGTTCCCTGGTCGTCTCCGAGGAGGGTTCCACGCTGTCGATCGGCAACTATGTGACGCTGAGTTCTACCGGAAATCTTACCGTTTCCGACGGCGGCACAATCAAATTGAACATTGCCGACACGACGTTCACCCCCGGCAAAGTGGCGGAGAATCTCGAGTTTTCCGACACTTCCACGCTTGTGCTGAATTTTGCCGATACGATGGCTGTCGCGGCAGGAACGGAGGTGCTCCTTTTCACCGCCGCCGGGACGATTGAGGACAAATCCACGTTGGAATACTCGCAGTGGCTCACGGATGCCGGTTTTGTGGTCGATGTACTCACGAAAAATGGTGGTCTCTACGCACGAATTAGCGGCCCGGGAGGGAACGTGCCAGAACCCGCGACGTGGGCGATGATACTCGTCGGACTGGTTGGGTTGGGACTTTACGCGCGACGAAAGAAGGCGGGGGCGTAGGGGAGACGCCCTATTGCAATTCCGCAGAGCGTAGTGCTGGAAGAGGTGGCAGATGTTCGACACTTCCTCTGGTACTACGCTTCGCTTCGTTCTCGGCTCCGAGGGTCAGTCGTTTGAGCCGTGAACGAAGGGCGTAGCCCGTAGTTCTGGATGGTGGAAGAATCGTTTGACGCTTCGTCCGAAACTACTGTTATGCCATTTTTAAAAACACATTCGTGTTGACTCGCGATCTTCCAGCATCATGAGAGGAAACATTTTTGAAAAATTGTTTCCTCTCAAACTCTCCTTCAAAAAAC
>JAUNBJ010000053.1 GCA_030535245.1 Planctomycetia bacterium | reverse complement strand
TAGCGCTTTTTAAAATTTCGACAAGACCTGGGATTAAATCAGCGGTTCCTTAGAAACGACCTTTGGTTTTTCTGTATGCAATCTTTCTGCGTTCATTACCGGATTTCTTCTGAAAGAATATAGCACAGAACCGTATCGTTCCATGGACGCGGAAGGGCACAGGGACTCCATGACGCCGGATAAGCTTGCAGAAATGATTGGAAACTATATCGGCAAGAGCCCTAAAGCAACTTATATTGTCAGCCTAACCGAAGAGGAAAAGTCATTCTATGAGTTTACAGAAAGCGCATGGGGTATTCCTACCAATTCCTGTTCCTCGCCACAGCAGGCAGGGACACTCGTTCTTTCAAAAATGAGAGAATTGTCTTATCCCGTCTGGTGTCTGGAGGATGTGGACACTACCGGAGTATTTGACCTTGTCAAATTATACATTAAACTTGTACAGAGCAAAGGCGATGATGCGCATGATGTTGCCAATGAGATTGGCAAGATTGCTATCCAGCGCCCTTCATCTGCGAATAATCTGAAGGCTCTGCTCACTCTTAATAATTGTAAAAAGGGCATTCGTATATTCCTTGAGCGGTTTGAGAGCGGAAAACTTTTGAACATTGCCAAAGAGATCGGCGCAGAGGATTCTGTCCTTACAGATATTAAGAAGCTGTTCAGTGTCCAGTACTCTGCTCTCTGGATTGGCTCAACTGGTGAGGATGAAATCCGAAAACTATTAACGGAATATGAAGTCGTGAGATCCACAAACATTCTGCTGAATGTCACTGCTCATTCTAAAGATACTGCATTTAAAGAATGGCGCGAAACATTGAAGTTTATCGGCTTCTCTTGCGAGTCCATTAAGGCAAAAAAGCCTGCTCTGGATAAATTTCTCTACAATTTGCTTCGCATTGCGAACTATGAGGACATGCTGCCAGAGCATATGAAGTCATTCCTTGATGAGATGACAAATCATCTCGCGGACATCCGCGAGATACTAGATAAACCGCTGACAGTTTTTATGGATGTTTACGCTCCTTATCTAGAAGGCTTTACTGAGGCAGAATGTGAGGAAATTAAGAATTCTATTACATCGGAGATGTTTACTGCCTCGTCTACTTCAAGCAATGCCACAGTGAAAAAGGCAGCGGAGGACTACAGAAAGAATCAGGTGAAATCGCAGCTCTACAAGCTGTGGAGTGATAAAACCGGAGGAAGCAAAAGTCCGCGTGTATGGTCTGAGAAATACCACACGCCGATTCTGTGCTGCATCAAAGGCTCTCAGTATGCCAATGCGAAGAAGACATTTGCGACACTAAACAGCAGCACGCAAAGCGAAGCGGATATCAAGGAAGCCTTGGCATTTCTCCAAGAAGCAGACTTCTTTGATGACATTGCTTTGGCTGATTATCGCGATAAGTGCTTTGCAATGCGTATTATTGGGGATTACATAAACCTGCTTTCTGATATTAATGAGGTAAGAGAGGCACTGGAAAGTACCGGGATTAGCGCCTATGAATGGAATGATAATCCTTCTATCAAAAGTAAGATTTCTGACATGGCGGCTGCCGAATATAACGCAGGAGGCAGCGATAAGGTTGTCAGCATTCTAGAGGGTATGGATGATGCGGAACTGAAGAAGTGGTTGACGGACATCGTTAGAAAGGATATGGGGCTTGGCGTAAAGATCATCATTAACAGGGGGGTGTGAGCTATGCTTTGCAGAGAAGTGCAGAACTACATATCAACTGCAAAAGGGCTGCCGTTTTTCTATGTCGTTGGTGATGAGGACTACGGTTTAGTGCTGGAAGAGTTGAAGCAAGCGGATATCTCCATTGTTAGAATGAGTGATTTATGCTTCAAGGAAGATAAATTTCCAAGTGTAGATGAACTGGTGGATTTTTTCCGCACCTCTGATGTGGACTACAGAGATAACAAGTTTGTTGTAGTCGGTCTTGGTGAGTATCTCGCACTCAGGGGCTCTGCTATTGCAGACAAAGAGCTTCACCGGCTGAAAAATACAACTCTTGGGAATGCAAGAGCCATTCTTCTGCTGAGAGGTGTGTCTGAGCAAGCCACACGAATCATCCGGAATGATAACAAGATGCTAGACCAGCAGAGAGCATATATTTCTGTCAATCCTCTCACGAACATCTCAATTACAAATATACCAAGTGATGTTGGGCTTGTTGCAGAGACCGGTGTAAAACATCTGCTGCGTGCTTTGGAAGACGGTGCAATCGGAAATGTATATGCAAGTACAACACTGGTTCTTGATAGTGCTCTATTTCCAGTACGCACCCACTCCGGAGCATATTCTGTTGTAAAATTACTGGTTGAAAGCTTTACACTTGATGGCAAGCTTGGTACTGAAGAGCAGTGGCAGCACCTTTTGAAGGACCTAAGCAAGTGCAGCAAAAATATCAGGTCAGTATTTGACAAGAACGGTATTGAAGAAAGGATTGCTGATGATTTGTACTTGGCAGTTTCTGGTATGGAGTATCAGAACTGGCTTGTTTTCCTGTATTTCAAATTGAATGCAGAGCAGATTCAGAATTCCTATCTAAAACTTGTGGTTAATGAAACTCTAAATTTTGAGGATTTCAAGACAAATCTTATTGTGAAGATTACGGAGATTTCACATAATGACCAACGGTTCAGGCAGTTGTATGACGAGAGGAAAAAACTGCTTAAGGGTTTCCCTGAGGAGGATATCGCCATCTTCGTAAAAGCAAATGAAAGTGACACGAAAGAGAGCATCTATCGACTGACTGACAATACACTGCTGGAAAAGAAAGCCACTGTTAAATGGATTACGCGGAATGGCTTTAGTGAGGCCATATCCTATGTATATCCTGCCCTTGACGCATATTTGAAGAAATATATATTTAATTGTCCTGTACTTGCGAGTGAACTGACAGAGTATTTTGATTCTTATAAGCGACAAAAAGTTTCAAACCGTATTTCAGACGATTTTGCGATACTCGTTGAGAAGTATGCATCTGGCATTTCATATGCGCAGCTGCCCACAAGGGATAATGCAATCAAGGCTATAGCGGACAAGAACAGTGCTTACCTGTATTGGATTGATGCATTGGGCGTGGAATATCTGTCTTACATTACCGCCCTTGCGAAGAAAAGAGGACTATCGATTCATATTGATATCGTTCGCTCCGATTTGCCGACAATCACATCTATAAACAAGCAGTTCTACGAACAGTGGACGGGCGGCAAAAAGTATAAAGAAGAGCAGCTCGACAACATCAAACATAAAGACAAGGGTGGCTACTTCTTTACGGACGATGAGGATCCAATTCATATTCCGGCGGAGCTTAAGGTAATCGAAAACGCACTGAATCGTGCAGCAATGGAGCTCGGTTTGCATAACTGTAAATCGTTTGTTATCGCAAGTGATCATGGTGCTTCAAGATTGGCTGTTATTAAAAAACAAGAAGTACCCTATGAAACCGACACCAAAGGTGAACACTCGGGACGATGTTGTAAAGCTTTTGAAGGATGCGATGTTCCATATAAGGTTGAGGATAACGGCTTTATTATTCTTTCCGATTATGGCAGATTCCGTGGCAGTCGCCCTGCTAATGTGGAAGTTCACGGTGGTGCCAGCCTTGAGGAAATTGTTGTTCCGGTAATCACACTGACACTTAAAAAGCAGGTAGGCGTTCAGATTACCGTCATCCATCCAGAAAATATTATAGCAAACCGGCATAATGGTGTTACATTAGACTTGTATATTTCAGATGTAGAGTCAGCGGACAATATCAGCCTCGTGATGGAGGATAAACTTTATCTGGGCAAATCGGAAGATGGTACACATTACACCTTTTGGCTCAAGGATATTAAGCGGGCAAAGACAAACCCGTACACGGCCGATGTCTTTGACGGGGCTGATCTGATTGGCAGTGTTTCTTTCAAGGTGAGAGGCAAGACTGCGACAGTCAAAGATGATTTCAATTTTGGCGATGAATTCTGAGGAGGAGAATTATGGAGCTTTCCGAAAAGCTAAGAGATAATTTTGACGAGATGGTCGTCTATAAGGATTTGAAGAAAACCAACTTCTTCTCTACACTAAGTCTCCCTGCTTTTATGCGCGATTGGCTGCTGAAAAAGTTTGAGGATGATGAGGGGAAATTTGATAAAGATGATCTTGCCCGTTTTGTCAGGAAGTTCATTCCAAGGAAAGACGACTGGAATGCAATAAAGAATGAGATTGTAATTGAAGGCAAGCCAGTGAAATTTCTTGCCAAGGTATCTGTAAATATTGATATCAAAACCGGCGAGGTTTCTTTTTCCTTGCCAGACTTCGGCTTAGGATTCAAAGAGACAATCATTGAAAGCGACGTGTGGGATTCGTGCAAGGAGGACCTTGTAAAGGGGAGAGATATCTGGGGAATGGTGGAGCTTGGATATCGTTCTCCGGATGACTTTGATTTCACCTTTGAGTATGAAAGAAAATCATCTAAGGCCAAAAATTCAAAGAACGGAAAAATCAAGCTTGTTTCCTTCAAGAATTTCTGTCCGTATGAGATTGACCTTGAGGACTATAAAGAAGCTCGTTTGGAATTTACTACAGATGAATGGATTGATGTTCTCCTTGGAGCTGTTGATTATAATGCCGCCGGTTACGAAACGGAAGAAGAAAAGCTCACGATGCTTACCAGACTGCTCCCGTTTGTTGAAAAACGCTTGAATTTGATTGAACTTGCTCCAAAGAGCACTGGCAAGTCTTATCTATTTGGTAATGTGAGCCGATATGGGTGGCTCTCCAGTGGTGGTGTTATGAGCCGTGCCAAGATGTTTTATGACCAGACAAAGCGCAGAGAGGGCTTGATTGCAGGGAGCGATTTCGTTACACTGGATGAAGTTCAGACAATTTCCTTTACCGATATGGACGAGATGCGGGCGGCTTTGAAAGGCTATCTGGAACAAGGCACCTTTACGGTAGGTGACTATAAAGGAACTGCGGATGCCGGTATGGTGCTTTGTGGCAATATTCGTAAGGAAATTATGGATGCAGATGGCTATGAAAATATGTTTACCGAGCTGCCGATTGTTTTCCATGAGTCGGCTTTGATTGAAAGATTTCATGGATTTATCAAGGGGTGGAATATTCCTCGCATGAAAGACGATTTGAAAGTAAATGGATGGGCACTGAATTCGGAGTACTTCTGTTCAATCATGCACGAACTTCGCAGTGATATGACCTACAGAAGCATCGTGGACGAATATATTATTGTTTCGGAAGGTGCCGATACACGTGATACCGAAGCTGTGAAACGGATTGCCACGGCATATCTGAAACTACTCTTCCCAAATGTTCAACACATGGAAGACATATCACCGAGAGAATTCAAAAGATACTGCTTTGACCGTGCTCGAAGAATGAGAGATACAATCAAGTATCAGCTTGGGTTGCTGGACGTAGAGTATGCCGGAAAGGACTTGCCGTCATTTAAAATTTACGGCATAGACGCAGAATGATATGGAAACAAAAAAATGTTATGTGTGCGGAAAAACTCCGCTAACAAAGGATGAAATAGGCCTTACTAAAAAAATAATTGATAAGAAAGCAACTACTTTTTTCTGTTTGTCTTGTCTTGCCGAGTACCTTGAAGTTACTGAAGAAGAACTGCTCGCCAAGATTGAAGAATTCAAGAACGAGGGTTGCACGCTATTCAAGTGAGGTGCTTGCTGATGAAGCAACATATTTATGCCGATAATGCGGCGACAACAAAACTGGATAAAACTGCGTTTGAGGCGATGCTACCCTGGCTTCTCGAAGAATATGGGAATGTCTCACAACCCTATGCGTTTTCCCGCAAGCCGAAAAAAGCCCTTGCAACCGCAAGAGCTACCATTGCGGAATGTACAGGTGCCTTGCCGGAAGAAATTTATTTTACCTCTGGAGGCACCGAAAGTAACAACTGGGTCATCAAGAGTTCAGCTTTTTCTGACCCGGAGAAACGAGCAACGATAACTTCCGCATTTGAACACCATGCAGTTCTTCGTTCCTGCGCAGCAATCGAGCGTCTTGGGTATCCGGTCGTCTATATCTGGCCTTCAGATGAGGGCTATCTTACTACGAAAATGTTGGAGAAGTATCTTACGGATAATACGCGGCTTGTTTCCGTGATATTTGCCCACAATGAAATTGGCAGTATTCAGCCCATCCGGGAGTTGTGCGAAGTAGTCCATGCTCATGGCGCATTGTTCCATACAGACGCCGTTCAGGCCGTCGGTCATATTAAAATCAACGTCCATGAGCTTGGAGTGGATTTCCTTTCGGCCTCCGCGCACAAGTTTAATGGGCCGAAGGGTATTGGATTCCTTTATATTCGCAAAGGTGTGGAACTGCCACCCTATGCAGATGGTGGGGCACAGGAAAGTACGCGTCGGGCAGGAACCGAGAATGTGGCGGGAATTGTCGGAATGGCTGTGGCATTGAAAACAAACTGCGATTTGTTGGAGCAGAATCAGCGGTATATTCTGAATTTGGAAAAGCTACTTCTATCGAAGCTTGATAAAGCTGGTGTTACCTATAAGTGTAATGGCGGAAGCCGCAAGTTGCCAGGCCTGCTGAGCTTATCATTTCCGGGCAAAGACGGAGAAACAATTCTTCATCGTATGGACTTAATGGGGATCAGCATTTCGACCGGCTCTGCCTGTGACAGCGTGAATACAAAAATTTCTCATGTCTTGCAGGCGATTCGACTGAACGAGGACGATGCTAGGGGTACCATTCGCGTTTCACTCGGAAAGAAGAACACAGAGGAAGAAGTTGAGAGGATCGCCGCAGTATTGATTAAGATATAGCAAATCACTTTCGCAGGTCTCAACGAGGAATTTACGCTTTAAGGCAAGGCGATAGAAGCCATAAACGTAGTCTGGAAGCGATAAATCACCGTTTGGAGAGGGAGAACCCCTGTCCAATTTCGCGAGGTGGTTTATAATACGTCGTCATGAAAAAGTTTCAGAACCGATGGGATTGGCCGCGATGGGGGACGTTGGTATTGGCTTACCTGCTGACCGTGCCGTTATGCGCCGCAGCGGGGATTTTTTTGGTGGATAGCGTGGAATACGTAACCGTACTGCGCGGGCGTTATCCCGAATTGCTTTACGCATTGCCATGTGTGGGGTTGGCGATTGCGGGAGGGTATCGTCTTTGCAAGATTCCGCTGCTGGCGACGCTGCGTTTTATCGTGAATCGTCACAATCGGATTTATTATGTTTCGTCGTGGATTGCTCCGCTGGTGTATGGAACGACGGTTCTTTCCCATGCGGCGGGGGCGTCGGTGGGGTGCGAGGGGTCGTCGTTTTTAGTGGGGGCGAGCCTGGGTTCCAAGATTTCGCGTACATTGCGAGTCAATCATCGGGACGTACGACCGATCATTTGCTGTGGCATGGCGAGTGCGTTTGCGCCGCTTTTGGGAACCCCGTTGACAGCAGCGGCCATGATTCTGGAAATGACGCCTTCTCGACGGATTCGATATATTATTCCCTGTTTAGGGGCGGCGTGGTGTGCGTATGGGCTTTCGCTCTGGACGCATGTGGTTCCGATGCGGTATACGCTTTATACCGTTTCGACGTTAGGGGATGTCGCGTGGCTGAAGCTGGGGGTCCTGTCGTTTCTTTTTTTGGCGGTTGGGGATGGATTTCGGCGGTTGTTGTTGGGTTTTTTTCATGAAATTCCCCGATGGATTCCGTTGCCGTATGTGCGAATCTTTCTGGCCGGGGTGTTGTTTGTGGTGTTGATTGAAACGACGGGGGGGCTGGATTATTGCGGGACGGGACGCGGGGTGATTCACGAAGCGCTTTCCGGGAACGCGCGTCCGGAGGCGTTTTTATGGAAAATGGGGTTGACGATCCTCTGTTTGGGGAGCGGATACAAAGGAGGGCAGATCGTTCCGGCGTTCTTTATCGGGGCGACGTTGGGATGTACGGCGGGGAATTTGTTGGGGTTGGATCCCTGCCTGACGGCGGCGATGGGGTTTGTGGGGGTATTTTGTGGGGTGGTGCGGTGTCCGTTGGCGTCGCTGTTTTTAGCGTTGGAGATTTTCGGGCCGGAGGCGTTTTTCTGTTTCGTGCCGATGGCGGGAATCTATTTTGGGGTTTCGCTTGGGGGGAAGAATTTTTTTCGGAAGTTTTTCTGAGCGTTTTCCTCGGCAAAAGCTGCCGCCATTTTGAGGACGGGGAAGGTTTCGCAGGGGCAGGGAACCAGGCCGAACGATTCCATGGGGAGGTTCCGATGTTGGCATAGCATGGCGGCGGCGGTGGCGGCGACGGTCGGCGTGGGGGAGGTGGTGTGCGTGAGCGTCTGGGGGGAGGCGTGGGACGATTCCATGGGAGAACGTTCCAGGTCGGGGGGGAGCAGGGGGACGTTTTGGTCGAGGAGGGTTTCCAGGCAGGTTTCCAGCCCGTCCCATGGGTCGCGTTGGGCGATGGAGAGTACCGCGAGCCATCCCCAGTTCCAGGAGGAGGTTGGGGAGTTCCCAAACGGGGGAAGAGTTTGGTTCTGGAGTTGTTCCAGCAAGGGGGGGATCGCTTCGTGAGTACCACAGGTCAACAGCACTTCGATCAGGGGTTGCCGTGCGGGTTGGGGAATGTCGGCCAGATGCGTGGGAATCCAGCGGGAGACTAGGGAAAGATCCAGTTGCGTGAGGAGTTGGCGTAATGCGTCGTCGGCCAGGGAGGTGGGCAGATGGTCCAGCGTTTTTTGGGTCATGGTCGCCAAACGCGGGCCGCAATCCCCGGAAGTTTGTCGGGCGTAGCAAAGTTTTTGCCGGGGGCTTGTCAGGTTCCGGAGGCAGAACAGGGCGTTTTGTCGGGGGTGGGGGATGCCGGTGTCGAGGGGGTGGAATCCGGGAGCGAGATTGAAGCCGTTGTCGCAGTGGACGGAGGTTTCGGTCAGTTGGCTGAACGCGGTCCAACGGTCGTTGGGAGAAATTTGCTGCCGGCGACCGATTTCAAGGAATTGGGAGGTTTGGTGGATGCCGCCCAGCCAATATTCCGACACGATGCAGGGGCGGCTGAGCAGTCGCAGGCGGTGGAGGATTTTTTGTCCGGACGGGGTGGTGGGGTGAAAATCTTCGGCGAGGATTTTTTCGACGAGGGGACGGGTGGCGTCGCAGGCCAGTGCGTCCTCCAATTCCCGTGAGGTGCGCCAGCCACGGTATGCCAGCTGTTTTTCGCTGGGGGTATTTCCTGCCAGTCCGTTCATGTCCCCCAGCGGGGATTGGCCAGGAGCAATCAGGTACGGTTGGTTCAGATTATCTTCCAGCGAGGCGAACGAGGCGATGGTGGCGGCGTCCCAGGCGGTTTTCACCAAAAAACGTACCGCTTCGGTGGCTTCGGTTTCGGTAATTTCCACCCCATTGGCCCCCTGCTCCAGCCAAATGCCACGCACCTCGTTTTCCAGCCGGTACAGACGCGTTTGGTCGTCGAGTGTCAGGAACGGGTCGGCCAGCCGGTTTCGCAGTGCTTTTAAAAGCGGTTGGAGGTTTTCAGGACGCTGCGCCTGAGCGCGAACTTGCCGCTCGGCGACCTGGCGGACGGCGAAATGGTCGTCCAGCAGTTGTTCCACCACCGGAGAAATTTCCGCAGCGACGCCGCTTGGGGGGGACATTTCGGGGAATAGTTTCCGCAAACGGCACAGCACCTCGAACGATGGCGTTTCCGTTTCCAGATACCGGGCCGCTTCGTGGGCCAGCGTCTGCCGCTTTTGGGGATTTTGAACATTGAAGTTCAACCGTTCCCAGGCCGCTTCGCGTTGATGAAACGAAGGACTGTCCAAATCCTGTAGCCATTGGGGAGACGGTTCCTTCGCGTGGAGAGGAAACAGCCCTGCCAGACAGATACCGATGATGATTGCACGCACACCACGCATTTTTTATTGCCCTTGACACTCCATCCCTTTTTCGTTAATTATAACCAGAGAATCTTTTATTGTCCATGGCAATATTGACAGGAAAAAAAATGTTTTCACGCAGAATCGGTTTGATTGTAACGGTGTGTGGGATCCTTTGGGGGGGAGCACAGGACGTTTTCGCTCAGTCGCAGCTCACGGCGGCCCAGGCCAAAGCGGTGCTGCACTGCCCGACCGACGCGGACAAACAGTTCGTGGACGACTGCTTCACGCTTGTGGAACGGGGAAAACTGCCGCAGCAGACGGTGCTTTACGCGTTTCAATATGCCCGGAAAAAACCGAAAGGGCAGTGGATTTACTTCGAGAAAATGATGTACATCTACTGCGATCAGGCCGGTTACGACCTGGATCGCCTGATTGCCGCCTTGCACACGAAGAAAAGGTGAACGACGGCGTACCGGGGCTACCGTACCATCACGCTATAATCTTCGTTTTCGCCGTTGAGTTGCCGCCAGATGCCGCTGATGGCCCGCAGGTAGTTGCGGCAGGCGTCGAGCAGCTTTTTTTCTTCCTCGGCTTTCTTCGCGTTGGCTTCCCACTGATCCACCTCGTGCCATTCGAAGGATCCCTGCTGTATGGCGGAAGTTCGCAATTCGGTATACATATCGCGTAGTTTCCGCAAAAAAGCGACGTTGGGCGTGGCGTCGTACTGACGGTACGGGCCTTTTCCGAAACGGTGCGCGAACGCGGCCCCGGCACGACGGGTCGCCAGATAACCGCCAAAGCCTGCCAGTCCCAGAACCGAAACACCCATCAGCGGCCAACCGGTGACATGCCCATAAATGGCCAACGGCAGCGACAGCAAGAACAGTACCACGAACAGTACCAGCACGCTCCAGACCCATGTGGGTACCGGTTTGGCTTCCAATTCCGTGTGGGAAGCGGTGGGGGCGGGGTATTTTTCCGCGACGGGGCCGGTGGCGGTTTGCGGGCCGAGATATTTGATCGTCGTGACCGTGATGTTGTCCGGGCCGCCACGCAAATTGGCCAAATCCACCAACGATTGCGTGGCTTCCTGCAAGGGGAGCAACGAAAGCACCATGCCGATTTCCCCTTCGGCCTCCTCGTACTGCCCGGAAAGCCCGTCGCTGCACATCAGGTAAATATCGTTGGGCATACAGGGGGTCGGCCCTTCCAGATCGACCTGGACTTCCGGATTGACCCCAAGGCAACGGGTGATCATGTTTTTCTGCACCCCTGCGGATTCCACGCCGTTGGCCTGAAGCTCCCAAACCACGCTGTGGTCGAACGTCATCTGCTCCAATTTTCGATTTCGCAGACGATAAACGCGGCTGTCGCCCACATGTGCAATCAGGACGCCTTCCGGAAGAATGAGCAGGGAATCGCACGTGGTTCCCATGCCGCGAAGTGCCTCGTCGGCATTCCCTTTAGTATGGATCAGGCGGTTGGCTTCCTGAAGGGAGAGCGGCAACGCTTCTGCGGGAGAAAGAGTTCCTTTTTTCATGTAGGCGATGGGGATGGAATCGGTCGCCAGTTTGCTGGCCAATTCCCCTGCCGCATGTGCCCCCATGCCGTCGGCCACGATGAACAGATGTCCGCGTCGATTCCAAAGTGCCTGGGTTCGAGCGAGCACCTCCTGATGCGAATCCTGATTGTTGGTACGGCGCATCCCCAGGTCACTGACGGATGCCACCTCCAAACATTTGCTCCACGGGTTATCGTTCATACCACGGCCTCATCAAAACACAACTCCCACACAGGTTCCATTATACCACAATTCCCCAGGAAAGGGAATGGAGAGGGTTCTGACGAAAAAGAGAATTGTAGGAGGTCGTTTCCAAAAAATGAACCGCTCCAAAAAGAGGGCCGATAGGATAAGATAACGGGATTGTATAGAAACCCCTGAAGCGATTGAGGATGCCCCATGGTACGCAAAAGAAAAAAAATCGAAGTTTCTCCGATTCGGAATTTTTTCCGCAGGATCGCCCTATTGGGGATGTTGCTGGCGGGTGGGGTGTTGTTTTATTCCGCCAGTCAACCGTCCACGCAAATTGTGGAACCCAACGCGGCCGACACCACGTTCCGGGAAGAAACGCGGCATACGACGGCGTACCCGGATACCGAAACTCCCGAAGCGAACCCGGACGCCTCTACGACGACGAGTTTTTCGCCCATTGCGGCGGAAAATTACAACGGCGGGTATGTCGAGATGCAGGGTCATGATTCGGAAACCCCCGAAACGGCCTCCGTGGAACCCCCGGTGGAGGAAAAGGCTGTTCCCGAAACGTCTCCGGCAGAGGCATCCCCTGAGGAAACTTCCGAACCGACGGTAGAAACCTCATCCACCGTATCTCCTGAAGTACCCACAACGCCTGCCGCCATTATACCGCCGGTGGAATCGACACCGGTTTCCTCCGAGACGCCCCCCACGACTCCCCCGTTAATTTCCCGTCCTGCGACCCCACCGTTGAAAAACGTTACCGGCCCTCCGGTGAATAATTTTCTGGAAATTTTTGATTTCAACGTGAATCCGGATTGGGTCACGGCACGGTGGAGTTACGTAACGACCGTCGGGCCGCTGAACACGCGTGGGTTCCGTGTCCCCCTCTGCACCGGCACGAGCAAGTCGGACCTGGTAGGGAATCTGACGTACTATTTCGACCGGAATCTGGATGTCGAGAAGATTACGTTTGAGGGCTACACCGGCGACCTGGATCGGCTGATTCTGACGTTGCGGTATTTTCATATGGAGAAGCGCATGACGGCCGATCCCAACGTATTGCTGTACGAATCTCCCACATTGGCGAATAATTATAAAAGTTATATGAAATCATATTTCCGCACCACGTCCATTACTGAGAATCCGAACCAGCGATTTTGGATTACGATGGAACTCTATCCGGAGGACGAGGAATAGCGATAGAACCGATAGAATGAGGGAGACCAGAAGCGCCTGCGCCTGTCACCCGGATTTTTGGCAACCGGCGGAAGCCGTAATGTGCCGCCCCACACCCGGGCCACCGGGCATGAAAAACTACAAAAGGGGGGAATCGAACCCCCACGGGTTACCCCACAGGAACCTAAATCCTGCGCGTCTGCCAATTCCGCCACTTTTGCAAAAACGGTGGGAAAAAATCAGGCGGATTTTGTGGAAATCTCCCGCCTGATGTTCCGTCGTAAATAATTCCGTGTCGTGTTAAATGGATAATTGTTGTTCAGTGTTTCGTCACGAAAACAAACCTTTGTAGCCATAAGTTTTGAGGAGGCTGGAAGTGTGATGGAATAAGGGAGGCCAGAAGCGTTAGCGCCTGCCTCCCGGATTTTTGGCAACCGGCGGCAGCCGTAGTCGCTCCCGGTCGTACCGGGTTCCTCCCCAGAGGCTGGAAGCGTGATAGTTAGAACTACCGAGCTTCCGACCTCTTGAGAGGAAACATTTTTGAAAAATTGTTTCCTCTCAAACTCTCCTTCAAAAAACTTTTACTACGCTCACTACGTTCGCTCTTATTAATATTTATTTTTTAATATTAATATTTATTTTCTTTGTGCAGCACTAGCCTTCCTGAATCGCGGCTTTCAGGGCGTCCACCTTATCGGTTTTTTCCCACGGGAAACCATCGCGTCCGAAATGCCCGCCAGAAGCGGTCTTACGGAAAATCGGCTGCCGCAGCTGCAACGTTTCGATGATCCCTTTCGGGGTCATGGGGAACACTTTGCGGATCGCTTTTTCGATCTGTTCGAGACTGGCTTTTTCCGAGCCGTATGTCTTGACGCAGATACTTACCGGGTCGGCCACACCGATGGCGTATGCCAACTGGATTTCACAGTCGCTGGCCAGACCTGCGGCGACGACGTTTTTGGCGATGTAGCGTGCCATATACGCAGCCGAACGGTCCACTTTCGTTGGGTCTTTGCCGGAGAAGGCCCCTCCCCCGTGGGAAGCCCATCCGCCGTAGGTATCGACGATGATTTTCCGACCGGTAAGTCCGGTATCGCCATGTGGGCCACCCACGATGAACTGGCCGGTGGGGTTGATGTGGAAAACGATGTCCCCCTTGTTCAGCTCGGCGGGGATGCAGGGCAAAATCACGTTCGGGATCACCCAATCGGCAATCTGTTTCTGATCCACCGACGCCCGGTGCTGCGTGGAAACGACGACCGTCGTCACCTTGACGGGGGTCATGCGGTCAGCGTATTCGACCGTCACCTGGCTTTTGCTGTCGGGCAGCAACCAATCGACTTCGCCGTTCTGTCGCGCTTCGGTCAGGCGATTCATGATCCGATGGGACAGGGCAATCGGCAGCGGCATGAGTTCCGGCGTCTGCGTGCAGGCGTAACCGAACATCAATCCCTGGTCGCCAGCACCGTCACGATCCACGCCCATGGCAATGTCGGGGCTTTGGGTATGTACGTGAAGATCGACTTTGCAGGTATCGCCGGAGAACCCGATGTCGTTGCTGGTGTAGCCGACTTCGTTGATGACTTTGCGCGCGACGGCTTCGTAGTCGACCTGGGCCTGGGTGGTGATTTCCCCGGCAATCACGCACAGGTCGGTCGTCACGAGCGTTTCGCAGGCCACGCGGCTTTGGGGGTCCTGTTCAAAAAGGGCGTCCAGGATTCCATCGGAAATACAATCCGACAGTTTGTCCGGATGACCCATGCTGACCGCTTCACTGGTAAAGAGAAAACCTTTTTGCGACACGTTCTGTCTCCTGTAAAAAAAGGATAGGGTATTAGTTTGCATATAATTCCTTCCATTATAACAAAATTTTCTTTTTTTTGCAAGACACGTAAAGCATCTTTGGAAAATTCAAAAGAAAAATGGTCGCCGATTCCCAGCCCCTTGACCTTTTCATCCGTACAGGATAAAATAAAGGTATCTTCTAAATCCCAGGATTATGGAATACTGATATGAAAGTAGAGCTGCAAGTCGTTGGCTGTAAAGTCGATCGGGAAAACGTATCCCTTGCCCTCCCCGCCACCATCGGACGGGGAACGTCCGCCGACCTTGTGATTGCCCACCGGGAAGTCAGCCGCAAGCATTGCCGCCTGTTCGTTTACAAAGACCTGGTTCACGTGCAGGATTTGCAGTCCATGAACGGAACGTACGTCAACGGGCATCATCTTCAGAATGCCGAAATGGTGATCATGCCGGGAGAACGGTTCTCCGTTGGACCGGTGACGTTTGAAATCCAATACCACAAAGCCGAACTTACCCCCAGCACCAACGGTTCCACCGCCCGCCGTGTCGTACGTCCCGGTTCGTCCCACGTGCTGGCCGCCGCGGTGCGTTCAGGAAGTTCCTCCCGCGAACAATCCCTGGAAAGTGCCAACGCGCTGACCGAAAAGGCGGAGGAGTAAAACCTCTATTTTCCCGTCGGTTTTCAGGTGTCGTGGGAAAGCATCTCGGCGATTTTGCGTCCGGTGGAAGAAAGCGGGTACTGGTGCAATTGCGCCAAGGGAACCCAGCGAATTTCTCCTCCCTGAGGCGTCTGTTTTCGCAGGGAAGCGGGGGAAAGGGCGGTTCCGGAAAAACAGTCCAGCCGAATCCGGTATTTCGTGACGCCATGACGCAAACTTTTCAGCGGTTTTCCCACACGCACGTTCAGGCCGACGTTTTTTTTCAAAAAAGCACGGAGCGTGGATTCCGTATCGGCCCCGTCGGGAATTTCGGTGCGTGGAAAATCCCACAATCCGGCCCACCGCTGTCCAGAAACATAACGCAACAGGCAGATTTGATCCCCTTTTTTCACTACCATCGCGGCATCGTGGCGGTTTTCGTACCGGGTTTTTTCCGTGACGACCGGGATTTTCTCGACCCATCCCCGCCGATACGCCTCACAATCCCGAACCAGCGGACAGGCGTCGCAACGCGGATTTTTCGGCACGCAGACCATGCTTCCCAAATCCATCAAGGCGGTGTTGATGACCCCCGGTTTTTCCTGTTCCTGACAAACCCAATCGGTGGCGTTTTGCCAGAGCCGTTTTTGCGACATGGCGTCGGAAACGGGTTGGTTGAGTCCCAGAAGCCGGGCGTGCAGACGCTGCGTGTTGGCCTCCAGAATGGGGTAACGCTGCTGGCAGGCAAACGACAGAATCGCCCCGGCGGTGTATTTTCCAATTCCCGGCAGGGCGAGCACGTCGGAATATTTTTCGGGGAATTGTCCGGAGAATTTTTCGACCATTACTTTCGCGGCGGCGTAAAGTTGGCGTGCGCGGCGGTAATATCCCAGCCCCTCCCAATGCCGTAGAACGTCCGATTCGTCGGCGTTTGCGAGCGTTTCCACATCGGGGAACGCGGCAAGGAAACGGTGAAAATAATCGATCACCGTCGCCACCTGCGTCTGCTGAAGCATGATTTCGCTGACCCAGACGCGGTACCAAGTGGGGTCGGTACGCCATGGAAGATGGTGCCGTCCATTTTCAGAATACCAAAGCAACAGGGAATGCAGATCCATCATGATTTAAACCGCGTCCAGTTCTTCCCAACGCGCGTACAGGGTTTCCAACTCGGTTTGAGCGGTTTCCGCCTCCTTCGTAACCCGCTGAATTTCTGCCGTATCCTGCTGATAAAAACCAGGTTCCGACATCTTCGCGTGCAGTGCAGCCAGCTTCGCTTCCCCCTGTTCGATACGTTCGGGGAGTTTTTCCAGCTCCTTTTTCTCCATGTAATTCAACCGTCGCGCGGCAGGAATCGGTTTGGGTTCCGGCTTCTTTTTCTCCTTTTTTTCAGGAATCGGTTCCGGTGTTTTCTGACTTTTTTGGAATACCCAATCGTCGTACCCGCCAACGTATTCTTTCACGACGCCGTTTCCCTCAAAAACCAGCGTGGAGGTGACGACGTTGTTGAGAAACTCCCGGTCGTGACTGACCAAAAGCAGCGTGCCGGGGTATTCCAGCAGCAAATCTTCCAAAAGGTCGAGCGTTTCCATGTCGAGATCGTTGGTCGGTTCGTCCATGACCAGCACGTTCGACGGTTTGGCAAACAACTTGGCCAGCAGGATTCGATTCTTTTCGCCGCCCGACAGGAATTTCACCGGCATTTTGGCCCGTTCCTCGGAAAACAAAAAATCCCGCAAGTAGCCCAAAACATGCTGCTTGCGACCGTTGATTTCCATCTGCGTCGTACCGTCGGAAACGTTGTCAACGACCGATTTTTCCTCGTCCAGAGTCGCCTGAAGCTGGTCGAAATACGCAATCTGAACCTGCGTTCCCATCCGGATGGTCCCGGAAGTTTGCGGCAGCTGGCCCAAAAGAACCCGAATCAGCGTCGTTTTGCCAACCCCGTTCGGCCCCAAAATTCCAATCCGGTCGCCCCGCATGATTTTGGTCGAGAAACGCTCAAAAATCGGCTGCTCTGCCGCGTAACCAAACGACAGGTTCTTCGCCTCCACGACCAACCGCCCGGACGTGACCCCCTCGTGAATCTCCATTTTGGCGGTGCCGGGGTCTTTCCGTATCCGCGACGCCTGCACCCGCATTTCCTGGAGCGCCCGCACCCGCCCCTCATTTCGCGTCCGGCGTGCCATGATTCCGGTACGAATCCAGACTTCCTCCTGCGCCAGCTTTTTCTGGAAATGCTCCCGTTCTTTCTCCTCGGCATGGAGCCGCTGTTCCCGACGATCCAGATACGTGTCGTAGTCGCAGTCGTACCGGAACAGGTCGCCGCGATCCAGCTCCCAAATCGACGTGGCGATTCGCCGCAGGAACATCCGGTCGTGCGTTACGAAAAGCACCGTTTTCTCATATTTTTTCAGAAATTCCTCCAGCCACAGAACACTGTCCAAATCCAGATGGTTGGTCGGTTCGTCCAAAAGCAGCACGTCCGGCTCCGCCACCATCGCGCGACCAAACAGCGCCCGACGCTTTTTTCCCGCCGATAAATTCGCGATCTCCTCGTCGCCGTCGATCCCAATTTGCTGGAGCGCGTATTCGATTTTCCGCTGCGATTCCCACGCTCCGGATGCGTCCAGTTCATGCTGGAGCCGGCCCAGCTCCTTTTCCAGCCGCGCGGCAAGGGGAAGATCCTCGTGAGCGTACGCGTCGCCAATTTTCGCCGAAATTTCGTGAAACCGCGACAGCCGCTCCCCCTCGTGCGCCATTCCGGACGCCACAATGTCGTATACCGTGCCATGAAGCGTCGCCGGAACTTTCTGATCCAGAACCATCGTCCGCAACCCCTGCTGGCGGGTGATTTCCCCCGAATCGGGCTGCAAATCTTGCCCCAAAATCCGCAAAAGCGTCGTCTTTCCCGCCCCGTTGCGGCCGATCAGGGCGATTTTCTCCCCCTCCTCGACCGTTTGACAAACCTTGTCCAAAAGCGGCGGAAACCCCAACGCGTAGCAGACGTCACGTAATACCAGTTGTGCCATAAAAAACTTTCGGTTATTTGCAGTTTAGCGCCACGGCCCCGAAAAGCGCCGCCTCGTAACCCAATGCGGTACGCTCTACAACCAACCCCGCGTTGGCCCGGGCGAACAGATTTTTCTGAAACGTTTGATTCAGCGACGGTGCGAACAGATCCCAGCTTCGGGAAACGCCACCGCCCAGAATCACTTTGGCCGGATTCAGCACGTTGGCCAAATTTGCCAGCGTCCGCCCCAATACGACCCCCTCGCGTTCCCACGTTTTCCGGGCGTTTTCGTCTCCGGCGGCAAAACGCTGCGCAATTTCCAATGCGGAAAGGTTCTCGCCGGTCAGACGGGCGTAGTACCGTGAAATGCCAGGGCCGGCACATTCCGCTTCCAGGCAGCCACGCTTGCCGCAACCGCACTTTTCGCCATCATCCACGACGGTGATGTGGCCAAATTCTCCCGAAAATCCCTGCGATCCGGAATAAATTTTGTCATCTAAAAACAGGGCGCCACCGATTCCGTTGCTGACGGTCATCCAGAGGAAATCGTGGATCCCCCGACACGCTCCGAAAAGCCACTCGGCACGGGCACAGGCGTTGACGTCGTTTTCGATAAAGACAGGCCTGCCGTATCGATTCGCCAGTTCGTCCACAATCGGAAAGTTCTCGATTCCAGAGAATGGAGCGTAAATCCAGACCCGTTCGTCGGCCAGTCCGGGGATCGTCACGCCGATGGATTCCACCGCTTCCACCCCGCCAAGCTCCCGAAGAAACGCGTCGATTTGGTCGAGAATCCTGGTTTCGGTGACCTCTCCACGCAGTTCCTGTTGAACGCTTTGGAGCATTTTAAAATTCCACCCGCCGCCTGCCGCGTCGAAAAAAATTTCCACCATGGCCGCCATCATTTTTGAGCCGCCAATATCGATTGCCAAAACATTCTTCATTGTTTTTTATCGCTTTTTCGTTTACGCCACTTTTTCCACAAATGCGGGATCAAAATTTGCAAAGGCATCCGCAGCCAATGCTGCCGCGCAAGCATACCGGTTCGTGCCACCCGCGTGACGATCCGTTCCTCCCCCGGCAACTCCACCGTCAGGGAACGCGGCACGCAAAAGTCCATGGCACATCGCGTCACTACCCCCGAACCCCAACGCCGACTCGCCCGGAGCAACGCGTCGGGAATCGGCGTGTGCAGCATTTTTTGAGCGTACCGCAACGCGTAAAACATCGGACGCCGCAGGTTCATCTCCGCCGTACGTTCCGCCAGTTTTTCACCAAAATCGGCGTCCCGCGCCGTAAAATAGGGCAGCATGGCATGAAAATCGGCCAAATCTTTCAAACTGTTCGGCGCCAGATCGCCATCCTGGAAGCAGTGCGTCACGCAGTGCAACACCATGTCGCACCACGAAAGTGTGAAAAAAGGTTTCTCCAACGGAATCAGCGATTCAAACAACTTGTCGGCCGGAACCTTGACCCGGTTCGTCGGCGGCAAAATGGTATGATGCACATCGAGATTCGTCCTTCGGAACAGGTGCGTCATCGGCGGCAGCTCGTGCGTCCAGTCACGATAGAAATGCTCGTCGTACTCGCTGTTGTTCCCCACGTACCATCCGCCCACCATCAGCCGTGTTTCCACGTCGGGCAGGAACGTTCGTGGGACTAAAATGTCGGTATCGACCGAGATTCTTCCGACCGACCAGGGCAATTCGGCCGAGAGATACGCCGCCCCCTTCAAAAGCACCACCGGAAACCCGGAAACCGGCTTCTTTCCCGCGACAAACGACACTTCCGCCAGCATGGCCCGCCGAATCCACCCCAGTTCCCAACGCATCTGCCGCTGCGCACGCGCCGCACGAACCCGCGCCGACTCCAACAGCCAACGCGCCTGTTCCGGCACGTACGCTTCGAGATTTTCCGCCTGCAAAATGCCTGCCAATCGGGAAAAAAGCTCCACCGCGCGGGCCTCGGCAAACAACCGTTCCCACTGGCTCAGTGTGTAGGTTTGGCAACTTTCCGGATTGGCAAGGAATTTTAGCAGCATGGCGAATCGTTAGAATTCGTTTCCGATCTTTCGAGCACGCTCAGGCTTGTCGAGATTGATTCCCAACGCAATGCCGATCTGAACCAGCAAATTCCAGCCCGCCATTAACTGAAGGAACGGATCGAAGTTCCCCACCGACGGAATCACTACGGTCGGGAAAATCGTTTCTTTCGCCGCAATGGCAAACACATGGACGCCAATCCGATCCACCAGCAATTCCTTGATCTTGGCACACTCGGCCTCGAACGGCTCTACGATCACAATGCACTCGCCGGGCCGCATGACTTCCTCAATCCCATGCAGCAGGTAGGTGCCTTCCAGATAATCGCTTTTTTTACGGGTGATTTCGTTCGTCTTGAGCGTCAGTTCCTCCGCCACGCCGTTGTTTCGGCCCGCGAAATACAACATCGGAGCGGCGGCCAGCTTCTCGATCATTGCCGGGTCGATTTCCGCACCCAGCACCTTGTCGGCAGCGTCGGCAGCTTCCATGACCGGGCAGGCACAATTCCCGCGAAGGTTCCGCAGCACCGACATGTAAACCAGCCCCTGTTCCACCACGCTTTTCGTGGCGGCCACGGCGTCCTCCTTCCCGCAGGAAAGAACGATGGTCTGATTGGCAGCTTCTTCCAGCTTCGTGCCCATGTTCGCCGTCATGGCAAAACGCGCGTGATGGCCCGCATCCCGAAGTTTGTGGAACAAGGAAACCACCTCTTTCGTCTGCCCGCTGTTCGACGCGCCAAACACCGCCCAGTCCGTCAGGTCGTACTCCGCCGACTGCCAGCTCCCGTCCGTCGCCAACGCCACGTTTACCCCCAGCTTCATCGCCGTGTACATGGCACTTTTGGCCGGGAAAATGCGGCTCGAACCTTCGCCCGTGAAAAAGAGCTTCCCCTTTTCCTTGACAAGCTGCGTCATGGACAACGTTCGATCCCAGTCGAAATTTCGCAGGATATTCGGTGTTTCCAGCATTTCACGCACCAGCGCGAAACGATTGTATTTCGTATCCGTCAGATTCATGTCGATTCCTTTTGTGAGTGGATTGCTTAAAAAAACAGTTGTCCCATTGTATGTCATTCTTCAGGAAAAACAACCCGGTACCCGGATTTAACCCATTTTCGGAACGCCACGCGGCTTCACCTCCGGATTGGCCGGCATCCCCGGAAGCGGCTTGCGCGGCCCGCTCGGTGCTTCCTTTGCGGCGGGATCGCTCCCGGCACCACTGCGAATGTCAAAGCAGAAAATCGTGTCCCCTTCCCGAAGGTACAGGAACCCGTTCGCCACGACCGGCGTCACGCCCAATCCCTTTTTCATCTGCGGCAACGCGATTTTCCCACGCAGGTGGAACCCCTTCGGACTGGCATCCACCAGTGCCAACTCTCCCGCCGACGTGCGGATGTACAACATCCCTTCCGCGTACGACATGCTCGCCATCATCTGCGGAACCACCGGCGGCTTCGGACGTTTTTTCAGTTTACGCGTCTGAACGGGCGACGTTTTCTGCGCCAGATAGTCCGGACGATCCGTCGTCACCGACGAAACCTTCGTGGACTTCTTCTTTTTCGACGATTTCTTTCCTGGAGCCGCTTCGGAATCTTCCTCCGTTGGGAAGAGCGACGCGTCCGACCAGACCACCTTGCCCGTCTTGTACTGGAAACAAACCAGCCCCATTCCATCCACTACGCCAAAAACGTAATCGTTAATCTTCAAAATGTCGCCGGTCGGAATTTTCAACTCCTCGTTGAACCAGACTTCGGTCGCCTTGTACGCCTGCCCCTCTTTCTGAAGCCAGACGACCCCCGTACCGTTCGCCCCCGCCGCCAAAACCGTCTGTGCAAACCAGATCGGCGGGACGGCAGACAATCCCGATTCGTGTGCCGGTGCCTCGTAACGCCATCGGACGTCGCCGCCGCGAACCTTCGCCCCAACCAGACCGTCGCCCGTGAAGTTCACGTACTGGTGCTCCCGCCCAAACGAGGCTTTGATAATGGAGGAATACCCCGCCCCCATCCCCGCCTTGGAGACCCAAACCAACGGCATGTTCGGCCCCCAGTGCCGGTCCATGGCCACCATCGTACAGCCCGGCCCGCCAGGGCAAACGATCACCCATTTGCCATCCACGTACGGCGATTCCGCATATCCGCCCGGAGGCATAACGCCCCCCATCGACGCCATGGTTCGGAACCAGTACGTCGCACCGCTCCCCGAATCCATGCAGACCAGACTTCCTGAGGTGCTCAGGACGTAAATTTTGTTTTTATATACCGTGGGAGTAGATCGAACCATCGGATAATACGAACGTGCGTGCCCTTTGCCGATAGGACGTGCCCAGACCGTTTTGCCCGTTTCGTTGTCGATGCAGAAAACGCACTCCGCACCCCCTTTGCTGCCAATGGTGTAAACCCGATTGCCCAGTACGGCCATGCCGTTGGCGGTCTGCCCGACTTTGCTATTTTTCCAGATCAGCGGCGGCCCCTGTTCCGGCCACGAACGCATAAGCCCCGTGTCCCGCGAAATACCATCTCGGTTGGCGCCACGCCAGCACGGCCAATCCGCACCCTGTACCCACCCGCAAGCGAAAACCAGCGTCCAGAGACCCAACAGAAAACATGCAAATTTTTTCACGATAAGTTCCTCCCATCCAAAAATGAACCCAAGCTCCTTTATTCTACACTTTTTAAACGCGAAAATCCAGTGGGCGGGGAAGAAAATAATGGGGAAGGGGTGCCTTCCAATCCGGGTTGCGAATTTGGGCAAAATGCAGGGAAAAAACGCAAGGTTAGCGTCGGCCTTTAGGCCACTTGTACCGTCCGAAATGATGGATTTTAAAACTACCATGCACCACAAAAATCCATCTGAACGGCCTAAAGGCCGACGCGAACGACCGTGCCCACTCAATTTGCAGGGGGTGCGATCAAATTTCCTTGCGAGTTTGGGCGAGATGGGGTAATTCCCCTCTT
>JAUNBJ010000199.1 GCA_030535245.1 Planctomycetia bacterium | reverse complement strand
AAAGAGGGGAATCACCCCATCTTGCCCAAACTCGCAAGGAAATTTGATCGCACCCATGGGTTCTTCCCAGGAGAATCCCAATATGTTACAATTCGGGAAACGAAAACTTGGGATACGAGGTGAATCATGAAAAAAATTTGGCTTTTGGGGTGGGTGTTGGTTGCGTCGTTCGTGTTGGCGGAGGAGGGGAAACGTCCGTATGAAATGGAATGGGCGGGGCGTGTGAACGACGACGTACCGCCGCTGGCAGATTTTGAAGGGGGCGACGCATGGACGGTAGAAACGACCCATGCCACAGCGTCGTTTGCGTTCACGAACGAGCAGAAAATCTGGGGCGAAAAGGTGGGTAAACTGACGTACCGTTACCTGCCGGACGAGAAAAACTCCCCGCCGACCGTGGTGCTTCGTCCGCCGAAGCCCATCCCGCTGAACGACACGACGTTCGACATGATTTCATGCTGGATTTACGGGAATAACTGGGCGTGGGTCACGGATGCCAGCACGCCGAGGGTGGAGATTCGGGCGCTGTTCCGTCTGCCGGACGGGAAGGAATTTTTTGTGCCGCTGACGACGGTACAGTGGAAGGAGTGGTTCGTACCGATTCGCGTTCTGAACGAGTGGGAATTGGAGAATCTTCATCAGGCCGGAACCTGTTTCAACGGATTCGCGATTTTGAATGGGTGGAACACGGAGGATCGGACGCTGTATTTCGACAATTTCGCGATTCGGAAAGAGGCGTGGAAGCCGTTGACGTTCCAACCGCGGGCCAGGCGTGGGGTGATTTTTCCAGAGCAGGATCCGGGGCTGAATACGGGGAAAGGGAAACTTCCGTTCCCGACACGCGAGGCGACGATTTTGCCGGACAATCTCTGCGACGATTACGAAAACATTGCCCTTCAGGAAGGGGAGACGTTCACGCTGAAATACGTGGGAAAAGATGGAACGTTGGAATGGCGTTACCGACCGAAAATGGGGCACTGGAGTGATTGGACGGCGAGCTGGAACGGCGGCGTGCCGTTTTATCCATGCAGCGGCGGCGGGGTTTTCGAGTTGGCAAACGACGCGAAAACGTCGCTTTTCGTCATGGAATGCAAAATGCTCAAAACGACGTTGGAAAACGACAAAATCATTTCCGTCTGGGAGCTATCCATTGCCAATGAGGGGATTTCGGCCACGGTGGAATATCGTTTTTCGCTTCGGGGCAAAACGCTGGTGGCGGAAACCTTCTGTAAAACGCCGAACGTGGCGTACGTGCAGTACGGCCACCTGCTGAATTTCAGCGAGGCGAAGGCGGTGCCGCTCCCGTATTATTCCTACGCGGGGTATTCGGAGAAAAACCGGCCGGCCGTCATCTGCTTCAGGGACAAGAGCGGCTCGACGCTGTTTTTCATGGGGAATACCGACTGGTACGCCGGGAACGGCAGCCTGCCGGTAGCGGAATACAACGTGGACGCCGAAGCGAACATGGCATGGTCGAATCGGGGGGTGCGATACCTGCCGAAAACCGACGGCACGCGGAACCCCTGTTACGAGCGGTTTTTCCTGTCGATCAGTCCCCGCATGGAAGAAGTGCTTCCGAACATTCCCAACCCTCCGTCGCCATGGAAGCAGATCACCGGAACGAAACAATGGCGTTCGCACGGTGCGGGGGATCGTGAGGGGGATAAAAAATTCTGGTATCGCGTCTGGCGGTATGGTCTGCGGGAAGTGGTGGTGACCGACCATGAAGTCTGCTGGCGGGACGGTGGGGAGAGTTTCACCTTCCGAACCCGGGCAGCGCCGGGCAAGGGGGGAGACGAGGGAATGCGAGATTATGCCCGTTACATGCAGGACACGCTGGGGTTCGTGTATGGGCCGTACAACAACTTTACGGATTTCGCTCCGGTGAACGAATATTGGAGCACGGACATGGTTTCGCGTTTTTCCGATGGAAAACTTCAACCGGCATGGGCGCGGTGCTATGCTCCCAAACCGGCCCGTGCGGTGGAGTATTGCGAAAAGCTGTCGCCGATCAATCAGGAGAAATTCCGTTTCTCGACGGCGTACTGCGATGTGCATACCTCCGTGACACCATGGAGCCGAACCGATTTCGACGCGCGGGTTCCTGGGGCGGGAACGTGGGCGGCGACGTTTTACCCGTATGGCGAGATCATGTTGATTCAGAAAAAAGCGTGGAATGGCCCGGTGTATTCGGAAGGCCCGCAACATGCGTTTTATGCCGGACTGACGGACGGGAATTACGCGCAGGATCAGGGATATAAAATTCCGTTCCGGCCCTGGCTGGTCGATTTCGATCTTCGCAAAATCCATCCGCTGGAGTGCGATTTTGGGATGGGGAATTTGGGGATGTTCTACCCGCGTGGTTACGGAAAGGATTTCACACCGAAGGAAAATGACGCGATGTACGATCGGTTTTTTGCCGCGACGCTGGCGTTTGGGCATCCCGGTTTTCTATGCGTGGATGGTGGGGTGACGTCGTGGGCCATGCGGGGTTACTACCTCCTTTTGCCGTTACACACACGCTACACGCAGACGACGGCCAAGGATATTCTTTACATCGACGACACCGGGAAGGCATATGCCGTTTCCGAGGCGGTGGCCAACGACGCGTATCGCCGTTCGCAATTGGTGGTGAAATATGCCGACGGGACGGTCGTTTGCGCCAATGGCAGCGAAAGCGACCCGATGAACACCACCGTGGACGGACGGGAGATTTCCCTCCCCCCGACCGGGTTTACAGGCTGGACGGCGGACGGAACGGTCTTTGTCTTTTCCGGGCTGAAAAATGGGAGCCGGTGCGATTACGCAGAATCCCCCGACGCGATTTTCCTCGACGGACGCGGCACGTTTCGGGTGTTCGACAAAGCGTGCGGCAAGGGGTGCGGCGTCTGTCGGAAAATGGACGCGACGCATTGGGAATTCCTTCCCCATAGCGGCACCGACATGGGATTCCGAATCGACGCCACCCATGCCGTGGCGTTGGATTACGACGGCAAAGAGCTTGGCCCGGCGACGCTTCGCCAGAGTCGCGGCTTCACGTACGTCGTCCCGGTGGAGGGGGCGTTTTCGTATCGACTGACGCTTGGAAAACCGGTGGAAAATGTGTTGAAATGCGACCGTTGGAACGTGCTTCCGGGCGAAAAAGTCACGGTGGAAGGTGCCGAAAAACACCCGTTCACGATCCCCGAAAACGCAACGCCGGGAACGACGGTTTGGGCGCATTTTGAAAACGCGTGGCTCGATTTCCGCGTCGTTTCCCTTGCCAACGTAACCACAACGCTCGACGAAAACAGGCTCTGTGTCCGGACCTACCCCAACATTCCAGAATACGCGAACCTGACCGTAACGCTTGGCGACCAGACCGTTTCGGTCGAAAACAACGTGGCGTCGTTCGCTTTGCCTACGCCGGAAAAGGAAGGTTCCGAAACGCTGGAACTGACGTTTGCCGCCGGAGAAAAACAGATGAAACACTCCGTCGCGACGGAAATCGTGTCGGGGTACAAAGATTTTTCATCGCTGTGGAAAGGGACGGAAAAACACCTGCTGCAAATTCGCGGCCAGTCCCCCAGCACCTCGTTTGACAAAACCGGCGGACACGTTTCCCCCGGAGAAACAACCCTCGCCGGTGTGAAGCGTGTAGGGTTCCTGACCCACCCCCCCCACCTTGACGGACGGGGCTGCGTCTTGACGGAATTTTCACTGACGCTCCCCGAACTTCCCACCGTGCTGGACGCCTTTGTCGGGAAACGGACGGGAAGCGATATGGGCGACGGTATTTTTTACAAGATTAATATCGTCGCTGGAGAAAAAACGACGACCGTCGCGGAAACTTCCGTTCTTGTGTACGAATGGCGTCCCCTTTCCGCCGACCTGACCCCCTGGGCAGGACAAACGGTACGGCTTCAGATCGTCACCGACTGCGGCCCGGAAAACAACACCCACGGCGACTGGGGCGTATGGGGCGACCTGAACCTCCGTTCCCGCGACCTGGTTTTACGTCGGCAACTAATTGATAATTGATAATTGAT
>JAUNBJ010000052.1 GCA_030535245.1 Planctomycetia bacterium | reverse complement strand
CTCCCAAAACTTTTTACTACGCTCACTGCGTTCGCTTTTATTAATATTTATTTTTTGTACAGCACCCGGAGGGAAGATCGCTAAAAATCCCCTTTATGGCGATATTCGATCAGCACGAACGTTTCCACACGCTGCGTCGGATTGAAGACCCGTAACGGGGGAAGCGTCTCCCCTCCCGTCGCCACCGGATACGGCGTCAACCCAAACGAAACCAACAACGCATTCTCCGGATTCCAACGATAACGATCCCGAAAACGATACTGCCCCAACATCGGAATCTCAATCTTCTTCGGCCCGTTCGCTTCAATCGTCATCGGAAAAAACCGATCCACATGATTGATCTGAAACTTGATCTGCGCGTCCACCAGCCCCCGGTCGAGCGTCAAAAGCGGCATGAACTCCAACGAAAACCCCTCGTCAAGCGCCACGTCGTCCGCCTCCGGCCCCCCCTTGCCAGGACGCGTGTAGTAATTCCGGGTATACGACCGACGTCGAACGAAATTCAAAACCAGTGCCTGGCCGTTCGGTACCGTCCGTACTTCCGCCGTGTGCATGGTGAAATCCTTCGTTTCCTGAAACGTACGCGTCACCGCCGCCATCTCCTCCGGACGAATCACCCACGCCTGCGAACCGGGAGCCGTACTCGGTATCGGCTGCATCCGACAGAGCGATTCCTGACGCCAAAGCGGACTGGGCACCGTAAATACCTGGACTCGAAACTGGTGATTCCATGGATCATTGTTCGTAAACCGAGCCAGCAACGCCTCCACACGCTGCTGCACCGCCGGCGTATGATACACATGAATCGTTTTCGGCGACGAATACAACATCGACGGCGCCACCGAATGCCATACCTCGAACCCCGTCTCCATCAAAATCCAGTCCATCACCGACGCTTCCGCCCTGCTGGACACCGGCAACCGATCCACATAACGCGATATGTCATAGTCCTTCCAAACCTGACCATATCCCGCCGGAAGCGGTCGCACCGCCCCCTGCCCCCAAACCAGACCGGTACTCCCTAACAGAAAAATCATCCAGCCCCATTGCTTCATGCCCCGCCTCCCTACATCGGACAACAAAACACGAGGGGCATGACGCCCCCCGCTTCCACTCGTCTTATTCCTCGCTTATTCCTCGTCTTCCAACTTTTCCATGATCTCGTCCGGAATATTATAGTTGGAATAGACCGCCTGCACGTCGTCGTTGTCCTCCAAACGCTCGATCAAACGCAGCACCCGACGCGCTTCGTCTATGTCCGAAACATCCACCGTGTTCTGCGGTATCCGCGAAATGTTCGCTTCCGCCACCGGAATCTGCGCCTTCTCCAACGCCTCGGCCACCGACGTGAAATCCTCCGGCGCACACAACACTTCGTAAACGTCGCCGTTGTTGGAAACGTCCTCGGCGTTCGCGTCCAACGCCAACTCCATCAACACGTCCTCCTCCACCTTGTCCGCCTCGACCACGAACAGGCCCTTCCGATCAAACATCCACCCCACGCAGCCCGTCGCACCCAGCTTGCCGCCGCCACCCTCGAAAATCTTCCGCACTTCCGGCGCCGTCCGGTTGCTGTTGTCCGTCAGGATTTCACAAATCACCGCCGTCCCCGCACATCCGTAACCCTCGTACAGGATTTCCTTCATGACGGAACCTTCCTTGCTCTCGCCCGAACCTCGGCGAATCGCCCGCTCGATGTTGTCTCGCGGCATCCCTACCCCTTTGGCCGCCTCCACCGCTAAACGGAGCCGTGCGTTCATCGACGGATCGCTGCCGCCTCGGGCCGCCACGATGATCGACTTCGCCATGCGACTCCATACTTTCCCTTTTTTAGCGTCCACCGCCGCTTTCTTGTGCTTAATGTTGGCCCATTTGGAATGCCCAGACATTTTTTTCCTCCCTTTATTGTAAAGATTTTAACTGTTCAAGGACATACTTACGTTCTTTCTCATCAATGAGTTTCCCCTCTTTTTCCGCCTGAAGAAACCCATCGCGTGACTTCTTATAATATTCCACGGCTTTCCCCTGATCCCCCTTCCAACGCCATACCTCGCCCAAATGACGATCCACTACCGCGTCCGACTCCATCGACGCCGCCTTCTCCAATGCCTCAAGCGCGTCGTCCACCCGCCCCATCTGAAAATAAACCCACCCCAACGTGTCGCGATACGTGTAGTTCTCCGGCTCCGCCGCCACCGCCTCCAGCGAATATTCCAACGCCCGATCCAAATTCTTCTTCCTCACCGCCCACAAATAGGCCAAATCGTTCCGCGCCCCAAGGTCGTCCGGAAACTCGTCCAAAACAGACTCCAGATACTCCTCCGCCGTGTCCATGTTCTCACGATACGACTCCAACAACGAAAGCATCATCCGCGTTTCCTTGACCAATTCCCTGGGGAAAGAACTCGAATAGTCCTCGCAATGCTTCTCCAACAGCTTTTGATACTGATTCACCGCATCGTCCGTCCGACCCTCCAGATAATACACCAGCCCAAGTTGCCGCTGATACAACGGAAAATCCCCATCCAACCGAATCGCTTCCCGAAACGCCTTCGCCGCCTGGTCGTATTGCTTGTTCGTCACGAAAAGAACCCCTGAATAGTATTCCAACATCGCCCGCTTTTCCCGACCATGAACCGTCTTTCGCCCCTGCCGGAGAACCCCTTCCGCCTCCGAAAAAAGCCCCCGATCCCCCAAATCCATCGCGTAGCCAACAAAAAACGCCTCTCCTGGAACCTGCCCCTCGACAAACTCCTTCCGCTCCAGTGCCGCAAGCGCCGCGTTGCCATAAACATCGGTCAACCCGTCCTCTTTCACCGCACGCGCCATCAACGACATCGCCCAATGAAACGACCACGGATTCTTCGGATTCTCTACCGTATATTTCGCGCTCATCTCTCGAAGCGTCTCCCGCCAGAATCCCTCCAACGGTGTCCCCAAAACCCCCCATGCCACACCCATTTCCTCCGAATCCTGCGATACCAGGTCCGACGAATCCACCTTCACCTCTTTTTCCGCAACATTCTGATCCGTCTCCTCCGGCTCCCCCCCCGTCGGTTCCTCGCCCAATAGCCCCCGCACCGCCTCCATCAACGGCTCCTCGGAATCCTGCTGCGCCAAAACCTGATACACCCCAAGCAAAAATTTCTCCGAATCCCCCAGACGCCACGCCGACTCCAAAAGCCCAACGTACCCCTCCATCACCGGAACCTCGTGCGTCAGCTCCGAAAGCAACGCGTACGCCCGCTCCCAGTCCCCCGCCTGCCGATATTGCTTCCCCAGAAAATATCCCAACTCCATATTCTCCGCGTCGGCCCCATAGTATTTCTCCAGCCGCGAAATCAGCTCCTTCTCCCGCCCCGACGCCTTCAATACCTGCACTAAAAGCTCCATCGGGCCGTTCCCCTCGCCCCGCAGCTTTCGCGCAAACGCCGACTCCAAAAGCTGTAAGGATTCGTCCCATCGCTCCCGGCTGGCCGCTATCCGCGCTCGAAAAAAGTCCTCTTTCGCCTGAATCCCTTCTCGACGCTGCTTCGCATCCTTCTCGCTGGCCACGACCTTTCGCTCCAGCTCCAACGCACGCGCCAACATCGCCTCCGCCCGATCCTCCTCATGACGCAACAAATACATGTCCGCCAACTGATACCGTAACGATGTGTCCTCCGCCGCCAACATCCCCTCCAACGCGTCGTCCACCCCGTACCGCTTCGGATTCTCCAATGCCGATAACACATACTCCATGCAGTGAATCGCACGGTCGTAATCCCCCGACAAATAATACATCGGCCCCAATTCGTACCGCAACACCACACGTATCATCGGATAGACGTCCGCCGGAAGCACCTCCAACGCCGCCTCGTACGCCCGGATCGCCTGCGGCACGTTGTTCTGCGATATCAGCAAAAGCCCCGCCATGCGAAGTGCCAACACATCCATCTTCTCCGGATGTTCCAGCTTCTCGAAATAACGCGCCATCTCGTCCGTATGCTTTTCCTGCGCCGCCAAAGAAACGATGTTTTGAAGAATTACCCGGTCACGCGAAAGACGCCATGCCCGCTCATATTTTTTTAACGCCTCAGAAGGCTTGCCCGAACGCTCCAGAACGCGTGCCTCGCAAAATAGACGCTCGGCTTCCATTCCCTCCGCCTCCGCAGGCGTTGGCCCCTTCAGCACCGGCTGAAAATCCGCGGGAACCTCCGGATTCACCTGCTGATATAGAGGTGTTGGGAGCGACTGCGCATAAAGCATCTCCCCCAACACTACCACCCCCGCGGCCAAAAATACCTTCCTCGCTTTTATGGAAAAATTCAGCAGTATCTTTTTCACCATAAACATGATTCCACCAACGCAATCAACGCGTCTTTTTAGCTGGCTTCGCCGACTTGCTCCCCTTGCCCGCCTTCGTTTCTCCCTTGGCAACCCCCTTGGAAACCTCTTTGCCCGCGGGCTTGGAATCCTTCTTCATTCCAGGCGTCAAGACCACCACCGTCTTCTTCGCCGGCAACGATTTGCCCGTCGGCTTCATCGCTCCCTTCACCGCTACTTTCGTCGTTGGCTTCGCCTTTGCCTTCGCCCCCGTATCCTTCGCCGGAACCGCTTTTTTCGCTGCCGATTTCTCAGAGACGACCGGTTTCTTCTCCTTCGCCGCCGGAGGTTCACTCGACGATTGACTCCCCGACGCCTTGCTACTCGACGCCTTGCTACTTGACAATGCCGAAGAACTCTTCGCCGCCGGTTTCTTCTGCGGCGTCCCCTTCGATGCCGGTTTCTCCACCGAGACCTTCACCGGAACCACCGCTTCCTTCGCCGGACGCTGCGTTTCCTTCTTCTTTTCCTCCCGCTTCGCCGGAGCCGTTTCCTTCTTCGGAACCGTTTCCTTCACCGGAGCCGCTTCCTCCGCCGGAATCTCCTGCGACGCCTGCTCCTCCCCATGCGTTCGCTTCCACTGCCCCGAAAAATCCGGATCCGTCGTCAAAATGTCAATCATCCGTACCCGATGTTCCTCCGTCTCCGGAACCGGCGTCTCCATCGTGTCTTCCTGGTGCAACGAACGACGCTTCGGCATCCGCTGACGAAAATCCGGTGCGAAACTCCGCAAAAACTGCGTCACCTTCCGGGACTCCGGATTCGTCACAAACGCCGCCGTCAACTTGTGAAGAAGCGACGCGAACACGATCCCGTCCTGCTTGGAAATCGCACGATTCAACCCCGAAATCTCCCGCGATTCCAACTCCGACTCCGGAATAATTCCCAAAACGTACAACACCCGCTTCTCGCTCGCCCCCAACGGTATCCCATGACGCCCCAACGCCACCTGACACGTGTACGTCGCCGAAAAGGGGGTCGCTCCGGGAATCGATTCCAACTTCTCGAACGATTCCTTCGCGTTCTTCTTCTGCATGTCCGAAAGCTCAAACGCGTACCGCTCCTCAAAAATCGCATGCAAAATACGCTTGATCTTCTGCGCCGTGCCTCGCGGATCCGGAAGCTGCGACATCAACTCCGCAAGCTCCGTCACGCTGCTGACACGAATCTCGTTCCAACCCGACATCGTATGCACGATCGCCGTGTACGCCGCGTCCGCCGCCTCATACGAAGCGTCCTCCAAACACGTGGCATAAATAAAATGCTCCAGTACCGTCCGCTCCGTGGGCATCGTGGGACGAAATTTCTCCGACAAGCTCGCATGCAGACGTTTCAACGCATCCGTTCTGTTCTCAGACGCCATTCCTTTTCCCCTGTTGGTTGTCACTCGTTATTTCGTTCCCTATCCACCGTTTCGACCGTTTCAGCCGTTTCGACCGATTCACCCGAACCTTCCGTCGCGTCCAACTCGCCTATCACCGTCTCCCGCGGTGCGTCGGACGGAAGCACCTCTTTCAGTATCTTCGCAATCTGAATCGAATGCTTCACCCCCTTGTCCAGTAAAAACTGCACCCGAGGCGTGTAACGCGTCTGAATCCGATCTCCAATCTTCCGCTGGAAAAATCCCGCCGCGTTCTGAAGACCCCTCAGACAAAGCTGCTGCTTCGCCTCCGTCCCCATCACCGAAACGTGAACCTTCGCCAACTGCATGTCGCCCGACACCTCCACATACGTTACCGTCACATCGCTGACCCGTGGGTCTTGTATGTCACGAAGGATGGACATGCCCACCACTTCCCGAATCGCTTCGGCCGCCTTTAATACCCGTCTGGAAGCCATGAATTCCCTTCTCGTTAAATTTCAGGCACCTGAAAAAGGCTCCTGCTAAAAAGTCCGCGCTATCGTTTCTACCTGGAAGGCCTGCAATATGTCCCCTTCCTTCACGTCGTTGAAATTCGCCAGACGAATACCACACTCGTACCCCTCCCGAACTTCCTTCGCGTCGTCCTTTTCCCGCTTCAGCGTGTCCAACGGATACGTGCCGATGATTCGGTTGTCCCGGACAATACGAACCTTGCAATCCCGCAAAATCGTCCCCGAAAGAACCCGACACCCCGCAACCGTGCCCACCCGCGAAATCTGGAACGTCCGCTGCACCAACGCACGACCCAATTCCTTCTCCCGCTCCTCAGGCTTCAACATCCCTTCCATCGCCGCCTTAATGTCCGCCGTCAACTGATATATAATATCATACTCGCGTACCTGAACATGCTTCTCCTCCGCCAATACGCGAGCCTTCTCGTCCGGTACGACATTGAAGCCAACAATCACCGCATCCGACGCGTCCGCCAAATGAACGTCCGCCTCCGTCACGCCTCCGACCGACGCCTGCAATATCCGTATCTGAACCTCGTCATGCTCCAGCTTGTCCAGCTCCTTCCGAATCGCTTCGATCGAACCCCGTACGTCCGCACGCAAAATCACGTTCAACGTCTGAACTTCCTGGTGCTCCAGCGAGTCAAACAGACCCTCCAGCGTAACGTGCGTCTTGATATTGCCCGCCAACTGGGAAAGCCGCTGCTCCTCGGCACGCTCTTCCGCTAAACGCCGCGCGTCGCCAATGTCGTCCAACACGTAAAACCGGTCCCCCGCCCCCGGCGCTTCGTCCAGACCCAATACGTTCACCGGCATCGCAGGACCCGCACTGTCGTATCGCTTCCGGGGAACCAACGTGTCGGCCATCACCTTCACACGACCATACGTCGCCCCGCAAACCAGCACGTCCCCCGTATGCAACGTCCCGTTCTGCACCAGCAACTTCGCAATCACACCCTTCCCCTGCTGCACCGACGACTCGATACAGACACCACGCGCCGGCTTCTTCGGATTCGCACGGTACTCGTTCAACTCCGCCAGCGTCAGAATCGTCTCCAGAAGATCGTCGATCCCCTGCCCCGTCAATGCCGAACAACGCACCACCTCCACGTCGCCCCCCCACTCGCTGGGAGTTAGCTCGTTCGTGGACAGCTCCTGCAATATCCGCATCTCGTTCACGTCCGGCAGATCAATCTTGTTCAACGCCACAATAATCGGCACCCCGGCCGCCTTCGCGTGACTGATCGCTTCCTCTGTCTGAGGCATCACCCCGTCGTCGGCCGCCACCACCAAAACCGCAATGTCCGTCGTGTTGGCACCTCGCGCACGCATCTCCGTAAACGCCTCGTGACCCGGCGTGTCTACAAATGTGATCGAACGATTGTCCTTCTTCACATTATACGCTCGAATGTGCTGCGTTATGCCACCCTTCTCGCCCGACACCACGTCGATGTTGATGATCCGATCCAATAACGACGTCTTCCCATGATCCACGTGACCCAAAAACGTCACCACCGGAGGACGCGAAACCAAATCCGCCTCGTCGTCCGTCTCTTCCACAAGGTTGCCGATCAGCTTTTCTTCCAGCGTCACCTCTGGACGAATCTCCACCGGAATACCAAACGCGTCGGCCAAAAGCTCCGCCGTCGTTTCGTCCAGGCCCGCCGTGATTGTCGTCGGCGCCCCCATCTCGAACAACTTGCCCAAAACCTTCGCCGCCGATAAACCGACCCCCTCGGCAAACGACCGCACCGTCAACGGAAGCTGAAGCACATAACTGCTCTTACGCGGCGCGGTTGTCACCGTCCCCGTATGCTTTGAGCGACGCGAACGACGTCCCGAAAACTCATCGTCGTCGCCCGATCGATCGTACTGCGACCGCCCCTTCCGGGGAGCTTTGCTCAAACGACTATCTCGACTTGCCGCCTCGTCGTCGCCAAAACGCCCCCCCTTGCTAAATTTGCCCTTTTTCGGAACACCACGACTTGCATCCTCCGACACCACCGGACCACGCGCCACGACCGCCCCTTTGTCCGCTGCGGGCCGCCGACGCGTATCGTCGCCCGCCGTCTTTTCACGCCCCTTGCCACGCGCGTCCTTGTCCTTGCTACGCGGCTTCTCCGCCTTCTCCTTCTTTTCCAGAAGCTCCTGCTCCACGCGACGCATTGTCGATTCGTCGCCCGATTTGCCCGCACGAATCGCATCCAGCGGCAAACGGATCTCCGGCTTCTGCGCTTCCGGTTCTTTCGCTTTCTTCGTCGGCGCCTTCGCCATCGGAACCGGCGCTAACCGCACCAAAGGCTTCCGCTCCTCGCGGCTCCGCTCCGTTCCCCCATCCCCACGACGCTTCCGCGCAGAATGCAGCAACGGAAACTCCGTCGGTTCCGGCTTATAATTCGGCTGAATCGGCGCGTTGGAAAGCTGCGCCTGCTCCATGATCGACTCGGCTACCGAACGCCCTGAATGCGCCGGCGCCTCCTTCCCCTTGCTCCCCAAACGACGCCCCAACGGCGTGTTGCTCAGCGAACTTCCCTTCATCGGCCCCCGCGTCCGGCGATCCTCCCGACGCGTCTCCGCCGAAGCATCTCTCCCCTTGGACGCCTCGCGCTTCTCCGATTTCTCCGTACGCCCCGACCTCTCCGCACGTTCCGGCCTCTCCGCACGTTCCGCTTTTTCCGGCTTCTTCGCCGAAACCTCCGGCTTCCGCTCCGGCAATACGCTCTTCTTTTCCTTTTCCGCCACCGGCTCCTCTGGAAGCGAAACCTCCACGGCAGGCTCCTCCGACTTTACCGCCAATTCCGGCTTCTCTGGCGTCTTCGGCTTCTCCGGTTCCAAAACTTCCGGCTTCTCCGGCTGCGGAACCTCTTGCGAAACGTCCTTTTTCTCGGACGCCACCACGGTACTCGCCGCCGGTTTCTCCTCGGGTACCGCCGCCTTTACTTCCTCCACCACCTTCTTGGGACGCGATGGAAGTGTGGGAATCCGGCCCGTCGTCAACGTCCGCGGCGGCTCCATCGGCACCGGCATCGATGGCGATGCCCCGCTTCGCGTCTCCTTTTTGGCACAATGCTCCCGCACCCGCTGAGCATCCTCATCCGAAATGCTGGCCAGCGCACTACTTCCTTTGGGCGCAATTCCAATACTGTTGCACAGGTCCATCAGAACCTTGTTGTCAACGTTCAACTCTTTGGCTAATGCGTAAACTCGCAAACTTCTCTCCCAGGAGACCGCGTCTCACTTACTCGTTATCGTTCTTCTCGCCGCCACTCTGGTTCTTCTTTTCCTGAATGGCCTGCTGTTCCTGTTCATCCGCCCGACGCTCCGCCTCCGCAATGATCGCGTCCACTTCGTCTTCCGAAAGACCGCTCATGCGAACCAAATCGTCCGGCTCAATTATCGAAAGGTCGTCGTACGACATAAACCCTTCACCTACCAGTAAATCCGCCAACTCCGACGTCACCCCCGGTATCGTACACAACGCGTTTACCGTTCGCTCCAACTGGTTCTGAAGCTCGTCCGGAGTCATGATCTCTATGTCCCACCCGCACAACTTGCTCGCCAAATGAACGTTCTGCCCCTGCCGGCCAATCGCCAACGAAAGGTTCTTCTCGTTCACCAACACAATCGCACGACCCAACATCTTGCAGAGAATAACCTCCTCAATCTCCGCCGGCTGAAGGGCGTTCGGAATCATCTTCATCATGTCGTCCGTCCAGCGAATGATGTCGATACGCTCACCCGCCAGCTCGTCCACAATATTCTTGATACGGTTCCCGCGAATCCCAACGCACGCCCCCACACAGTCCACACGCTGATCCTCGCTCCATACCGCTATCTTGCACCGCACGCCAGGCTTCCGCGAAACGCTCCGTACCTGAATCACCCCTTCCGATATTTCCGGTATCTCCTGCTCGAAAAGCCGGGACACAAACACCGGACGTATCCGCGATAACGTAACCTTCACCCGCGACCCCTGCTTCCGCACCTCCGCAATCACCGCACGCACCCGATCCCCAGGCCGTAACGACTCCCCACGAATCTGCTCCATCTTCGGCAAAATCGCTTCCATGTTCGGCAACGTCACCACCGCCATACCCCCCTCGCAACGGTGTACTGTCCCCGTCACCAACTGGTTGATCTGGCTGAAATATTCATTAAATATCCGGTCGCACTCCGCTTCCCGAATCTTCTGAATCATTACCTGCTTCGCCGTCTGCGCACCAATTCGCTCCGCAATCTCGTCCTGCGGAATCGGTTTCCCATTGTAAAAAGCCGATATTTCCCCCGTCTCCGGGTCAATATGCGCCTCAATGACGTATTCGTCCCCAAACCGCTTTTTTATGGCCGAAACGATGGCCGCTTCAATCCCCTGAAAAAGCACTTCCTTGGAAATGTTCTTATCACGATGAATCGTATCAACAATTCGCAGCAGTTCGTTAGGGTTCATATCCGCCTTCCAGGTACTTCAAAAAATATTACGAAATTACAGCCCATTAATGTACCATTCAACCCCCTATTTGTCAAGGGGATGGCACACCTCGAGCGCCACCAAAACAGGTTTTTTCCCTGTCAGGTTTCGTACAAAAAAATATCCAAACAAAAAACCGCTGTGGACTAGACCACAACGGTTTCTCGTAAAACCGAAAATGGAGCGAAGGAGGGTCGAACTCCCGGCCTCAGCATTGCGAACGCTGCGCTCTGCCAACTGAGCTATCGCCCCGTTTAGTGCCTTACAATATATACGATTCCCAAATTCTGTAAAGGGGGGCGGAACACACAATTTGAGAAAAAGTATCCCTCCACCCCCTGAAAACTATTTCTCGGATGCTTGTTCCGTGCGGAAACCCAAAAGCATCCAGCCGTCCTGCACCGTCAACGAGTCCGGCACCAGCAACATGTTTCGGGCAAAATTCCCCTCCGAATCCAGAGGAATCGCCTTCAACTCTACCTCCTCCGGCAACGCTTCCTTCAAACGCCGGCTCATCACCCGACGCAGACTCACGATGTTGGCCGGGAGCCGCTTGCTGACCGCCGGGTCAAAATCCGCCGGAAGCACGTCGATCGCCCCCTCCCGAATCAGGAACATCTTGCCATCCTTTTCGCTCAACCGATACACCACGGAAATATCCATATCCGAATATTCCTTGTCCGTGCTCTGGATGGTTCGGGTGTGGATCGTCACGCGAATCTGTCCGTCCGCAAATGTCGTCGTAACCAGATTCCGGAAGGGGAACGTAATTCCCCATGTGTCGTCGTCCGCTTCCTGTTCGCCGGAAGCCGCCTTCTCCAACGCGGCACGAATCCCCGCCGGAAAGGTCTTTTTCAACGTTTCCCGTGCACTGGGATTCAGCACCATTCCCGACAGGAAACCCGAAAACAGGTTCTGCACCGTCGTCTCATGAACTGCCATCTGAATGGGACTCGCCTTGGTGAAAGCCGGCGCCGCGGAACATGCCATCAACCCTTCGTTGGCCGACAGGCTGCCCGTCACCGTCATCTCCTTGTCGGTCGATGCCATCTGGAACGATTCCGGCGTAAAGCCTCGCGGATTCAACTGCGTTCGCAACAGTCGCAAATATTGGCCGTTCCCACGTGCCAGCATTTCGTCCACCGTAACGTCCAGACGCTTTCCCATCCGGGCTTCCTGACGCGAACAAAGGATTTGCTGCGACATTCCCTGTTGTTCCGACGCCTTTCGTGCCGCGACGTTCTCAATTAACCGACGCCCAAATCGGTCGGAAATATTGGTGATACGCGAATTGGCTTTGATCGTCGCCGTCGCCGCCGAGGTCAACAGACCCGTAGAATCAAAATAGACATCCTTTTGCGCAAAAGCCTGCCCTGCCGAGACACTCTGAATCGTCACCGGCCCGGAATAGGCGTACGTCGTCCCCTTGGAGGTTCCCGAAATCACCACCGCAAGCTGAACCTGCGCAGGATTGGGCTGGAGACGAACCGTCGTCGTGCCATCAAAATGATTTTTGCCTGTAACGTACGCATTCATCACCTGCTCGTTGAGCGGCTGATCCTCCGAAATCGGACGCGTAGCCTGATCAAAAAACTCCTGCCGCACCGTCAGGCAAAGGTTCGGACGCGACCAGAGCATCTCCGTCTGCTTCACCAGCTCCGGAGCCTGGCCCATCCAACGCATCCAATGCAGGCACGCTTCCACCGAACATTGCGTGTCGGCATCCATCTTTTTCCCCGCAGCATCCAGCAAAACCGAAAGCATCCGCGACGTCTTTGCGAAATCCGCTTTCGCCTGCTCCGGATTTTTCCGCGAAGCATCCAGCACCACACAGTTCTGAATGGCCGAACGCACCGCCGCAAATCGTACCAGCTCCAACCCTACCGCACCCTGGCAGAATCGCTCGTGAACCTCTCGCAGCCCCGCAACATCCACCGGGTCGGATTGCGTCGCATGTTGCAGTTTATCCCACAGCAGCGTCTTTTTCCACGCCGCTTCTTTCGCCGCGTCGGTTTTCAAAAGTTTTTCCAACGCCTCCATTTTTACCAGCAGCGATTCCCGCGCAGCTTTCAAATCCGCGTCGGTCGGAACCACGTATTTCTCCGCAATTTCTTTCCACGCCTTCGCCGTTTGCGCAAACGGATTGTCCGCAAATGTGTCCGATGGCTTCGGATCGGCAAGCAACGCACGCCATTTTTTCTCACACACCGGAAGCGGCGGCAACGTGGACAATTTGTCCTCCTCCGCAATTTCCACATTCGTCTCCACCAAAGCTGGCAGCGCATCCTCCGAAATCGTCGTTATTTCCGGCACCGTTGGGGGCATCTCAACATACGCCCTGTTCTGGGCCAGCGTCGTTTTCTTTTCCGGGAAACGCCACTTTGCCGTCGCTGGAAGCGGTGCCTGGGAAGAATGCGTCCAAAGCGGTTTGCGCGAAATCGCCAACGCCGGCTCCGGTTTTTCCTCCGAATTTTTCTCCGAAAGAACCATCTGAACCGACGACGAGTTTCGCAACGCCCGCTCCAGAACGTAATCCCATGCCACACTGCGACGAAACATCCCTAATTCCCAGGGATTTTTCCGGCTATGAAGTAATATTTTCAGCGAATCGCGAAGCGTCTGCATCTCCGGGTACTTTTCCACCCCTTCCGCTTCCTCCAGCTTCACCATGAAAATACCCACTTCTTTTTGTTCGCTATAAACCTGACTATCCAGAATTTTTCCTAAACGCTCCAGCGGTAAATATTCCCGCCACGAACGCATCGACGGTTCCTGCAACACCCGTTCCAGGCGGTCCATATCGTTTTTCACAATCGCTTCTACCGACTCGGAAATCTGAGCGGAGTCCTGACAGGCACGTATTCCCCAAAAGGCAATTCCCGTCAACAACAGCACGACGACCAGTCCCGCCGTCAGGCAAATGGATCGTACGGACATAAACCCTCCTTGCAAAATTAAAACACTCTGCTAAAACTATTAGACCCAAACAAAAATAGGCTTATCCTGTTTTTTCGTATTTTTCGCGATGTGGGTTAACCTCGGTTCCCATCGTTATCGACAGAATCGACACATTCCCAACCTTTTTTGTCCGGTTATTTGGATTGCCAGGGTCTCGCCGGATTTTCGTGCTGGCAAAAACGGGCAAAATGTCCGACTGGTAAAAATTATAGCGATCCTAATGATTCCTCCTTTTCCAACGTTTATTATCCACACCCTCGGTTGCAAAGTCAACCAGTACGAAAGCACCGCCGTCGCCCAAAGCCTGCTGGCCGCTGGATGGAAACCCTTCACACCAGACGCTTTACAGCTCGACCTCTGTCTTTTGAACACCTGCGCCGTGACCGGAGAATCGGAAGCCAAATCCCGCAAAACGGTTCGCCAACTCATCAAACGGTACGCCCCGCGCCGCGTGGTCGTTTTCGGCTGCTCCGCGACGAACGCTCCAGAGTCCTTTCGAGAAATCAACGGCGTTACCGAAGTCGTCACCGCTGCCGAAACCGGGGGAAATCGCGTTTCCGCCGTCCTCCAAACCCTCGGTCTGCCGCTGCCGCTGGCTCCCCTGCCCCCCGCACTTGCCGGAACCTCCCGCCACCGCGTCTATCTCAAAGTGCAAGACGGTTGCCGACAATACTGCTCCTACTGCATCATCCCCCACCTGCGAAAGGAGCTTTCCAGCGTCCCCATCCACGAAGTCGTTGCGCAATCCGACGCCCTGCTATGCCGGGGGTATCGGGAAATCGTGCTGACCGGAATCCACCTGGGATATTACGGTCGGAATCCACGCCCCTGCGGGCAGGCCGTCTGGTCCCCCAACGACCACCCCGACGCCGCTAAAATCTCCCTCGCCGTGCTGATGGAACGCCTGGCACAGCTTCCCCACGACACCTTCCGGCTCCGCCTGTCCAGCCTGGAAGCCCACGAAGCAACCGACGACCTGCTGGCAGTCATGGCCCAGCACTCCGAAAAAATCTGTCCCCATCTCCACCTCTCCATGCAAAGCGGCTCCCCCACCGTCCTGCGACGCATGAATCGCCCCGGCACCCTCCAACAGTACGTCGAACGATGCGAAAAGGCGAAAAAATTTCTCGATTCCCCCGCCCTGACCACCGACGTTATCGTCGGCTTTCCCGGCGAAACAGAACGCGAATTTCTGGAAACCTGCGAGACCTGCCGCCAAATCGGGTTTTCCAAAATCCACATCTTCCCCTTCTCTCCCAGGGAAGGTACCCCCGCCGCCACCATGCCCCACCCCGTCCCCGCCGAGGAAAAACACCGCCGAAGCCTCTATCTGGCTGAAATCGAAAAAGAACTCCACAACGCATTCGTCGAAAAACGAAAGGGACACCCCACCCAGATTCTGGCCGAAACGTACCGCGACGGACAACTCACCGGAACCTCCGAACGCTACCTGAAAGAAACCTTCCCCGGAACCCCCCAACAGATCGGAACCTTCGTCCTCAGGGAATCTGCTCCGATTACTCCGCGAATTTCCGCCGATTCGCCTCAAAAATAATGTCGGAACCCAAAGGAACCAGACCATATTTCTGCGTCATTTTACAGAATACCTCCACCCCACGCCGCTCCCGACCCCCCAAACGGTATCGCAGCTTACGCGTCAGGTAATCGTGGCACATGTCGATCGGCAACCGCCGCTTCATCGCCTCGTGAATGCAAAGCAAATCCATCTCCACCTGCCCCGCACGACGGCACTCGTTGAAGATCCGGGAAAGACGCTCCCCGTCGGCTCCCGGACGCGCAAACCAACTCGCATACACAAACGGCAACCCAATCCACTGCGTCCAGCACTGCCCCATGTCCATGACCGACGCAAAACCCGGCATCGTTCGCGGCAATACCAACGCGTCGTCGCCAATCATCAACACCGCGTCCAGCCCCTTCGCACGCAACGCCTCCGCCAACTTCCGACACCCCGCTTCCCGATAAAAATCCGGTTTATCCATCTCCTCCCAACAAAACGGCACCTCCTGCGGATTCCGTTTGAATCGCTCCCGCAAACAGACCCCCACCATGGCGGCACTGCTCCGCGAATTTTCATCCAAACCCACCGTCTCCACTTCCGTTACCGGTTTAAGACAAAGCAACCGTATGCTGGCCACCACCCCCTCGCTGGCAATACACGCATCAGAAACCTGCACCAGCTCCGGATGCCGCATCGCCTCCACCACCGGAATGATCGCCGCATCATATTCCCCCGCAACCAACTTCCTCGCCAATACCGACGGTACGTCTTTCTCCACCGAAACCGTCGCGTTCTGCCCCGCAGCAATCTCCTCTAACCGCCATTCCAACGGAACCGCGTTCAGATACCGCACGCCGCCTATCCTGAAATGCACAGGCTCGTAAACAGGTTTCTCCACAGGCATACTCTCAAAAGCCGGCTGGTCGCTCATAAAACAAATCCCAAAATCAATACTTCAAAAATTTATCCTCATCCATTCTACCGAATGAGAACCCCCACCGCTAGGGAGGGGGGAGACAATGAACAATGAACAATGAACAGTGAACTAGGGTTGCTTCAAATTGATAATTGATAATTTGTTTTTATTAACCCTTTTGGTGGTAGGGGAAACGTGTTATCCCGCCTGGAATAATTGCCAACGTCACCAAATGCTGTCGTATTGTTAAACTTGTAATTACAAACCCAATGCGGAGCACCACTACTCAAAAAAATGCTTGAGCAAAAATAATTATCAATTATCAATTATCAATTCAACAAGCCGTTGGTGGTTTTTTGGGGTTCGCTACCGGCCCAACTCCAACTTCAATTCGCGAAGCTGCTTGTCGTCCACCTCACCAGGTGCGCCGGTCATCAAATCGGTGGCACGGGCCGTTTTCGGGAACGCAATCACGTCGCGAATGCTGTCCAACCCCGCAAAAATCATCGCCAGCCGATCCAGCCCCAACGCAATCCCCCCATGCGGCGGAGCACCAAAACGTAACGCATCCAGCAAAAACCCAAAACGCTCCCTGGCCATCGCGTCACCAATGTTCAACAAACGGAAAATCTTTTGCTGAAGGGTGTTGTCATGAATACGTATGGAACCGCCCCCCGCCTCGAAACCGTTGATCACAATATCGTACGCGGCCGCCCGGCATTTGCCCGGATCCGTATCCAACAAAGGCTCATCCTCCGGCAACGGCGCCGTAAACGGATGGTGCACGGCCACCCAACGCTGCTCCTCGTCGTCAAATTCCAACATCGGAAAATCAACGATCCAGGAAAAATGGAACGACTTCGGATCGTATAACTTCAATTCCTTCCCCAGCCGACGCCGCAACCCGTTCAACGCCCGGCAACTCGTCGAAAACGTGTCCGCCACGATAAACGCAATGTCGCCGTCCTCCATGCCCAACCGCTCCCGAATCTGAGCCAACATCGCTTCCTCAAAATTCTTCGCAATCGGAGCATGCAGCGTCCCTTCTTCCCCCTTGAACCATGCCAGCCCCTTCACCCCAAAATTCTCCTGCGCCCAACGGGTCCATTCGTCAATCCGCTTACGTGAAAATTCCGCTGCGGCCCCCTTCGCCACAATCCCGCGTACCCGATTCCCCTCGTCTGCCGTCCCCCGGAAAACACGGAACTCGCACTGGGCCGCAAGGTCGGTTAAGTCCACCAACTCCATGCCAAAACGCAAATCCGGCGCGTCGTGCCCAAACCGCTCCATCGCCTCGCGATAACTCATCCGCGGCAACGGAAGCGAAAGCTCCATGCCCAAAACCTCCTTCGCCAACCGCGCCATCAGCCCCTCCATCATGCCGATAATATCATCCATCGTGACGAACGACATTTCCAGGTCCAACTGCGTAAATTCCGGCTGACGGTCCGCACGAAGATCCTCGTCCCGGAAACAACGCGCCACCTGTACGTATCGGTCAAAACCGGCAATCATCAAAAGCTGCTTGTACAACTGCGGCGACTGCGGCAACGCGTAAAATTTCCCCGGCTGCACACGGCTGGGAACCAAATAATCCCGCGCCCCCTCCGGCGTGCTGCGCCCCAACATCGGCGTTTCCACATCCAAAAAACCTTGCTCGTCGGTATAATCCCGCATGATCTTCACCATCCGGTGCCGCAACGACAGCGCCTTCTGCATGTCCGGACGCCGTAAATCCAAAAACCGATACTGAAGCCGAACATCTTCACTGGGCAAATCCGGAATCCCCGGCTGCACCGGCGGCACGTCACTTTTGTTCAAAAGCGTCAGTTTCAACGGACGAATCTCGATCTCCCCCGTCGCAAGCGTCTGATTCTCCCCCCCCTCCGGACGTCGAAGGACTTCCCCCTCTACCTGAACCACAAATTCCTGCCGAAGCTGGCGGGCCGACTGGAGCAACCCCTCCGCTTCCTCCGGAGAGTTTCCCGCATCCTGCGAGAACGTAATCTGCGTTATCCCATAACGATCCCTCAACCACAGGAACGCCAGCCCCCCCTGATCTCGCTGGTGATCCACCCAGCCGCAAAGGGTCACGATTTTGCCAGCGTCTTCTTTTCGCAATTCACCACAGGTATGTGTTCGTAACACGGAAATACTCCTCAACTTAAATCCTGACACCAAGAAACAACCCCCACAGTTTACCCCTCTTTGACGAAAAAACAATGGGGAGGGAAAACAGGACGCCACAGAATAAACACTGCACCACCATGAACGAAAGGCGCAGCCCGCAGGAAAATCCGTCGGCAGTTCACCGGGACGATGCTCGTTTCGTCCACGGTTTGCCTGCCATCATACGAAAGTCGGGAATTGCTCGTTAAAACGGATATCGCCCGCGTTGAGAAGGCGAATGTCCGGAATGCCAAATTTCATCATGGCCAGCCGCGTCAGTCCGACGCCAAACGCAAAACCACTGTATCGGGTCGGATCAACCCCCGCACACTCCAGCACTCGCGGATGAACCAGCCCGCACGGGATCAGCTCCAACCACCCCGTCCCGTGACACGTCGAGCACCCTTCCCCCTCGCACAGCAGGCAGCGTAAATCCAACTCAAATCCCGGCTCCACGAACGGGAAAAATCCAGGACGCAAACGCACCGTCACCTCCCGATGGAAAATTTCGCTCAAAAGCGTTTTCATCACCGCAATCAAATTGGCGACGGAAATGTTTTGGTCTACCACCAACCCCTCGCACTGATAAAACGTGTTTTCATGGCTGGGGTCCACCGCTTCGTTACGGAAGCATCGCCCCGGAAAAATGGCCCGAAGCGGTACGCCCAGACGCTCCATCGTCCGCACCTGATTGGCCGACGTGTGCGTCCGCATGAGCATGTCGTTTGTCATCCAGAACGTATCCTGCATTTCGCGTGCCGGATGGTCGGACGGAATGTTCACCGCATCGAAGTTGTAAAATTCCAACTCGCATTCCGGGCTGGGTACCACGGTGAATCCCATCCCCTGAAAAATGGATTCCAGCTCTATCTGAATCAGGGAAATCGGGTGCAAACTGCCCAACGTACGCCCCGTTCCCGGCAGGGTCAGGTCCAGCCCGGTGGACTTTTTGGCCGATTTTCCCAAGGCGGCGGATTCTTTGGCCGCTTTCAGCGATTCTTCCGCAAACGCCTTCAATTCCTGAAGTTGGGAGCCAAACGAGCGTTTTTCTTCCGCCGACAGTTTGCTGAAGTCGGTATTTTTGGCGAGTAGCGTGATCTCCCCTTTACGGCCCAAATACGCAATTCGTACCTGTTCCACCGCCTCGGCGGTCGTCGCGGCGGCTAAATCTTTGGAAAAACGTGCTTTCATTTCCTGCATTTTCGGAACTCCTCAACCAAATAGGGAACAGAGATTTCATTTTTCTCTATTGTACCCTGTTTTGGGTTCCTGTCAAGAAGCGCAGTTTCCCGTTTGCCATTAAGGGGGCACCTTCCCATGGAAAGGGGGCGTTCGCAACGGTATTTAGGCCGATCGCGTCGCGTTTCATGTTATCCCAATGCACAACCCAGGTTGGAATGCCCCTTAAGAAAGAGGTTCTTTTTGAAGGTACGCGGCCAGCGCTTCCTGCCAGGAAAGCATTGGCGGCCCGCCCTGCGCGTGGTATTTTCCCGTATCCAGAACACTGTACAAAGGACGCGGCGACGGAGCCCCCCACTCGGCGGTCGTGATGGGGGCCGCCTCCACTTCGATCCCTTCCAGACGGAAAATCTCCTGCGCAAAGTCGTACCACGTCGTGTCGCCTCGGTTCGTTAAGTGGTACAGCCCCCACGCTTCCCGCTCCAGCAAAAACAACGACGCCTCCACCAAATTGGGAATCCACGTCGGCGTACAGTGCTGGTCGTTCACAATCCGCAAATTCCGCCGTGAACGCCCCAATTTTCGCATTGTTTCCACAAAATTCCCCGGCGTATTCGGCCCCGGTTTCCCATACAGACCACACGTACGAAGGATCAGATGCTTTTCCCAACCGGCGACGTTCTTCTCCCCCTCCCATTTCGTTTTGGCATACACCCCCTCCGGAACCGGCGCGTCGGTTTCCACAAAAGGCGTCCGTTGGGAACTCCCGCAAAAAACGTAATCCGTACTGTACTGCACCAGCGGAATCCCCTGCTCCCGACACGCCTGAACCAAATACAACGGCCCGTACGCGTTCACCTTCCGACAGATCGCCGGCTGCTTTTCCGCCGCATCCACCGCCGTAAATGCCGCCGCATTGATCACCACGTCCGGCTGAACCTGCGCGAACAGATCCGCCACCTTGTAACGATCGGTAACGTCCCCCTCCGGCAAATCCACTCCGACGGCGTCCCGTCCCAGCCGCCGACAAAATTCCTGCCCCAGCTGCCCCCCCTGACCGAAAATCAAATATTTCATCACCCCACGCTCCTGTTCCATAAAAAAAGGTTCCTGCAAACTAATTACAGGAACCTCGGATGACCTTGACGGGAATCGAACCCGTGCCGCGGCCTTGAAAGGGCCGTGTCCTAACCGCTAGACGACAAGGCCGTCAAGTTGGGCTCAATATACCAGAATCTCCCTTTCCGTCAATGGGGGGAGGAAAAATTGGGTGCGACCAATCTTTTTGCACGTAAAAGGGGAGACGGGGACACTCCTTTTCTTGCTCCACCGTCTCCATGAAATCGCGAACGGCACCTCACACGTTGCAAATCTGGTACGCTTCCTTCAAACTCTGAATCGCGTCGCGGCGAGGACAAAATTCCTGCCCCACCCAACCCGTATATCCGGTTTCCAGAATCGCTTTCATCAGGGCGGTGTAATCCAGCCTCTGCGATGCGAAATCAATTTCCGCACGTCCGGGCCAACCGCCCGTGTGATAATGCCCCCAGCAATCGTGGTGTTCGCGAATATCTTTCATCGTATCTTCGCCCATTTCCGCTGCGTGATAGATGTCGTACAACACCTTGAAGCTCGGCGAATCCAGCTCGTGTACCAGCTTCACCAGCCACGCGGTCGAATCCCCCATATAATCTTTGTGTCCGTGCGAATTTAAAAATTCCATGTTCAGCACGATCCCGTTCTTCTCGGCATACGGGACGACCTGCTTCAAACCGACGACACAGTTTGCCAAACCTTCTTCCTTCCCCATCTTCTCGCAGTTGCCTGAAAAACAGATGACGTTCGGGAAATTCCACTTCACGGCCAAATCGATCCGTTTTTTCGTCAGCTCGACCAGCTCCTTGTGATTCTCCACCCGATTGAACCCCTTCGGAATGCTTCCACTGGGACACATGGCGCAGATCAGACCGTAATTTTTCATCACTTCCCACTGGCTCTCGCCGGTCAGCTCGACGGAACCGATTCCCAAATCCTTGCAAATCTGGCAGAACTGTTCCAGGGAGAGGTTGTTTTTCTTCAGATAACCATTGTAGCACCACAGGCAGACCGACTGCCGGATGCCATTCTTTTTCGCTTCCTCCAAAGCATGCAGGTGGGCGGGGGTAATTCCAAGTGCGGCCAAAACGGCCATGGATTTCAATACGTCACGTCGATTCATGTTTTTCTCCTATCGTTTCTGGGTAAAAGGGGCTGTTACGGTTTTTTCCACCGTTTTTTCATTGTACCCGAACTCCCTGCCACTTGTCAAGGACGTGCGAGACTGGTAAAATGAATCTTTTGAAAGGAGCTTACCCATGGCTAAAAGCATGAAAAAATTTCGCGAAACACTGGAAACGTTCGACAACACCTACCCGCAGCGGGATTACACCATTGAGATCGTCTGCCCGGAATTCACCTCTGTGTGTCCCAAAACCGGCCAGCCCGATTACGGAACCATCACCATCCGCTACATTCCCGACGTGAAATGCGTGGAGTTGAAAAGCCTGAAATTCTACCTTCAGCAGTTTCGCAACGAAGGCATCTTCTACGAAAACGTGACAAACCGTATCCTCGACGATCTGGTGGCGGTGCTCTCTCCACGATGGCTCCAACTCCATGCCGAGTTCACCCCCCGCGGTGGAATCTCGACCAATGTGCTGGTGGAACACTTTGCCAACTACGATGAGGAAAAGTAAAACCGGGAGATTTCCATGAAACATTTTTTGCTGCTGGCTTTCACCTGCCTGATCCCCACCGTCGCGTGGTGTGAAACGGTCACGGTTCGCCCCGAAATTACCGACGAGGCGCTTGTCAATCCGGGAATGGGGTGGGTTTGCTTCCACTATTCCAACCGGCTCTGGGCGTACGGTTCGCAGTGTGAACCTGGCGACACGCTGGACTGGTTTCCGGGCACCTCCACGATTTATTTCCGGATTCCCTGGTGCTATCTGGAGCCGGAGGAAGGGAAATTTCGCTGGGACATCATCGACACCTACGCCCAGCCATGGATCGCGAAGGGGAAGAAGATCGCTTTTCGGATCACCTGCTGCGAGAACCGCTTCAAGTACGCCACCCCGCAATGGGTTCGCGACGCCGGAGCGAAAGGAATCGAGTATACCTTCGCCACGTTCCGGGCCAGGCCGAGCGACGAACCGCTCTGGGAACCGGACTACACCGACCCGGTTTTTCTGGAAAAACTGGACCATTTCCTGGCGGCAATGGCACGGCGGTACAACGGCAACCCCCACGTGGCGTTCATCGACGTTGGAACGTTTGGCATGTGGGGCGAGGGGCACACCGGCGGAACGTCCAAACTGTCGCGGGAACGTACCGACGAGGTGGTGAAAATTCATATGGATTTACATAAAAAGCATTTCCCCGACACGTATGTGGTCATCAGCGACGACGTGAGCGGCAACCGGGCCAAAACGGTCGAAGAAGCTCCCGCCATGGCGTACGCGTTGGCCCACGGGATCGGTTTTCGCGACGACAGTATCCTGGTCGAACGGCCGCCCCGTTCGTGGCATCATGCGGAAATGGCACGGCAGTTTGCCGCGACGCTTCCGGTGGTCGTCGAGCATGAACACTACGGACTTTCCAGAGATAAAGGCGCGTGGGACAGGGAACTGCTGCTGAAATCGGTGGAGGAATATCAGGCGAGTTATCTTTCCATCCACTGGTGGCCCAAAGCGTTTTACGAGGAAAACGCCGATATTATAAAACGAATCAATCTGCGTTTGGGGTATCGGCTCCAGCCGCGAAGCGTTTCGTATCCCAACGTGATTCGACGCGACGAACCGGTAAAAATTTCCGTCACGTGGGCCAACGTGGGGGTTGCTCCCTGTTACGGCGGCGGATTCCCTGCGTTTACCCTGTGCGACGACCAGGGGAATATCGTCTGGAGCTGGACGGACGAAACGTTCAACGTCAAAGACCTTCCTCCCACCCTTGCGGGGCCGGCCAAGGAGGTTACGCACACGACCGAGTGCCGTTTTGGTCGGATAACGCCGATCCCGCAAATCAACGACGGCGTATTTACCTACACGCAGGACAACGGCCCTGCCGGTCTGGACGGGAACGTCCCCACCCTCAAGCCGGGCAAATATACGCTGTATCTGTCGGTCGGACAACGGGATGGGACGCCGGAAATCGCGTTGCCCCTGCCCGCGACCGCTTCACGTCGTTATCCTCTGGGAACGGTGGAGATTCCGTAGGGTACCTTCCAATCCGGGTTGCGTATTTGGACAAAATACGGCAAATCAGGATACACGCAAGGTTAGCGTCGGCCTTTAGGCCGTTCACGTCGTACGAATAGGAAAAAATGTTTATTCCTCTCGTGCCCCAACGGGGCAAATTCAATAGCCTGGGGCAACGCCCTAGGGATAGGTGGAATTGCCATGCACCACGAAATTCCATCCGAACGGCCTAAAGGCCGACGCTAACGACCGTACCCACGAAATTTGCAGGCACCCGGTTTTGTAGGGTGCGATCAAATTTCCTTGCGAGTTTGGGCGAGATGGGGTAATTCCCCTCTTT
>JAUNBJ010000051.1 GCA_030535245.1 Planctomycetia bacterium | reverse complement strand
TGGAAGCGATAAATCACCGTTTTGGACCGGAATTGGGTTTTTAGAAGTTGCCTAAAATTAATCAATTTATTTTTGAGGTGCAGACATGAAAAAATACATCGCCTTCCTGGGTATCTGTTGCGTGGGTTCCTGCCTTTTTGCGGGGGAATGGACGCCCCAATCCGTCTGGACCAGTGCGGAAACGTACGCCACTCCGCCGGGCCGTTACGCGATCGATAAGATATGCGACGGCGATTGGGGAACGTATGCGTGCCTGCTTGACGATTCGCGAAATGGCAAGAATCCCAAAGTCTGCCCGCCGAACGCCAATTCCCCGGTGACGGCGACGTTCGTGATGGATTTGGGAGCGAAAAAGAGCGTACGGGGGGTGCGGTTTGTGTCGCGAAACAGTTGGGCGTTGGTTTCTCCGGAGAATGTCAGCCTCTTTGCGTGCGACGATGCGGAGGGGAAAACGGGGGTGCGTCCGTTGAAGGAAAACGTGGAGCTGCTTCGGGTGACCTGCTCCAATTCGGCATTCGTGGTGTTGGATCAGGCGGTGGAAACGCGATACGTGGGCGTTCGGGTGAATCAGGCGTTTCAGAGGGAGCTGTCGTATCACTGGAAATGGCAGCAGTTGGAATGGTGTCGGCGTTTGGGGTTGGCGATTGCGGGCGACGGGGCGAACTACAACGTGCAGATCGCGGAAGTCACCTGTTTCGACGAGATTCCGGCCGACCTGCCGAAAAAGAACGCCGACAACGTGGCCTTTCCGGAGGAGCGGTTGCAGCGGGATTGGTTGTATCAGGATTGTGGGCTGGACATTTCCCGTGCGTTTTTTTCCAAGACGGACAATGCCTATGAAAAAGCGATGGTGGAAAAGGTGCTTGCGGAGTACCGGGGGAGCGGGGCGGACGGGTTCCGTGCGACGCTCGACGGGCTGATTCAGGGCAAGGTTCCGGGAAACGACCCACGGTGGCGGGAGCTGTATTTTCAGGCGTGTGCAAAGCGGCGGATTCAGCGGCTGGCGTACGTGCGAAGTCGGGCGACGCAGTTCCTTTACGTGAAGCACCATATTTTCGGCAGCACGAACGGGATTGTTGGCAAATACGACCAGCCGGACGAACAGATTCGGGACTACACGGCGTCGCACAAGCCAGGGTCGCAGCTCTGCCTGGCGACGATTCATGAAGATGGCACGATTTCGCAGGAAGTTTTAATCGACAAACCGAACGGCACGATCTGCTATCCGACGCTTTCGTACGACGCTCGAACATTGGTTTTTTCCATGCGGGACAATTACGAAACCGACGCGTATTCCCTCTACACCATGGACATGGCGACGAAAAAGGTGACGCGAATCACGTTCCCCATCGTGCGGGATGGGAAAACGTGGTACGTGTCGGACTGCGAGCCGTGCTTTTTGCCGAACGGGAAGATCGTGTTCACCTCGACACGCAGCGTTCATATCAGTGATTGCTGGTATCGCTCGGCGGGCGACATTTACACGTGCGACGTCGATGGGAAAAACATCCAGCGTCTGACGTACGACCAGTTAATGACCAACCTGCCGCAGGTGCTGGAGGATGGCCGAATCGTCTTTACGCGGTGGGAGTATAACGACCGTTCGGCACTTTACAATCACCCGTTGATCGTGATGAACCCGGACGGCACGGTGCAGACGGAATATTACGGGAACAACAGCCTTTTCCCGTCGTCGATCCTTCATGCGAATCGGATTCCCGGATCGAGTAAAATCATTGCCACGATTTCCGGCCACCATACGATTTATAAGGGAAAACTTGGAATCATCGACCAGTCCCGTGGAATGCAGGGGGATGCGGGGATCGAGTTTGTGAATATGAAGCTGAACGGCCAGCCGGGGCGGGAGCAGGCCGACGTGAAGCCTGCCGGAATTGAGGATTTCTGTATCGACATCTTTGGCCAGGTGGGGCCGCAGTACGCGCACCCGTACGCATTCGACGAGGAGAATTACCTGGCGTCGTTTTCGCCGGAGGGGGCCATGCTGACGTTCGGGCCGCTGAACGCACCGTTTGGAGCGTACTACATGACCGCCGACGGCAAACGGGAGTTGCTGGCGTACGACATCTGGCAGGGAACGGGGCGGATCGTCCCGGTAATGGAAACGCCCATGCCTCCCGACCGGGGAAATCATGTCCTGTTGGACGACAATTTCGGGACGTATTACCTGCAAAACGTCTATTTCGGCCCCGGACTGACAGGGATCGCGCCGGGAACGGTGAAGAAATTACGCGTCGTGGCGTTGGAGTACCGGGTTTGTCGGATGGGTTACGGACAGAACGGCGGCGAGTGCGAAACGGGCCTCTGCCAGACGCCGATTTCGCTCAACAGTGGAAGCTGGGACGTGAAGCATGTCATCGGTGAAGTGGACGTCGAGGAGGATGGGAGCTGCTATTTCCGCGTTCCAGCCCGGACGCCGGTTTACTTTCAGCTTTTGGATGCAAACGGATACGTGGTTCAGTCCATGCGGAGTTGGTCCACGCTGATGAACGGCGAGCAGTTCGCGTGCCTGGGATGCCACGAGAACAAGAACGACGTGCTTCCCGCTTCCCAGCGTCGCGCGACGTTGGCCATGCGTAAGCCGATTCAGACGCCGCGCCGCGTCGATGGTTCGCTCCATCCGCTGGTGGCACGGTACGAGAAGGAATCGTGGCGGGAGAACGTGGAGAATTACCTCGGCGTCAACGTTCCCCGCAGCCTGGACGCCAAGGCGCCCGTGGAGGGGTTCAGCTACGAACAGGAAATCCAGCCGATTCTGGAACGACACTGCGTGAAGTGCCACTTCGAGGGGGAAAAGGGGGTTGCACCGTCGTTGACCGGCGAAGTGGCCCGGCCCGAAACCATCCAACTGATTGGGGCCGGACGGGTCGATCCCAAACGGGCATACACGCAGTCGTACGTGAACCTGACCACCTCCGGCAATCCGGATGGGAATCCGTGGATGGACTGGCTCAAACCGCGTAGCCGGGCGACGATGTTGCCGCCGTATCACAAAGGTTCGGCGAAAAGCAAAATCATGAAATTTTTCGAGCCGGAGCATTACGACGTGCAGGTAAGCGACGTGGAAAAGCGGACGTTTGCCTGTTGGATCGACCTGTTGGTGCCGTTCTGTGGATCGTACCCGCAGGCCAACACCTGGACGGACGCAGAGAAAACCGAGTACCAGTATTATCAGGACAAACGGCGTCTCTATGCAGAAGAGGAGCTGGAAACGCTCCGAAAGTAACGTTCGCTCCGCACGATGGTGGAGGAGCAACCCGATCTGAGCGTCGGACAAGGGAGAGAAATTCCTTGCCCGACGTATCTTTTTTTACGGCAACTTCTAAAATTGCGGTTTTTCTAAAAATCGCCACGACACCGGCAATGCGCGTAATGCTTTTGGCAAACGATTTTCCGTCGCCTGGTAGATACCGAGCCATTTCCCCTCGGCATTTTTCCAAAGGGCCAGGTCAACCGGCTCCGAAAGCTCCAACGCGAACGCATCCGGCCCACCGTGAAAACGTGTCAGCCCGGCGGCCACCAGGGCTTCGAGCTTGCCCGACGCGTCAAAACGACACGCAAACACCCCGTTGGCATCCGCAGAGATGGTGAACGTTTGCGACCGGTCGTTGGAGACAACCGTTTCCTTATCCAGATGGATCGGCAACCCGGCGGGAGATTCCAGCGACGCCCTGGTCCAGACAAGGGAACCGTCCAGACGCCGTGAAAACGCTTCCATGGCTGGCAGGCAGGGGGGAGTCGCTCCCTTGTCCCGCTTTGACACATCCACCCACGGGGACTGCGTGGCGGCTATTTGGGAGAGTTTACTCGCTTCCATCCCCGCTTCCAGAACCTCGGCGACCTGGGCGTCCCCGGCATTCGCGGCAAGCGTCACGATACGCGTTTTTCCATTCCGGTTCAGCTTACGCAAATGTTCAAAATCGGCCCGATCGGAATCCGTTTCGGCGTAAAAAACAACCAGCGGATATTCCTGAGCACCGTATTGCAGGAACCCGTGTGGCCCGATCGTCCAGCAGGGAGCGTCGGACAGCGTTTTCTCCTGGGCTTCCGCACTGGAAACAAGGTCGGTCGGAAAACCTCGCCTGGCAAGAAAATAGCAGGCATACAGAGGCCGTGCGAGCGAATCATACTCCGGACGTCCCCAGTTGATGCACCCCCAGTGCCCAAACACCACCGCGACCGGCGAGAACAGCGGTGCATCGCAGGCGAAATTGAGCAACCGTATTTTTGCGCGGGCTGCGTCCACACCGGCGTCCAGAATCGGTAACATCCCAAAATTTTCCGGCGTCCGCAACGATTGCGAAGATGCACAACAGAAGGGGTGAATGTTTACCTTCCCTCCGCCTGCCACGCACGCCCATTCCTCCTGAATATAGGGCGAGATGCCGTCGGCGTAGTATTCGTTGTACCAGACACGGCCTTCGCGTTTGCTCATCCCCAAACGGCAGGGGAACGGAGTTGTTTCATCGGTCTGGGCAAAGTCCCTCGGATGACGCCACCAGAAAAGGGAGTTTTTGCGAAATTCCTGCGGGTTGGGGTACGAGTGCCAGGTTGGGTGTGTGGCGGGCATGGCTGCCGGTCCCCACTGTTTTTTGGTAAGTTCGTAAAGCTGCTGTTCAAACCGAAGAAGCTGGCGGAAATTCATTTGGTTGAAATCGTCGATGACGCGTATCCGTTCCGTATCCCGATCGCTCTGGGCGGCGTGCATGAGAAACGCGTCGTCCAGCAAATCGCGACCGGTCTGTTCGGCATAGCGTTGGACCATCGTGTCGGAATACCAGAAAAACGTCCGCCACGGATCCGGGTCGTGACAGGGCAAAAATCCCCATTCGTCTTTCACGCATCCCCCCGCCGGGAACGAGGCGTGGCTTTCAAAAATTTTTCGCTCGAACGCCAACGCCTCATCGGAATGCACGTCCGGATACAAAAACACGAACTTCACCGCCACGCAAAGGGAGCGATCCTCCGTCGCCTTCGTTCCGTCAAACAGGCACTGGCACCAGGACGGTTTGTCCTTTTCGGTGAGAAAGGTCACGTCCGCCGTCACGTCCCGGACGCTCTGGGAATCGATTTTTCCATCGGGCGTTCTTCGGAAACTCCACGCTTTCGCCAGCGTCACGCCCAGGACGTGATACGGGTACTTCAAACGCGACGTGTAATGGTCGGTCAAATCCCGGTCGTTGAGAACCACCGACACCGTTTTCCCCGCCGCCTGCTCGGTTTCCGCAAACATCAGCCGACACAGATTCCGTTTGGGATACGCCGCCTCAAACGCCTTCCGGGACAGCCGAATTTCCGCGTCGGGAAGCATCAGGATTCCGTATTTTTCCGCTGCGTAGCGGGCCGCGTTTTGCTGAAACTCCAACGCTTCCGGAGAGATGGACTCGTGCTGCGAACTCCGCGAGGATACCGCCACAAGGTCGAACGCCGCCCGATTTCCAATCGCGTCGAGGAACGGTTTGTACCCCTCCGGCTCCTCCGCTTCCCACAGTCGGGGGAACCAGCAGCCAATCTCGCGGGGCATTAATTTCCCCTCCACCATGGCCGGAATCCGCATGGGATGTTCCGGGTTCAGGCATGGAATCGCCGGTTCCTCCCCCCAGACGTTTCCCCAAAAACAGGTTCCCACCAACAAGCCAATAGAAACGAGTTTCCGCATGTTTTTCTCCTTCCCGCAACTTCTAAAAACCCCATTCCGGCACCGGGGGACGGTTTTAGAAAGTGCCTCACCTTTTCAAATGCCAACTTGCGGAGATCGCGACGAGCATCTCCAGAAACAAAACGCCCAAAAGCGCATACAACAACCCGTCGAACAGCGGAAAACCGCGTAAACTCTCCTCCGAAACACGAAACGCGTCGGCAGGAAAATATTCGTAGCGTATTCCGTCCAGCTGCCGGGCCAGTTCCTCTCCGGAAAGACGGAGCATTTCCCCCTCCTGCGGGTCGGCGTTGACAGCCAGAGGAAGTGCCGTTTCCGCCGGCGGCCACGTGACGGCATAAAATCCCAACCGATCGGTCGCCGAGGAATATGCGGCAAAACGGCCCTCTTTTTGCTCCACAGCGGGTACGGTCTCCCACAGTTCCCCATCCGGCGTGAAGAAACGGACGTCCCCCCCGGCCAGCTCCGGCGGCAGGATTTTCTCCAACGGTGCCCCCGCCAGACGCTGAGGGAACGTGGCGTTGGCCCCCGCCAGATACGCCTGAAGCTGGAGCATGGCAACGACGTACGACGGATTCCCCTGCGGCCAGTTATTCCACCGGGCGTCGGACGTGGTTAAAAACAGCAACACCCGCCCTTTCCCCAACGGTTTCTCCACGACCAGCGGCGCATTGTTCCGCAACGCGGCCAAAGTGCGAACCACCGCACCCGCTTCCTTGTCTCCGGCAGCCGTGTCCAGCGGCAAAAGCGTTTCCAGCGACTCGTCCTCCAGCGTGTAATATTTACGAATATTCACCGTCCCCGCAAGCGTCGCCGATTTCCCCGAAAAAACACGAAACACCGGGTGCTCCGCCACTCGCAAATCGGGTACTTTCCGCAAAAAATCGGGAGGCAGTTCCGTCGGTTGTTTCAGAAGCACCGGGAAAAAACCTGCTCCGCCACGATACCACTTTTGCGTCAAAACCGGGTCGGTGTTCTCCCCCACAAAGCAGGCCAGCCCCCCGCCATTTTGCACAAATTCCGTCAGGGCCGTCACCGCCGCCGGGTCGAGTTGCCGGACGTCGAGCAGGTACACCGCCTGAAACGCATCGAGGGAATGCGTCGCCGCAAATCGGGGCGATTCGACCCGCGTCGTCACCCCCGTACGGACGTTCCCGCCGGGCGAAAGTGCCGTCAGCAGGGCACGCGTTTCCTCACCGTCCGGCGTATCACTCAAAATCAGCGCCGACGAAAATGGCGGCAACGAAACCACCGCGTATGCCTGATTGTCCGCTTCCACTGCGTCGGAATCCAACGACACCACGATCCGCTGCTCCCCCGCATCGGGAAAACGGACCGGGAACGTGCATGTCGCCGTGCCGCCTGCGGGAATCTCCGCAATACGAACCGCCGGCAGGCTCTGCGTCGCCGTGGCCGAACAGGTTTCTGGACGCAACACCACATCCTTCGCCGGCGTCGTGCCGTAATTCGTGACCGTCGCCCACATTCCAAACGGCACCCCCGCCGCCCGAATGCCATCCCCCGGCACCAGCCCCGAAACGCCCAGATTGGAATGCTCGCCCGCCACGCAGTCCACCAACCGCAACGCCACCCCCGCCGCCTGGAGCCGCTCAAGCGTTTTTTTCAGCTCGGCATGATCCCGCCAGTCTTTCTGCCGAAAATCGGAAACCACATACACCAGCCGTCGCGTCTGGGGCGAATCGGGAACCAGTTCGTCCACCGCCGAAAGCGCCGCCTGTGGCCCCCACGCCAGAACCCCCGGCCCAAGCGTGTCAAGTACCGACCGCAACCGTTCGGGAAACTCCGAATCAATCCGCTCCGCATGAAAATCAGGTTTCAGCGACCCCGGAGAGGATTGCGACGTCCGCAAAAGCGTGAAATGCTGCGCCATGGCGTTTTTCGACGTTTCCTCCGTCAGCCGCAAAAGCATGTTTTTCGCCGCGTCAAACGCCCCCGTTTCCCCCATCCTGTCGGACATGGAAAAACTGTCGTCCAACAACACGATGTGATGCACCTTCACCCCGCCTACCAACGTCCCCAGCCGATTCTCCAACACCGGCTGCGCCACCGCCAACACCACAAGCGCCACCGCCGCCATCCGTAACAGCAACAGCAACAATTCCTTCATCCGTACCCGATTCCGATGCTTCCGGTACGCCGCCAACAAAAACTCCATCGCCCCCCACGGAACCCGCCGGTGCCGTAGCAGGTTGATCAGGTGAATCAAAAGCGGCAGCCCCAAAAGCAGCATTCCCCACAACAGGGCTGGATGAACAAACGCGGCAAACACAAAAAAACCTCCGAGTTCCAGTTGGAAAACCTCATTATAAAGAAAATCCCCAAAAAAACACGGGGGGAGGTTGGGAATTGATAATTGATAATTAATGGTTAATGGTTAATGGGGTGGTGCGAGCCGTGAACGGAGGGCGTAGCCCGTAGTTCCGGAAGCAGTGGAAAATCGCTCGGCAATTCTCCGGAACTACGCTTCGCTTCGTCCACGGCTCGAATGAAACAGTAGGGAGGCCAGAAGCGTAGCGACTGCCTCCCGACACCATTGGCAATCGGCGGCAGCCGTAGTGTGCCGCCTCGCACCCGGGGCAGGGAGGCCAGAAGCGTAGCGCCTGCCTCCCGAAGATGTAGCAATCGGCGGCAGCCGTAGTCGCTCCCGGTCGTACCGGGCGGTCGTACCGGGCGGGTTAATCCAGAAGTGCCCCGTAATATCCCACCACACTTTCACGATTCCGGGTGACTTCCGCGCTGGTCGTATGCCCGACAGGAACGACCTTTCGCAACAAGTTCATTTCTCGCAACGTCATCATCATCAACGCTACCGGGAGCACGCCGCACATGGAGATATTGTTGGTGCGAACCACCTGAAGCAGTTTTTCGGGATTGCGTTCCTCGATTGCGCCGCAGGCAAGCCGATCCAGCTGTCGGGTACGTTCCTCCGAAGCAAAATGATTCATGTCCGTCGATGCAATCAGAACCGGGCATTCCGGCTGGGAGAGTAGCCAGTTCGCCAGCCGCCTGGCCGATTCCTGCAAATGCGATTCGCCGCCCGCAATCACGGCCCCAATCACTTTCGACGCGGGCGCCAGCCGTGCCAGTACCGGAAGGATCACCTCAATCGAATGCTCCCGCTCGTGAGCAAATGCGTCGAGTTGAAATTCGGGAACGGCCTGCACCAACGATCGGGCCAGCTCCGGGTCGCTTTCCATCGGTCGCCCTGGCAAGAGCCATCGACTGCATGGCGAAACGGCCCAGTCCACCCCCATGGCGCTATGCTTGGGAGCCAAAACCAGCACGGTCGAAGGGTACGTTATCCGGCAGAGCGTATCGACCAGAATCCGTCCGCTGTAGGTCCAGCCCGCGTGCGGCACGATCGCCCCGGCATACTTTTCCACAGGGATATTCGTATGCTGGTGGGCCAGCGTCAAAAACGACTCCAGCTTCCCTTCCAACTCCTCCACATTCGACGGGTAAAAGCTGCCCGCCACGAAAGGATTTCGCAGATCGGTTCTGTCCTTTGGCTTCTGCACCGAACTGGTCACGAACGACGCAGCAGAGCAGGCCACCCGCACGGAATAAACTTTCGTTTCCGAATCGGCGGCGAATCCGGACTGCTTCAGCGCCTCGGCCAGCAGATTGGCTGGCTTTTTTCGCGGCATATACGCCAACGTCCACCGCCCCAACCGCGTAACTAAAAGCCCCTGCCGCTTCGTAACCAACCCCTCAAAATCCACCGCGTCGGCCGTTCCTATGGCATGAATGTCCCACAAAACACAAACGTCGGCCGTGTACATGATCGATTCGGGAACACTCGAACGCGCAATCGCCGCCGCCATGTTCCGCGAAAGCTGAAGAAGCGAAGACTGTATCGGAATTTTGGTGCCGATGGAAAATTGAGCACAGTCCGCATACCGGGTGTTGAATTTGACACGCAGGCAAACCGCGTTCGCCTCCCCGTCGTATCCGTCCGCAAGGTAAAAATCCGGAATCTGCCCCAACTGCATTTTTCGCAGGTTCCGACAGCAATGCTCCGCCAGCCGGGTCATGTCCCGCGTGTTGGGAATCGCCGCGTCACCAGACACGTTTTTCTTCGCAAAATCGGGAAGCAACGAAAGAAGCGGCGCAGAAAGAGAGGTCCCCTCAAACCGAAAAACCTGCGTTTCCGGAAATTTCCACGCATTCGTTGGCAACCCGGCTTTCTGGCAGGTGCGTTCCAAAAATTCTTCCGGGGAAAAATGATTCTCCGTCGCCACGCCGGGAAGCAAAAGACCACGCCCCAGCGAGTGAATCGCGATTAGCCCATGGCGTCCGATTTCCACCTGTTCCGGATATTCCTGAGACGGTACCTGAAGCGGTTCGGGAAAAGCCAACACCCAAACTTCCATCTTCAGACGCGGAATTTCCTCCAACACGATCGGCGAAAAACGGGTGTCGCTGGTCGCCGCACGGAAAGCCGCCTGATCCACCGCGTCGGCCAACGTGAGCGACTGCCCAATCCAGCCGCAGCAGGCACGCAGGTCGTCGCCGTTTTTCAACGAAACAAAAACCCCATAAACCGACCGCGACCCCAATTCCCCCCAGGATTCCAAGGAGGCCCCCTCCTTTTCCCCCTCCAGGGAACGAACGATTTTGCGCGCCGCAACATGCAAAATCTGCTCTTGCTGTAAACCGGTAAATTCCGGAGATGAGTACGGTGTTTCTTTCATAAATCAAACAAATCAAAATGGACGGGCAGGGGCTTTGGAAGGGTTCAAAAGTCCAACAGAATGAAGTCGCCCTTAATGGCACAGAGCGACAAACCACTATAACAAACACCGTATTTATAGCAAAAATTTCAAAAGAGTGAAGGGGGAAGAACAAAATTTTTTGGTTTTTTCTTCCCCCAAGCCGAGATGATTTCTCACTCAATATTCGATGGAACCGCTTTTTTCAGGGGGAATCCCACGCGAGGGGCACTTCCTGAAAATTTTCCCGCCGATTGACTTTTTTGCTCGTCAGGGCGTTTTTCCAGCTCCAGACCGGTACCCGTCCTTCCCGAAACATTTGCAATGTCCGGGGTTCCAAAGGGGTCGTTTACCGTCGCGTTTTCAGAAAAAGGACACTTTTCCGCCTGCTTCAACAAAGGACGCCGGCCCGAATTCTGTACCGTAGGCAGCGACGTTGGAACCGGCTGCCGGTACGTCGTCGTCCCCAACGCCGGAGGTGAAAGACGCTCCGGAGCCGCCGGCGTTTCTGTGTAACGGTAATTATTAAAAGAGGTTGCGCCATAACCGGAGGTGCTGGGAGGCGTAATCCCCTTGGGCCACGGAATGGTACGCCCACGCCCCGAATCCGGTCTCAAAGCCCCCCGAAGTCCGAGCAGTTCCGGGTGCTGCGAGATTTTCTCCGAGAACGTCTCGACGTTGAACAAAATCGGTTCCACCTGCCGCATCAAATCCGCCGCCTTGCCGACCGTCAGATTCAGATGGTCGTACAATTCCCGATCCCGCATTAAAAGCCCCAGCGTGCTGTTCGGATTGTTCATATTTTCGATAAACACATCCATGTTTTGAAGGATATTATCGATATTCTCCAACCAAACCGGCGCCTTGACCGAGATCGGATCGGTGATCTTCTTCATATTGGCAAGCGAATCGTCCACCAATGTCAGCGACCGCTCGAAACGGCCCGAAACCTGATCGATCGTCGTGTTCATCTTGTCGATCGCCTGCGTGACTTTCTTCTCCACAGAAACGAACGCAGTGTTCACGTTTTTCAACGTCTCCGGAAGCTGCGATGCCGAAGTCTGGATATTGTCCGCAAACTCCTCGTCGAACACGTTGGAAAACCGCGTGATGATGGAACGTGAATCGTCCGTAATGACGCGGGCATTTTCGATAATCTGCCGAACGTTTTCGCGGTTGTCCGAAAACATGGTGTCGGCGGAACGGGCCACCTTTTCCAGCTGCTCCGCTGCATTACACACATCGTCGATCGCCACGGTAAGCTGCCCCTGCATTTTCGCCATCATCACCACCGGGTCAAACGCGATACGCCCGGTAATCGTCTCTCCAGGCTTCACCTCCTCCGACGACGGTTCCGGTTCCCCCGCCTCCACGATACGCTTGGAAATCCGCAGCGACGCGTCCCCCAAAAGCGTCGCCGCAAGGCTGCACTCCTGGTCGTGATGAAGTTTCTTATCGCTGAAAATGTGTGCCGTCACCAGAACCCCCTCGTCCTTGAGCAGTTCCACCTTCCGAACCCGACCGATCAGGATGCCGCTCTGATAAATCGGCGTGTGTTCGACCACCCCCGGCGCGTCGTTCAGGCGGATGTAAATCGTGTAACTGGAGCTGAAGAAGCGGTTGTGCGCTCCCAAAAAACTCAACAGAATGGCGATGATCACCATGCTGGCCAGTACGGCCGCGCCCAGGCGAAGCTGCATTGTTCGTTCGTTCATGGAAAACCTCCTTCTTACCTATCCAGCTCCCGAATTCGGGACGTTCCGTTGCCGGAAATGAAATCCCGAACCCGTGGGTCGGTACATTGTTCGATCTGGTTCGACGGGCCGTCAAACAATACCTGCGGTTCGTCCGGCGCCAAATGCGTCAGGGGATACAGCATGATCACCCGGTTTGCCACCTTGCGAACCGTCGACATATCATGCGTCACGATAATGCTCGTCACCGGATGTTCCCGCGCCGTCCGAAGCATTAACTCGTTAATCACGTCCGTCATGATCGGGTCCAGCCCCGTCGTTGGCTCGTCGTAAAGCATCAGCTCCGGATTCATCACCAACGCCCTGGCAATCCCCACCCGTTTCCGCATCCCCCCGGAAAGCTCCGCCGGCTTCTTCTCCAAAACGTTCATCGGCAGGCCCACTTCCGTTACCAGTTTTTTCACCGTTTCCAATATTTCTTCCTGCGTTTCCTGGGTATGCTGAACCTTCGGGAACATCAAATTTTGCAGGATCGTCATGCTGTCGAACAACGCCGCCTGCTGGAATACGAACCCATACCGCGTTCGCGTTCGTGCCAGCTCGTCCTCCGCCAGGTCGGGAATGTTGCGTCCCTCAAACCGTATCGCTCCCGACGTTGGTCGAATCAGGCCGATCAGGTTCTTCAAAAGCACCGTTTTGCCGCAACCACTCTCGCCGATAATTGCCACCGTCTCCCCACGCGCAATATCGAACGTCAGGTTCCGAAGCACACGATTGCTTCCAAACCGAACGGATAAATGACGAATTTGAAGGATACTTTCCATCACTTAAATCTTCTTCGGCCCCTGCGGAAGGAACGTTTGCCCCACCGCTTCCAGCAAAATACCCAACGCCAAATCCAACAACAAAATCACCACAAACGAAAACACAAACGCTTCCGTCGAGGCCCGGCCCACCCCCTGCGCCCCGGCACGACTGTTAAATCCCCGGTGACAGCCGATCAACCCAATCGCCGCCCCAAAGAAAAAACTCTTGAATATCCCGATGAATACATCGTAACACCCGACAATCTTGTTTGAATTTGCCACGTAAAAATGCCAGTCCACATGGTAAATCCAGACCGAAAAATACGCCCCGCCCACGATTCCCATAAAGTCGGCAAAAATCGTCAGCACCGGAATCAGCAACATGCAGCCCAAAAACCGCGGCACCACCAGGTAATGCAACGGATTGACCCCCATGCTGCCCAATGCGTCGATCTGTTCCGTCACCCGCATGGTGCCCAGCTCCGCCGCCATGCTGCTGCCAATGCGACCGGCCAACATCGTCGCCGCCAACACCGGCCCCAACTCCCGCACCAGCGAAATGTTGATCAACGCCCCTATCCGCGTTTCCAGGTAAAAACCTTTCAACTGATTGTAACTTTGCACCGCCAGCACCATCCCGATGAACGTCCCCGTCAACGCAATCACCGGAAGGCTCATGATCCCTATCTCGTACATGCACGGTACCAGCGTCCCCCGCCTCGGAAGCCGCAAAACCCACCAGAAAACCCGAAACGCGAAAATCGTAAAGTCGCCCAGTGCACAAATCCAATCCTCTATCTTCGCCCCCAAACGTACCAAAAACGGCTCGTTCTCGATATCCGATACCGGTTCGTCCTCCGCCTCGGCGTACGTCTCCAGCTCCTCCGGCTCCAACTCCGGCTCCGGTACGCGCACCTCCGCTTCCTCCGCCCTGGGAACTTCCGGAACAATTTCCGGCTCTACCACGACTTCCGGTTCCGCCACAATTTCCGGTTCTGTTATAGTTTCTGGTTCCGCTATAGTTTCCGGTTCCGTAACAACCTCTGTCTCTGCTATGGTTTCTGGTTCCGTAATAATTTCCGGTTCCGTCTCCGTCAGCAAAATCTCCCGTACCGGAACCTCCCCCTCCAAAAGGACCTCATGCGGTAACTCGTCCGTATGCGTCGCCTGAGGAATCGCTATCTCCTCCGCAAACGTCCCCGGCTCCTCCCGCGAAATCGCTATCTCCGGCGAAATCTCCATCCGCTCGTTCTTTTTCGGCAGAATCTCGTCCGAAGCAAACAACAGCGGCGACTCAATCTCCTTCTCCCGCGACTTCGACGCCCCCCCAGAACACGCAGGCACATCCGGCCCAACATACTCCTGTACAAACGTCTCCATCGTCTCGATATTCTTCATCGGAGATACAATCTTGATAACCCCCGTCACCCGACGTAACCCCGGAAGCCGATTCTCCTTCCCCTCCGACGCCTCGTTTGACGACGTATTTTCCCCCTCCAACCCCTTTTTCTCGTCCCTGGGTCGAACGTATTCATCGTTTTGAGGATTATCGGACATGTATCAAGCCTGCCAACCGTTTAAAATACACCGCAAAGCCCCTCTGTCGAGACTTTCAGTATCTGTATCGGTTAAAACGGTTTGGCGACTTAAGCCAGTTGTTTAAAAGATAAGGATTTTAACCCTTCTTCCAAAAAAGAAAAATACAACACCCTTTCAAAACGCTCTACGGGCAAAACGGAGGTTGAGATAATTGATAATTATCAATTATCAATTATCACAACCTTGCCGTCTTTGCGATTGCAAAGATTTTTGAAATTGCTCAGATCGACGCTGTATGAAATCCGACGCGTCGATCCGTCGGCAAACGTCGCGTTGAACCCCCCGGAATGCGCACTGCCATAGTTCGTTATCGCCGCGTAATCCGCACGATCCTGATACGGTAAACTCCCCGCAAATCGGCAAATGTCCTTGTCATGCCCCATGAAAATCCCCTCATTGTCCCCATTGTCCGACCCCGTCGTGTAATTCGTCGGATTCAGATATTTCTCCCCCATCAAGATCGTGTTGCTGGAACCGTCCCGAATCTCCTGGAACGAAATCCCACCCCCCTGCGCAAACATGCCATTGCACTTCTGCTTCACCGCCAAAACCTTCTGCTCCGTCGCGTTGGCCGAAGTGTAACTCTTCAAAAAATAACTGATCTCGTCAAGGTAATGCTCAAAATACGTGTCGCCCCCATTCTCACAATAATCCGTCCGCGCTATCGGCGAGACACTCACTCCCGTCGCACTCGGCCCCACCACAAACGACGTCCCCCCACTAAACGTCCCTGCCGGACGACGCGATGGACAATTATATAACGATAACGGCGTCTGCGCCAATACCTTCGCGTTTGCCGCTAAATTGCTGTCGCTCGAATTCGTAAGCTGATACAACGCCATCTGCTCCACATAAGGCAACATCCCATAAAATGCCGCCCCAGGCTGCTTCCAACCACTCCCACGATCCGGATCGCCAAGCCACTTCCACCCCCATCCCCCCGACGGAAATACCCGATGCGCCGACTCATGATTCAAACACGCCTGACCCATGTTCTTCAAATGGTTGCAACACTGCATGTTCCGCGCCGCCTCCCGCGCCTGCTGAACCGCCGGTAATAACAACCCCACCAACATCCCTATAATCGCTATCACCACAAGAAGTTCCACCAACGTAAAGCCCGGCCCCGGGTGCGGGGCGGCACATAACGGCTGCCGCCGGTTGCCGATAGTTCGGGAGGCAGTCGCTTCGCTTCTAGCCTCCCTCTCTTTCCGAACGGCCTCCGGCCCCGGGTACGGGCAGCACCCGGTACGACCGGGAGCGACTACGGCTACCGCCGGTTGCCAGTAGTCCGGGAGGCAGGCGCTAACGCTTCTGGCCTCCCTTACGTTAAGAACGCCCTCTGGGCCGGCTGCGCCTACGGTTATCGGGCCAGGATCCACGGACGCAACGACGACGGCTTCCGGATGTAATTTCTCCGGGAAACAAACACTTCCCTCACTTTTTCCCCACCGTAGGTCAGGCATGAACGCTCCCATTACGTTTTCTCCACTGCCACGCGTACCCCCAAAAAACCAAAAGCAAAAGCACCCCACTTGCAGGCTCCGGAGCGGCACTCCAATCCACCCCCATGGTCAATCCCCCCGCCGAGTTGGGCGTCAAATTCCAGTAACCACGATACTCCGGCGCCAAAAGCAGGTCCCAGTCCAGCCCATCCGCAAGCGACGGAACATTGCTGAAAAGCGAGAAACGCGATACCGTAAAATCGTCCGGATCAAAACTGAAATCCAAAATCCCCGCCGCATCGCCGGAAATGCTCTCCGCCGTTAGCTGGGAATAGGATTCCTCCGAAAGAACGGTGGACAAAATCGTACCACCATTCCCCGTAATGGCGCCCAAATCGTACGCTCCGGTACCCAATTCCAACGTGCCCCCGGTGAGCGTCAACCCGCCTGTTCCCAAACTCCCCGTCTCCGTCAGCTTCAACGTCCCGCCCCGGATCTCCGTCCCCCCCGTGTACGCATACCCCGTGGAAAGCGTAGTCGTGCCGGAATCCTTCACAAACCGGATATTCCCCGTATACGTGTTCGTCAGCGTCGCCGAATCCAAAACCACATCGGTTCGATCCGCCGCGTTCATGTTCGTGACTTCCCCCTCCCCCGCCAGCCGCGAGGAAACAAAATCACAACCGTTCAGGTCCAGATACGTCCGTTCTTGGGTCGGGTCGGCACGGACAGCCTTCGTAACCGTGACGGTTCCTGTCCCAAGCGCCCCGGAATCCGTAATCCGAAGCCGGCCCCCCAGACTACCATTCTGAATGATCGTATCCGTGTAATCGTTGTTGGGGTTCGTCAAAAGAACGATCGAGTTCAAATTGGAATCCGACTGAATATACAGCGTGCTATGCGTCCCGTTCGAGATTTTACCATTCAGCGTCAATGTGCAATTCGCCCAGCCCGGCCGAAATCCGCCAGAGGCACTATTGATAACAATGTCGTTCCCGTAGATCGAGTTCGCGTCGAAATTTCGCAACACTCCCCCCGCCAGATAAATGGTAGAGGTCGTATTGCCGAACGTTCCTTTCATGCCAAAAGTTCCACCGGAAACATAAATATCCCCGGTAAAGTCATCCAACCCAGCCGGATTGGAAAGCCAGCACTCACTTACCGTGGACAGATTCCCGGAACCGGTTATGGTGAGGGTACTCGTTGTGGAAGCGGTCGTATAAGCAGAGGAAAGCTCAAGCGTCGCCCCTTCCGCAATATGGGCGCTTCTGCCAAGCGCAAGGGGAATCCTCAGGGTTCCCTCGCTCACCGTCACCTGTCCCGTCACGTTGTTCGTCCCGGAAAGGTTCAACCGGCCGGTTCCGGTTTTGGTGAGAGTCGTACCGCTCACGCTCCCGGCATACGTCGTGTCGCTGGTGTTGTTCAGAACCAAATCGGTGCCCGACACCGTGGCGGTCGCTACCGTTCCGGCCAGATTTTGCAACGTGGAAGCGGTGATGATCGCCCCGGCATTATTCAGATTGCCCGATACGGTCTGCGTCACGCCCGATTCGTAAGTAACGGTCGCCCCGCTCTGAATGGTGATGTTCCCAGTAATTTTATTGATCGCCCCCGTCTTGAACGTGACGTTCGTGGCACTGCCAGATGCGTCGCCGATCGTTAGCCCACTGCCGGCCTGGATTCCCCCATCCAGGGTATATTTCCCCGCCCCCTGGATGGTGGTACTTCCCGTAGAGTGAATGTCGATCGCCTCTGTCCGCGTCGCATCGAGCGCCGAAGAATTGTAGATTCCATTTCCAGAAAACGTTCCCACCGAGCTATCGCCCGTTAAAAGAACATTCTTGGCACTAATGGCACCGTATCGGGCTCGCACATTGTCCGATTTATTGTTCAGCAGGGAATACGTACCGGAAAGCTCTATGTTCCGATCCGTACTGAATACCGCCCCGCTGCCAAAGCAGGACTCAAACGTAACGTTGTCGCAGGAGACCGTCATCGGTGGTTCCCCCGAACCAACCCAGAGAATCGCCCCATAATCCGTGTTTCGAGATGCATTCGTTGCATCAAACGCATAACCACAATTATAAAACCTCAGGTTGCTGAAATTAAAATAACCACTTGCGTAATCGTAGAAACGACGCGTATGATTGCTAATCGTCCGCTGGGCCGTACCTTCCACAACTCCCTGCCACGTTATGGCCGTCGCCTGGGTTGTGTTCGAGCTAGGCCTCAGTTGAGTGCTATTCCCAGTCAAGTCAAAATCGCTGAAAATCTTCACGACTTGTCCACCGTTACCACCCGTCACGACACTGTAAAACGCGGTAGCATCCGTTCCCGTCGTCGAGGCGGTCAGCGTATCCCCGTTCCAACGCTCCATCGTGTTCTGTCCCCAGGCAGGCATCGCCCAAGCCAGCACCACCACCAACATTCCCCAACATTTCATCAGGGAATGGCACAAGCAGCGACTACCTACCCCCCCCCCCCTTCAGCAAATTAACGCCCAAGACGATCATCGGTCACTCCAGATATTCAAAAATCCAAATAAACGACAGTTCATGCGTACGACATTTGAAAACTTTTTCAAACTGGATTCCAGTATAACATGGGCAAACCGGGTTGTCAAGTAAAAAATACGCAACAGGGAGATTTTTTGTTAGAAATTGCCGTATTATAAAAAAAAACCGTCAGAGCGAAGTCCCATAATCCGAAGGAAAACCCACGGCTATGACACATCGCCCCAACGAGGCTTCAGAAGTTACCACCCTCTTAATAGTCGAAATGAAAGTATTGAGCTATTTCTCAAACCTTCCGGGCAAAGGCATCGCTCACCACGGCTTCCAGACGCCCGGCACCGCAATCGCGTAGGCTTCCTTCGTTTCCGTCGGCTCGGCCAGCGGCTTCACCGGAGCTTCACTCTGCATCGTGAGCTGGTCGTTGCCATCGTAAATCATCAGGGCCGGACCATTGGCAACCGCGTCGTCCCAGGATATCGACTGGCCACTGTAGCTGGCATAACGGCCCAGAACCGCCGTCATCGAGCTGTAAGCTCCCAACCAACCCTCATTGTACTTCGCACCCGATTTGATCGCCGCGATCAGGTCGGTATGCTCCTGCTGGTAAGGATTACGTCCGCCACCACGGGAGGAAACACCCCCTTGCCCCTTGGAACCGATCGCCGATTCCGAAACGTTGTTCCACGTGTTCGGCTGATGACGGCACTGGCTGTACATCCGACGCCCATCCGCATACTCAAATTCGCAGAAGTGATGATCGTAAATCTCGCCGTAATTGACGCTCCCCTTACGGACTTCACGACCACCCATGGCATTGACACGCACCGGGTGCGCGTATTTGTCGGTCATGTTGTACAGTTCCGTATTGGTGACACTCATCACCCAGTTACCAATGTCCAGGTTGTGAACATGCTGCTCGCAAATGTTGTCGCCGCAGAGCCAGTTGAAATAATACCAGTTCCGCATCTGATATTCCATTTCCGTCCATTCCGGATTCCGACCACGCACCCAGACGCCGCCGCCGTTCCAGTAAACACGCGTGTAGAGAATATCGCCATATTTGCCATCGACGATTTCCTTAATCCCGTTCAGGTAGGCTTTCTCATGGTGACGCTGAAGCCCAACACCCACCTTCAGATTCTTCTCGTCCGCCATCTTACAGGCGTCGATCAGCATGTTGAAACCAGGCGCGTCCACGCAGCACGGCTTTTCCATAAAGACATGCTTGCCCGCTTCCACGGCCGCCTTGAAGTGAATCGGACGGAATCCCGGAGGGGTCGCCAGAATGACATACTGGCAATCACACGCCAACGCCTTGCGGAATGCGTCAAATCCCCAGAAGCACTTGTCTGCCGGAACCTTGAACGTTTCCATGGCATTTTTGGCGTTGTTCTCAAAAGCGTCCGCCACCGCAACGATCTCCGTTCCTTCGTTCTGAAGGAAATCGTTCGCAGCACCCTTGCCACGTCCACCACAGCCGATCAACACGGCCTTGATTTTCTCGGCACCTTCCGCATACGCACTGCGGCTGACACCCAAACTGCTCACTGCGGCGGCACCAGCGGCCAGCCCCGAAACCTTCAGGAAATTACGACGATTGGATTGACTCATTTTGGACTCCTTAACGAATTCGTAGAGGCACCTTCTAAAAACCATTTCCATGGGCCGGAATTGGGTTTTTTAGAGGTTACCAGTATATTTCGCAGCACGAATCGCCTTCCCGCCACGAAACAAAGGTAGGTTTTCAGCGGGGAAAATTCATTTCTCCCCACACACAATTTCTTTATTATGTAAAATTTCCCCACCTTTCGCAACCGGGGGTGGGAAATTTTTTCAAAATTTTTATCGTCGCGTCGTCCCGGAATGAACCATCGGCACTCGGAACCTCCTAAAAACCGAACCCTGCAAGCGAAAAGGGTGCCTCCAACGCGTGAAATTTTAGCTCCCCAAAGGGTTCCGATCCGGCTTGCACTTCCCCCTTGAGGAACGAAAGAATCGTGCAAAAGAATCAAAGAATGGTGGAAAATGTTAACTTCGTATTTAAAGTAGGAAAAATTTTTAAATTTTTTCAAAAAATACTTGCGATTTCAAGGAACTGTGCGTATAATGGAAACTGTGGTTTGTGTCCAGCGCGTTTCGTGTTCCGTCGCGATAACAATGGCTCACAATATATAACATAAATATTTATGGCAAAGAGGTAATACAAATGAATCGAAATATCTTGGGCCTGGTTTTCTGTTTTCTGTTTTTGGCAGGAAACTGGGGCTGGTGCCGTGGTACAACGACGATTACATCGCGGGTATCAAGTACCAACGGAGCAGCTTACTATAATGGGAACGACATCTACGTCGATTATTCCAACGCCACATTGCAAGGTGGAGGGTGCATGTGGATTTACACAAGCACAAGCGAGAGCAAGGCATCCTTTTGGGATAACGACGTTTTTATCAAGGGTTATGGATTTATCAAAGGAGATGGCACACTGGAAAATACCGGAGCCTTGCGCTTTGGTTTAGGAGGCCAGGCCTACACAACGCCCATCGCCATGACAGGAAATGTAACGCTGCTGGCCGATGCTTCCATTGGTGTGGAAGTTGGTGAAAACTGCAATTTACTCGCCTACATTACGGGGGAGATCAAAACTTCCGGGGAAACGGAGGGGGAAACGTACACGCTTCGTAAGGATGCAACGTTAGACAATAGAGCCGGAACGCTTGTCCTTATCAACGATAACGCGTCGCTGACTGCCAACTGGGACATTCGCAAGGGGGTTTTGCAAGTCGGTGCGGTCAATACAAGTTTTACGGCTACAGGTTACGAGTGGACGGGATCTCCGGAAGCGTACGTCCAAAATACGGCGAAATCGTTTTCCTTCGACGGCACGACGGGGGGACTGGGGTCGGGAAGTGTAACCCTCAATACCGCAGCGACGTTGAAATTTGCCCGTTCCAATGATTACGATATTTCCAACTCCATTTTAGGTACGGGGAAAATCATCTTTTCCGGCGGCGGGCATGGAACGCTTACCGGTTCGATTGCCAGCACGATTACCTCCATAGAAATCGAAGCGGGAACGACGTTCCAGGCGAACTACGAAGCGATTACCCTTCCGGCGATTACCGGTGCGGGAACCTACCAGGTTCATTTTTCGGGTGAGAAGGCCCAAACCACTCCCAGAGTATCGAATTTAACTGGATTTACCGGGGTTTATCTGATATCCGGCGACAACCGTTGGCAAATCAGCAACAATCCTGGCGGTTCGTATGCCATTGGAGCGATTGACAACGCTCAGTTTTGGGTAACAAGCAGTATCGATATTTCCAAGAACCTCTATCTTTCAGGAATCGGCTGGAATAGCAGCGAGCGTTTTGGTGCTTTGCGGCTGGCGGGAGCAGTGAGTACGAATGCCGCTGGCGGTCTTAACATGTCCCATATCACAGGGAATGTCACGCTCCTTGGCGATACTCGGATTAGCGCCCGGAATCACGACACCGCAACGACCGGGATGATTTCTGGTAAAATTACGGGAGATTACGCCCTTTCCACAGGTGGGAATGTGGCAGGAACGCTGATTCTGACCGGCGATAATTCGTACGATGCCACGAATGTGGTCGGAACGACGACGTTACAGATCGGATACATCGGCAAAATCAACAATAACAAGACGTTCGACGGCACGACCGGGACACTCGGAACGGGAGAGGTGAACATCGATAGCGGTGCGATACTGAAATTCGTCCGCTCCAACAATGTGGCGGTGAACAATTCGGTAAAAGGAAGGGGTTCCGTTGTTCTGGAGGGTGGTGGAAATTATTCCTGGACAGGCGACGTAAGCCTTTTTACCGGTTCGTGGAATCTTGTCGATGGAACCTGGACGATCGCAGAAAATCAGAGCTTCACACAGCCGATTACGGTTGGGGCGAAGGGAGAACTGGCAGGTTCGGGAACCGTCGGGGCGGTCACGATGGAGGGTGGAAAAGTCCACTCGTCGCTCACTTTCACGCAGGACGACTTCTCGCTTTACGGAACCTGGGTAACGACCCTGGGAGAAACCTACCTTCCGACGGTTTTCGATGGTTCGGTTCAGGTGCTTTCTGGCAGTGAGCTGGAAATTATGCTGGAGGATGATTTTTATCCTGTTTTGGGCGAGACATTCTTCCTGCTGGCAGGGGATAGCACCAGTTTCGCGGGGTTGGATCTGGAATCCCTCCTCGTTTCGTCGAATCTTCCCAGCGGCCAATATTGGACGTTGGGAATTGGCAATTACGGAAATGGTTTGGGATTGTACGCGCAGGTGAGCGTTCCCGAACCTTCCAGTTGGCTCCTGATTCTGCTCGGTTGTGCCGGGGTATGGGGCTGGCGGCGAAAGCATTAAGGAATCGTTGAACCAATTCCAAGCCGTGAACGGAGCGAAGCGTGGCCCCTGAAGCACAGGAAACCGCCACCCACTTCTTTCAGAACTACGGGCGAAAGCCCTCCGTTCACGGCTCCTCCAATTGCCAACCCATGAATCCTTTACCAAATTTTGTGCTGGTACTTGCAGGAATCACAAAGTGGGGTATAATAGGCGGAAATTTTGGGACGCATCCTGGACGGTCTGTAAGGGCACGCGGGGTGGAAGTAATCTGGTTCGTTTCTATTTGAAGGAGACATCACCGTGGCAATTCGTGTAGGTATTAACGGCTTCGGTCGTATTGGTCGTCTGGTTTTCCGTATTATGGCTGCTCAGCCTGAAAAGTTCGAGGTCGTTGCCATTAACGACCTGACGGATACGAAAACGCTTGCTATGCTTCTGAAATACGACAGCATTCACCGCCGCTTCCAGGGCACCGTGGATTACACGGACAGCGCTCTGATCGTCAACGGCAAAAAGATTGATATTCTGGCCGAACGCGACCCGGCCAAACTGCCGTGGGGCAAAGAGGGTGTGGACGTCGTTCTGGAATCGACCGGACGTTTCACCAGTGCCAAAACGGAAACCGCCGCGGGCTATGACAGCCACCTCGACGCCGGCGCCAAGAAAGTCGTCATCAGCGCCCCGACCAAGGGTGGCGATGCGGTCATGATCGTCATGGGCGTCAACGACGATACGCTGACATCCGCCAACAAACTGGTCTCCAACGCGAGCTGCACGACCAACTGCCTGGCTCCGCTGGCCAAGGTGATCCACGAGAAATTCGGGATCGTTCGTGGTTTGATGACCACCGTCCATAGTTACACGAACGACCAGGTCGTTCTGGACATCCCCTACAAAAACCTCTATCGTGGTCGTGCTGCTGGCCTGAACATCATCCCGACCACCACCGGTGCTGCCGCTGCGGTTGGCAAGGTGTTGCCCGAACTGAACGGCAAGCTGACGGGTTATTCCCTCCGCGTTCCGACCGGAACCGGTAGCATTGTGGACTTGACGGTCGAGACCGAAAAACCGGTCACGAAGGAAGCGGTCAACGCCGCCGTCAAGGAAGCTGCCAATGGCGCCATGAAGGGGATTCTGGATTACACCGAAGACCCGATCGTGCTGTCCGACATCATTGACGATCCCCACAGCAGCATTTTTGCCGCCGACTGGACGACCGTCATGCAGGACACCATGCTCAAGGTGCTCTCCTGGTACGACAATGAATGGGGTTACAGCAATCGTTCGGTCAACCTGATCGAAAAACTGGCCAACTTGGGCTGATGTTTCGACATTGAATTGAATTATTGAGAATCGTATTCGAGAACGGAAGGTGAACATCTTCCGTTCTTTTTTTTCCTAGTGCTGTGTCCAAAAAATAAACAATATTAGCCTAAAAGTTTTCGGAGGGGT
>JAUNBJ010000050.1:13080-24374 GCA_030535245.1 Planctomycetia bacterium | reverse complement strand
GGGAGGCAGGCGCTGGCGCTTCTGGCCTCCCTTATTCTATCGCGTTTCCTCTCAAGAGACTGGAAGCGCGATAGTTCTAACAATCACGCTTCCAACCTCTGGGGAGGAACCCACCTCCCAAAACTTTTTACTACGCTCACTGCGTTCGCTTTTATTAATATTTATTTTCGTGACAAAGCACTACGGGCGTTTTTCCGCGGCAATGTCCCGCTCAATATCGCTGATCTTATCGATACGACGCTGATGACGCCCCTGCTCAAATGGCGTGTCGAGCCAGACCCGAATCACCCCTCCCAGCGCATTCTGCCCCAGCATGTCGCCCGAAAGACACAACACGTTCAGATTGTTGTGTCGACGACTGATTTCCGCCGTCAGCTCGTCCAAACAGACCGCCGCCCGCACGCCCGGAAACTTGTTCGCCGTTATCGCCATCCCAATCCCCGTACCGCAAATCAACAATCCGCGATCCACGTCGCCACGGCTTACCTGTGCCGCTACCGCCGCCGCTACGTCGGGATAATCAATCGTCCCCTCGACCTGCTGCACCTTGCTCTCAACGACTTCATGGCCATATTGCCGCAGAACTTCTATCGCCTGAGACAACATATTCACTCCACGATGATCGCTTCCAACCGCAATTCGCATGACGCACCGCCTTATTGCTGAAAAGGAATGGGTGTACACCGGGCACCAAATCCACCCGCCTACTTAAAAAGGGATTGTACCATAAAAGAATGTTTTTACAAGGGCACCCTCATTGGGGTACCGCGTAAAAAAATAGATTCCCCCCTCATGCCCCCCTCGTTGTCAATTTGTCCCCCATCGGGTAGGATGAAAGAATCGTCTACATGTTAACTTTCCTTTCAACCCCAGGAGCCTGCCATGAAAAAATTCCTGCTCTCCCTTACGATTGCCCTGTGTGCCACCTCGCTGTTTGCCGAAGAACTGTTCAACGGGAAAAACCTCGACGGATGGTACACCTTCCTCAAAGATCGCGGCACCCACAACGACCCCAACGGAGTATTCACCGTCCGAAACGACCTGCTCCACATCTCCGGCCAGGAATTTGGCTGCATCACCACCCAAAAGGAATTTTCCAACTACAAGCTCACCCTTGAATACCGCTGGACCGGAAAAACCCAACCCCCACGCGTCAAAAACGCCCGTGACTGCGGCGTGCTGGTACACTCCGTCGGCGACGATGGAAGCTGGCACGGAACCTGGATTCCCTCCATCGAATGCAATATCATCGAAGGGGGAACCGGCGACTTCATCGTCGTTGGGGACGGCACCGAGAACTTCTCCATCTCCACCCCCTGTAAACCCGAAAAGCAGAAAAACTGCGGCGTTTTCGACCCCACCGAAAAAGGGGAACGCCTCACCATCCACAGCGGACGCATCAACTGGTTCGACCGCGACCCCAACTGGACCGATACCGTTGGATTCCGCGGCTCCAAAGACCTCGAAAAACCCCTCGGCCAGTGGAATACCCTCGTTGTCATCGCCGATGGGGATACGCTGGTCAATATCCTCAACGGCACCGTCGTCAACAAAGCCTACAACGTCCGACCCACCGCCGGAAAAATCCAAATCCAATCCGAAGCGGCCGGAATCGAATTCCGAAGCATTCGCCTCGAACCTCTGGGAAAATAGCCCGGAACCCCCTTGCCGCCGCGTTTTGCCCTTTCCGGTTCCCAAACGCGGCGTTCCCTTCTACTCCGGCAGGGTCACGACGTTGCCGTCCGCACGAATCCCTAAATTCCGATGCACCGTGGCGTCTATCGAATAACTGACACGATGGACGCTCCCATCACACATTGCCATTCCCAGACCCCCTGCGTGGCAACTCCCCAGACCATAACATGGCGTGTATCCCATCCGATCCTGAAGCGGCACGGTCGCCGTCCAACGCTGGTTGTCGTCCCCACCCGTATAGGCGTTCACGTCGTCCCCATAGCACATGTCCGACGTGCTGGTCGGTTCATACCGGTTCGGCGCCAGGTACTTCTCCCCCAAAAGATACGTGTTCGTCGTCCCGTCTCGAATCTCCGCAAGTTTGACATGACTCCCCGTATAAATCACCCCATTCCCCTCGTGAAGCCACTTCCCCGTACGGCAAAGCTCATCCCCGTCTTGGATGCTGCCAATGGAACTCCCCCCACCCGACGCGTCCGGCTTCGTGTCGCCCGTAACCGCCGCGTAGTCCGATTTCGCCTGCAAATTTGACTCAGCCGTGGCATTTTTGTAGGTCGTTATCCGCGTGTAATTCGGAACCCCCATCCGACGCGACGGACAATGGAAAAACGATAAACATGTGGACCACACCGGTTTGCCGTTGTCTTTCTGCGTTTGGGTTACGGTCGCCGCATCCCCGTCCGACGGAAGCTGAAACAACGCGTTCTGCTCCATCGCCGGTAAAATTGCGAAGATCCAACTCCCCGGCTGCTTGTCCGAAAAACCTCGATCCCCATCCCCTTGCCAGTTGGTCGCCCACCCTCCCGACGGAAGACTTTTCGTCGTCGCCTCCGTGTTCAAACAGGCTAACGCCATCTGCCGCAGATTGTTGTTGCACTGCATTTGGCGTGCCGCCTCCCGTGCCTGCTGCACCGCCGGTAAAAGCAATCCCACCAACATCCCGATGATCGCAATCACGACCAGCAACTCCACAAGCGTGAAAGCCGGGTGTGGCCGGTACCATACCACCGGTCGGCAGGTACTTTGTGCAAAGGTTCTTCCTGAAACGCCCCTTTGCTTTGTGAAATACGAAATTTTACTTCTCATCTCTTGTTTCCTTTGCGACGAAGAAAATTCTGCCCCAAAAGCCCACACAACAGCAGCAACCACGCCGCAGGCTCCGGTGCCACCGCCACTCCTATGTTGCCAAGCCCGACGTTCGCCTTCGTGTACTCACTGAAATCCCACGCGAAAAATCCATTTCCCGCCGCGAAATTGGAAAGCGAAACCAGATTATCCGTCAATGCGACAGCCTTGGAATCATTGTCCGACGTGTTGTACCAGTCTACAAACTCCTGCAATGCGGTCATCCCGTCCAACCCGTCCAACTCCAACATCAACGCATACGTTTCACTCGCGGTAATCTCCGTCCACCCCCGCGTGGCAAGCGAATCGGTAACATCCACACGCTCCCCAATCACCAGCTTGAAATCCTCGTCCCCCTGCTTCAGCGTCGGATTCAACGTTGCGGTAACATTCCCTCCCGATTGGCTCGTAACCCAAAGTCCGGTCGTGATATCCGTCCAATTGGAGATACCCGTGGAGGAAATCACCTGGTACGCTTTGTCGTCCATCACCGCGAGAGCATGGTCGATTCCCAACACCACCGTACCATATTCTCTCTTGTCAATATTCACCGACGAACTCATCTTTCCCAACCCACTGTTGTCCGCAAGAAAGGAAATCTTTGTGGGGCCATACACATATTGCCCAAACCTAATCATACCTTTGGCCGTCAGGGCACTATCCCCAATAATGGCGACCGTGGAAGCGTTATTTCGTGCACTGCCCCCACTATCCGCAATAAGTATTGTCGTGTTGGACGATACCAAACCACCGTCGGAAATCGTCATCGTGATCGGATTGTGCCATCCCAGATACAATCCGGAACGCGATCCCGTATAACAAACCATCCCCCCGTGAACGTTCAAATTCACCGACGTGGTACTCCCCGATGCGTTGTGGTTGCCTAAATAATGACGCTTCATGTCCAACAAACTTCCGTCGTTCACGTTGATCGTCGCCGTATATCCACTCCCGCCTACACTTGCGTAAGAATATCCTCCCCCTGTAGCGGGATTCCAGTCGTCATCCGTATCCCAGTAAAAGCGACTGCCATTATTCAACGTCAGCGTTGCGTTGGAAGAATACGTCCCCAACGAAACAGGCTGCGAGCCATTCGCAATGTCCGGTTTGTAGACCACCGTGGCCCCGTCAAGCGTCAAATTCCCGTCCGTCCCTCCATTGATCGATAACCCGTGATCCGTCAGCGTCACGGTACAATCCCGGATGACTTTTCCCGTCTCTGACTCGCCATCATCGACCCAGTGCGAACCGGTTCCCGAATATTGCCAATCCCCATCGGTACTCAAAACATATTTGCCAAAAACCGGAACGCTCAGTCCGCCAACCAGACAGACGATGCTGAAAATTCTCAAGCAGGTTTTCATGATCCATTTCTCCTTCGGTAATGATTCTTTTCAAAAATTTTGCACTCGGTATGAAACGCCAACCCATTTTCCACGGTTTCTGGCAGTGCGGGCGGCCCCCCGGTATCCACGGCACGGCACGTCGCTGGAAGGACGATCGTTGGAACTACGGGAGCTTCCCGCCTTTGGAGAAGGAGCACTCCCCGGACAACAATATTAAAGGTACTTCTTTATAGAATAGTCCAATTTGCGGTTTTGTCAAGGAAATTCTGAAAATTTTTTAACAAAACGCAAAAGTTTTGATTCTGAAAAAAACGTTCTGCTCCCACTTGCATTTTGCGGGGAAATGTTTATACTTAGCGCCAATCGTTGTAAAGTGTCGTTTGGGTCCCGTGCGGAAGGAGGATTGCTGGGTTTGGTCCTGTTGCGTTGTAGAACGTGGTGGGCATCTGGTGGTTTTGTGTTATCCCTTTGGTTTCATTTCCAATCTTTTCTGACAGGCTGCATGGTTTTCCGGGCGACCGGGAAGGACGACAAACGGCGCGGGTGAGTTTCCCGCCGTGACCGGTCTTTCTCTACACCGACCGGGCGACACACCGACCTGCCGGACCAACTATCGGAGATCGGTTGCGTGGATGATTTTTTGAGATTTGAAAACGTCGTCAAATCGTTTGGTGCGAATCGTGCCGTCGACGGTGTCAGTCTTAGTATTAAAAAAGGCGAGGTTTTCGCCCTTTTAGGCCCAAGTGGTTGTGGAAAAACGACGCTCCTGCGGGTTTGTGCCGGGTTTGAGATGCCGGACGCGGGGCGGGTTTTTATTAACGGGCAGGACATTACCCAACTGCCGCCGGAAAAACGTCCGGTACACACGGTGTTTCAGCAGTATGCGTTGTTCCCGCATCTCTCGGTTTACGAAAATATCGCGTTTCCGCTCCGGCTGAGACACGTCCCGAACGCCGAGGTGAAAAAAGAGGTGGAAAAGATGCTCGACATGACGGAACTGACCGATCATGCGGGCAAAAAGACGACCAAACTTTCGGGGGGGCAGCGGCAGCGGGTCGCCATTGCGCGGGCACTTATCAATCGTCCGCAGGTGTTGCTTTTAGACGAACCGCTGGCGGCGCTGGATTTGAAATTGCGGCAGCGCATGTTGGCCGAGCTGGACTGGATTCACGACGAGGTGGGGATCACGTTCCTGTACGTGACGCACGACCAGGAGGAAGCGCTGGGCATTTCCGACCGGATTGCGGTCATGCACAACGGCAAAATCGAGCAATTTGGCACGTCGGACGGCATTTACGAAAATCCCAGAAGCCGTTTTGTGGCGTCGTTTGTCGGACGAATGAACTTTTTTGAGGCGGTCGTCCGGCAGTTTCTGGACAATGGCAACATCCTGGTTCAGGTTCCGGACACCGGGGTAAATTCCGACGCGATGTTTTGCGTCCCGGCCCCGACCAATGGCGCGAAGCTGGCGTTTGGCCATCGTCTGGCGGTGGGGGAAAAGGTGCTTTTGTGCATTCGCCCGGAAAAATTTCATATCGGCGCAACCGGGACGGAAACGCCGCTGTCGGGTTATCATGGGGATGTGTTCCGGAACTACCTGACGGGGCGGCTGGAACGTGAAATTTACTACGGTTCGGAATCACGTTTTTTCGTGGAGATCGGCGAGCATGAGGATTACTCCATCATGGCGACGCAGTTGATCTATTCCCGCGCGAACACGTCGCCATTGAAGCTGGGCGAATCGGTGCAGCTTTCGTGGCATGTTTCGGACTGCCTGTTGCTTCCGATGGACGAATCGCAGGGGGAAGTCATGGGGGCCGAGCTATTTACCGAAGAAGGCGAGGTGGGGGCATGACGTTTCGCTGGAAAGAAGGGTTGCTGACACTTCCCTCGCTGGGAATGCTGGTGGGGCTGGTAGGGGTTCCGACGTTGGTGATTTTTATCACGGCGTTTTGCGCCAGCAGTCCGACCGGCGGCGTGGGACAGGGCTGGTCGTTTCGGGCGATCGAGAGCCTGTTCCAGTGGATGTACGTGCCGATTATCATCAAGACGCTGCTCTACTCGGCAATCGCGACGTTGCTGTGCATCCTGATCGGGCTGCCGGTGGCGTACCTGATGGCACGGTGCCAGGGGCGACTGCGGAACATTTTGGTTCTGGCGATCGTGATCCCTTTTTGGACGAACATGCTGGTTCATTTAAGCGCGTGGAAAATGGTGCTTCATCCCAACGGTGCGTTTGGCAAGCTGCTGTTGTACCTGGGGGTTATCGGGCCGAACGATTTGCTGCTGTACAATCCGCAGGCGGTGATCCTGCTGTTTGTTTACATTTTTTTACCGTTCGCGATCATTCCGCTTTATGCGACGATCGAGAAATTCGACTTCCGGCTGCTGGAATCGGCTCGTGATTTGGGGGCAACCTCGTGGCAGGCCCTGTCGCAGGTTTTTCTGCCGGGGATTTGGAGCGGGATTTTGTCGGCCTCGATCCTGGTCTTTGTGCCGGTTTTGGGGTGCTACGTGGTGCCGGAGCTGGTGGGAGACGCAAACAGTGTGCTGTATTCCAACAAAATCGCCCAGCGAACGTTTCAGGATCGGAACCTTCCAGAGGCGGCGGCGTTGTCGTCGGCTTTGCTGGTGGGGATGATGGTTGTCGGGTTGGGGTACCTGTATTGGGAACGTGCGAAGCGACGCCAGGAGGAGGGACACGAATGAAACCGAGTCGGATTCCGCTTTTGACGACGATTTTTGTGTTGTTGTTTTTTTACGTGCCACTGCTTTTGATGGTGGTTCAATCGTTTCAGTGCCGGGTTCCGGGGATGGATGCGCGTCAGTGGACGTTGAAGTGGTACGATCAGATATTTCACGATCCGCGGGTGTTGGAAGTCTCGCTGAACACGCTGGTCATTGGGCTGAGCGCGGCGGTTCTGTCCACGATCCTGGGGACGTTGGCGGCATTGGCTATCTATCGGTATCGAAGCCGATTGCAGTCGTTTCATGCGGGGCTTTTGTACGTTCCGCTGGTGTTGCCGGAGATTTTGATGGGGATCAGTCTATTGGTCTGTTTTTCGGCCCTGGGGATTGAACTGGGGCGTGGAACGGTGATTGCGGCGCACGTGGCGTTTTGTACCAGTTACGTGGCGATTGTGATCATGACGAGTTTGCAGGGATTCGACTACACGTTGGTCGAGGCGGCCCGCGATTTGGGGGCGACCTCCTGGCAGACGAACGGGCGGATCGTGCTTCCGTTGTTGTTTCCGGCGATTGCGGCGGGGGCGCTTTTGGCGTTTACGCTGTCGCTGGACGATTTCATCGTGACGTTTTTCGTATCGGGCAAAGGTTGTACGACCTTGCCGGTTTATATTTACAGTGCCATCAAGCATGGGCGTCCGGAACGGATGTGTGCCATCTCGTCGGCGCTGTTGGGAGTGACGTTTATTTTGGTGACCGTGTCGGTCCTGTGTATGGGCAACAAGGTCGTAGAAGGAAAAGGATAGGCATTTTCTAAAAACCGCTTTCCCGGCAAAAACGAGGGAAACATGCTTTCCGGCAAGACGTCTGGAAGCGAGCAACCCCCGTTTGGAACTGGAATTGGGGTTTTTAGAAGTTGTCGACAGTGGGATTCCCATGAAATCCGGGACTCCAGAAAGAGAGAGGTATTGATGAAACAAGTCGCGTTGGGTCTGTTGGTGTGCGGGTTGGCACTTCTGACAGGTTGCCAAAAGGGGGCCGAGAAGCCGAAGCTGTATTTTTATACCTGGGCCGATTATATCGATCCGGAAATGGTGAAGGCTTTTGAAGCGGAAAATGACTGCACGGTAGTGCTGGACTATTTCGATTCCAACGAATCCATGCTGGCCAAGATCAAGTCGGGCAACACGGGCTACGACGTGATCCTTCCTTCGACGTACATGGTGGCAATCATGCAGCAGGAAGGGTTGGTGCAAAAACTGGACGGCGAAAAAATTCCCAACGCGATAGCGAGCATCGATACGCGGGCGGCAAAACTGGTGAACGATGAAAAGCTGGAATACAGCGTGCCGTATTACCTGGGCATTACCGGTTTCGGCTACAACAAGGAACAGTTAAAGACCGTCCCGGACAGCTGGCGGATTTTCGAGCAGGAGACGCTCCAGGGACGCATGGCGCTTTTGGACGACATGCGGGAGACGTTGGGGGCCGCGTTGATGACGTTGGGATTCGACCCCAATACCACCGACCAGACGCAGCTTGAGGCGGCGCGGGATTTGGTGGTTCAATGGAAGGCGAACATTGCCAAATTTGGGGTGGACGACGTGAAGCAGGGGCTGGCCAACGGCGAGTTTTACGTGGTACACGGCTACAGCGGGGACATGCTCCAGTTTACGCTGGACGATCCGAACATCGGTTTTGCGATGCCCAAGGAAGGAACGCTTCTGGCGATCGACCATTTCGTGATTCCGACGAACGCGACCAATCCCCAGCTGGCCCACCAGTTTATTAATTTCATGTGCGACCCGAAAAATGCGGCCGCCAACATGGAATTTACCCAATATTACATTCCGGTTTCCAAAGCGGTGGAGCTGCTCCCCGACGAGCTGCGGAATTCCGAGATGTTCCGAACGATTTCGGAGAACTACGCCAATGCCAAAATGATTCAGGACCTGGGCGAAAACAATGTGTTGTATTCGCGGATTTGGGATCAGGTAAAGGCGGCACATCATTAAAAACAGGCGATTCCCGGAAACCCATTCCTAAAACGGGAAATTTCACGTGGGGATGGGTTTTGGGAAGTCGCGTGGGATGGAGAGTCCGGCGGGGGGATTCCCTCATGCCGACAAGCAGTTTGTTGATTTTGTGAAAAACACAAAGAAAGGGTTGCGTATGATACGACCTGTAGGATGGCTGGCGATGGGTTTGGCGGTGACAGGTTTGGCGGCGATGCTGCTTTTAACCGGGTGTCAGCGAGGGCCGGAGAAGCAAAAGCTGTATTTTTACACGTGGGCGGACTACATCGACGAGAACACGGTTCGGGAGTTCGAGGAGGCGTACCACTGCGAGGTGGTGTTCGATTATTTCGATTCCAACGAGTCGATGCTGGCGAAGCTCAAGGCGGAAAACATCGGCTACGATGTGATTTTGCCAACGACGTACATGGTGGAGATCATGAAACGCGAGGGGATGATTCGCCCGCTTGATCACGCCAAAATCCCGAACGCCGTGAAGGGGATTGATCGTCGCCTGGCCGCGAAGGTGGGGGACGAGAATCTGGAATACAGCGTGCCGTACTACATTGGTCTGACCGCTTTCGGTTACAACGCGGAAAAGCTGGGCAAGGCTCCCGATTCCTGGCGGATTTACGAGAATACGGCGCTGGCCGGGCGTATGACGCTTTTAGAGGACATGCGAGCGGTGATTGGTGCGGCGCTCATCACCTTGGGCTACGACATGAACTCGGTCGATCCCAGGCAGCTGGAAGAAGCGCGGGATTTGGTGATTCGATGGAAAGCGAACATTGCCAAATTCGGGGTGGACGACGTGAAGCAGGGGTTGGCCAGCGGCGAATTTTTCGTGGTTCAGGGCTACAGCGGCGACATCCTCCAGTTCACGGTCGAGGATCCAAACATTCGACTGGCGATTCCGAAAGAAGGGACGATTCTGGCGATCGACCATTTCGTGATTCCGACGAACGCGTCGAATCCCGAGTTGGCATACCAGTTCATCAACTTCATGTGCGACCCGAAAAACGCGGGGCGAAATCTGGAGCGGACGCAGTACCTGGTGCCGATCGAAGGGGTGCAAAACTACGTTTCCGAGGCGATGAAAAGCTCGCCGATTTTCCTGATTTCAGACAAGGAGTTTGAGCGTGCTCAGCTGACGCAGGATTTGGGAACGGACATTGAGAAATTTTCCGCCATCTGGGATCAGATTAAGGCGGCACATTGATTGGCACCTTCCCCAAACCGCTTCCGCAGGTCAAAGGGTGGGATTTACGCTTTCGGCAAAACGACGTCAGGCTTACAGCAGCGTCGTCTGGAAGCAAACCATCACCGTTTGGACAGGATTGGGTTTTCGAAGTTGCCCTTATTAGACGTGGCCGTGATGGGCCGCAGGCAGGAGGATACCATGATTTCCGCATATATTTTTGAAAACGGCAAATTAGTGGAAACGGAAGACTGCTCGGAAGCTCCGGTTTTGATCTGTACGGAGCCGGACCAGAAGGAAAAAGCGTTCATTCGTGACGAATTCGACCTGGGCCATCACACGTTGCAATCGGTTTTGGATGAAAACGAGCTTCCCCGTGTCGAAAGCCGTGACAACAAAATCGTGATCATTTTGAAACACCCACTGCATATTGGCGTGGTGGATACGCACATCGAGTTCCGGGTGACGTCGTTGGGTGCGGTGATTTACGAGGATCGGCTGCTGTTCATCTTTAACGAGCCGATGCCGCACAAGGAGTTCCTTATGCCGGTGGCCCGCGGAGAGGATATTCGCGATCTGCTCATCAACGTGCTGCACCGCACGACGCTTCATTTCCATGAACACTTGCGGTGTATCAGTCTGGGGATGGAGCAGATCGAGGAGGAAGTTATCGAGGCGGAGGATACCAAGCGGCTGATTGATCTGTTTTCGCTGGGCAAAAGTTTGACGTATTACGTCAATGCCCTGAACGGCAACAACTCGCTTATCGAGCGTATCTACAACAGTACCGAGCGACTGGGGTTCAATTCCATGCAGAAAGACACGCTTGACGACATTCGTCTGGACAGTGCACAGTGCTGTCAGGAAGCGGCCATCACGACCAGTATCATGACGAAAATGACCGACACGCGGATTTCGATGATGGGGAACAACCTGAACAATCTGATGAAGCGGCTCACGGTGATCTCGTTATTGATCATGCCGATGAATCTGATAGCGGGAATCGGCGGCATGTCGGAGTACACGGCGTTCACGCAGGGTTGGCTTCCGATGTGGGCTTCTTATGGACTCCTGTTTCTCGTATTCGTCCTGATCGCGTTTTTGACGTACAAGGTGATGAAGAAATTCGGCCTGCTGAATTATTAGTGCGGCGATAATTGATAATTAATGGTTAATGGTTAATGGTTAATGGGGGTGTGCTGGCCCTTTTCTGAGTAGTAAGAGGTTGCT
>JAUNBJ010000050.1:0-13070 GCA_030535245.1 Planctomycetia bacterium | reverse complement strand
TTATCAATTATCAATTATCAATTAAAAACCGTTGCCGTCTTAGAGGGTCTAATTATGATAGACGGCCTCCAGGATTTCCTGCACGGAAGTGAATTTTTTCCGTTTTTTCGACAGGGATTCCAGTTTTCGACGGGCGTCGGATTCGGAGTGTCCCAATGCCATGAGGGCTTCGAATGCTTCGGTAAAAATGCCGGACGCAGCACCGACCGTTTCATCCCGCGGCGCGACCGAGAATCGGGCAACTTTGCGTCGGAGTTTGGCAATAATCCGCTCCGCCGTGGCAGCACCAATGCCGGGAAGCGTGGAGAGAAAGGCCGCGTCCTGGGACTCGATTCCGAACGCCACCTCGCTTACCGGGCAGGTCATCGCCTTGAGCGCCTTTTTCGCTCCCAGCCCATCCACACTGCAAAAAAGCTCGAAAAACTCCCGCTCCGTTTCGGTCTGGAAACCGACCAGTCGCGGGGTGAGTTTCCCCTGCGTCGGGTTGCCGTCGATGTAGAAAATGGTGAACAGCGAAATTTCGTGGTTCAGCATGGAGGTCAACTGACGGCGGGTGCATTCGGGCATTTGGACATCCAGCCCCAAAAAGCCGACGTTCAGGACGATATGGTCTTCGTAAATGGCGGACAGAACGCCGGTAATGCGTGAAATCATGTTCTTTCCAAAAAGTTACAGTCGCTGAAATTTGGGGGTGGAATACTTCTCCGTAGCGGGAGTTTCAAAACAGCGCGGTCGGGAGCCGGGAATGGCGGGGCCGATGTTGGGGTCGGGATACGGGTCGAACCGCTCGGCGCGGCGTTCTGTCACCGGACGCGGCACCGGTTCCGGGTGTGGAAATCCAAAGCGTCGCCCTCCCACGCACCCGCAGCAGGCCAGTTCCATCCCTAACAGGAAAATAATCCAATAACGCATCATGGTCTTATTCGTTTGAGGCATCCAGCAGGACGGCATGTTCCACGCACGAAAGGGTCGTCGCGGAAAGCACGGCGGGCAAAACCACCGTATCGCCCTTTTGCATGGGGGTTTCCAACCCGGGAATGGAAACGGTTCCTTCCAGCAGGGTCAGCACATGGCAGCGACCGTCGCCGCCGGTGGTAAAATGGGACGCACGCGGGGAAAACGTCTGCCGCGCAAGGTGAAAATAGGGGGTTTCCAGCAGGATTTCGTGGCCCGGAGCGTTTCCCGGACGGGGGGAAATGGGCGTGGTATTCCAATGTTCGGGGTTCAGGGCACGAAGTCCATGCGTGATGTGGAGGGGACGCAGTTGTCCGTTTTCGTCCGGGCGGTTCCAGTCGTAAAGCCGAAACGTGAGGTTGCTGCATTGCTGGACTTCGTAAAGCAGGATGCCTGCGCCGAGGGAATGAACGGTTCCTGGGGGCAGGAAATAGCATTCTCCCGGTTGGGGTTCGACCGTCGCGAGCAAATCTTCCAGCCGGTTTTCTTTCAGGGCGTCGTGAATCGTTTCGCGGGAGGTGTGCTCCTTGAAACCGAGCGTCAGCCTGCTTCCGGGGTTTACGCGGAGGACGACCCACGCCTCGGCTTTTTCAAAATCATCGAACGCATTTTCCTCGACGTACTGGCGGTTGGGGTGAACCTGCACGGAGAGCTGGTGTTGGGCGTCCAGGAATTTCACCAGCAGCGGAAAGCGGGACGACGACGCGTGCGTTCCCAGCAGCTCCTGGCGATATCGGGCCATTAGTTCCGTCATGGGCATTCCGGTCAAAGGGCCGTTGGCCACCACGCTTATCCCGTCCGGATGTCCGGAGACTTCCCACGATTCGGCCATATGCGTCGCCTGGGGGAGAGCGCGTCCAAAATGTTTGGACAGGTTTTCCCCTCCCCAGATGGCAGATTTATAAATAGGCAAAAAACGGAGTGGGTACAGCATGGCTTGGAAGGGATAAAGGTTTCAAAATTTCTCTAACGGAGATATTCTACCACATTTTCGGAAATTATACCAGTGCAATTTTATCCGAAATATATTTTTCTGTTTTTTCGGATTCCTGGGGGGATTGTAACGTTCCGGGAGAGTTTTTATAATGAAGGTTCACTTGATTCAGGACAGGAGATTCCAACATGTTCCAACGGTTGATGGTTTTATGGGTTTTGCTGGCGGCGAGTCTGCCGGTGTTTGCGGAGCGGATTCTGGTCGTGGGAGACAGCATCACGGGGCATTCGATGAATCTGCCATGTGGCTACACGCATGAGGTTCGCAAAGCGTTGGACGAGGCGGGGGTTACGGACGTGGAGTTTGTCCCTCTGGGCGGCAGCGGACAGACGGTTCAGTCGTGGCAGAACGTCGTGAAGGCGTCGGAAACGCAAAACAACCGGCTCGACATCCCCGGTATTTTCGTCAAGGAGGAGATGGACAAGGGGGCCGACACGGTGCTGATCCTGTTGGGAATGAACGACGTGCTCCGTCCGTTGGTGACGGATGGGGCCGACCGATGGGAAATCTGGAAGGCGGAATACCAGAAGCTCATCGACCTTTTGCGTGCCCGTATTTCGTTTCAGAAGTTACTTTTGGGTGCCCCGACAATGCTGACGGAATCGCCGTTTTCTTACAAAAACCTGGAAATGGACGAAATGGAACAGGCCATTCGGGAGGTGGCGAAGGCGAACCATGCGGGGATGGTGGAGATTCGTTCGGACTTCAAACGTTTCCACGAAAACGCACGTAAGGCAAACAACACGTATCGGATGATTGCCGACTACGTGCATCCCGGTGCCGACGGCCACGCCTGCATGACGTGGAGCATCCTGAACGCCATCGGCCAAAAGAAGGCGGCGGATGCGTATCTGGCGAAGCACTGTCCGGAATTCATGCGGGATTTTTCGACGCCGGGGATGAGTCTGTACGTCGTTTCGCCAGCTCCGGTGGGGACGGTGGTGGTGAAGGGATTTTTGCGTGGGGAAAGCCGGGAGAAACTGACCGTGACGCCGCCGCCAGGCCTGAAATTGGACCGAATCGAAACGTTTGGCGACGAGGGATTCACCCTGACGCTCTCCGGGAGCTGCGACACGCTGAGTGAAGAAATTCGCGTCCAGGCGGGAAATCTCGTGCGAACGGTGAAACGAAACGCGCCGTTCTGCGTGGCATACGGGTTTGCCGCCGCACCGTTCCACGATCCCCATTCGTTCCGCGAAGCGTCGGCTCAAACGCCCATCGACGCCGACGTGCTGGCCGGGAAAGACCCGCTGGAAACGGTGGTGGATGGTAAAAAGGTGGACTGGCTGGTTTACTACCCCACGGCCGACCTGACCGGTGGCGACGACCCGAACAACGTCGATTTCTGTGCAATGAACAACGCTTCGGGGTTCGCGACCGCATACACCCTTCGGCGGATTTACAGTCCGAAAGCGCAGCCCGCCCGGGTGGATTTTTGCGTCCATTCCTTCAGCACGAACGAGCCGATGGTGCTGTATCTGAATGGCAAGAAGGTGTACGAGAACTTTTTCGTTCGTGGCGGGGAAAAGAGAGCCTCCACCGACATTTCGCTGAGGGAGGGGTGGAACACGTTCGTCGTTCGGGCCAGCCACACGCAGTGGCAGTGGGTGCTTTCCATGCGGGTTTGTGCTCCCGATGGAACCGATTTGCCGGACTTACGATACGCGACCCATGAACCTACCGCGGGGAGCAGGTGATTCCTTGACAATATTCCGCACCACGGTAAAATAGAGAAAATGTTTCCTTTTTGATTTTTAACAACAAATACATTACGTAAGGAGCCGACAATGGCGAAATGCTCGATTGGGTTGATGGGACTGGCGGTTATGGGTCAGAATCTTGTTCTGAACATGGAAGATCATGGATACAGCGTCGCGGTATACAACCGGACGACCTCCAAGGTGGACGATTTCTGCAATTCGCCCGAAGTGAAAGGGAAGGGACGCAACATCGTGCCGTGCTATTCGCTGGAGGAGCTGGTTGCCAACCTGGAGCGTCCGCGAAAGGTGATGCTGATGATTCAGTCCAAGGATCCCGTTCCGGCGCCGGAGGTGGATTTGTATCCGAACAACGCGGCGGTGGATGCGGTGATTGCGCAGCTCCTGACGCTTCTGGAGCCGGGCGACGTGATCATCGACGGGGGGAACACGCATTTCCGCGATACGGATCGTCGCACGAAATACGTCGAGTCGAAGGGGCTTCTGTACATCGGCACGGGCGTGTCGGGGGGAGAGGAAGGGGCGCGGAAAGGCCCCAGCCTCATGCCTGGCGGATCGCCCCAGGCGTGGCCGCTGGTGAAGGATATTTTCCAGTCCATCGCGGCGAAAGTCGGGCCGAATCATGACATTCCGTGCTGCGAGTGGATCGGCCCCCGTGGTGCCGGGCATTACGTGAAGATGGTTCACAACGGCATTGAGTACGGCGACATGCAGCTTATCTGCGAGGCGTACTGGCTTTTGAAGAACGTGTTGGGGCTGACGAACGACGAACTGTACGACGTGTTTGCCGAGTGGAACAAGGGAGATTTGGACAGTTACCTGATTGAAATCACCCGCGACATTTTCAGCGTGAAAGACGACAAGACGGGAAATTCTCTGGTGGACTACATCCTCGACACCGCCGGCGCGAAGGGGACGGGGAAATGGATGAGCCAGCTGGCTTTGGACCTGGGCGCTCCCAGCACGCTGGTGACGGAAGCGGTGTACGCACGGTCGCTTTCGGCCCAGAAAAAAGCGCGTGTCGCTGCCAGCAAGGTGCTGGTCGGCCCGCAAAATTTGGCTCCGTACGCAGGTTGCAAAAAGGAATTTATCGAGGCGGTACGCAAGGCGCTGTACGCTTCCAAAATCTGCTCTTACGCACAAGGGTACGTGCAGATGCAGATGGCTGCGGCGGCGGACGGGTGGGATTTGCAATTCGGCCAGATTGCGCTTTTATGGCGGGGCGGTTGCATCATCCGTGCGGTGTTCCTCCAAAGGATCAAAGATGCGTTTGACAAGAACCCGAAACTGGGCAACCTGCTTTTGGACGATTACTTCCAAACCGAGGTGACCCAGGCGCAGGATGCGTGGCGTCTGGTAGTCAAGACGGCGGTGGAGCGTGGAATCCCCTGCCCGGCGATTTCCGGAGCGTTGGCGTATTACGATGGGTATCGCAGCGAGCGGTTGTCGGCCAATCTGTTGCAGGCGCAGCGGGATTATTTCGGAGCGCACACGTACCGTCGGATCGATTGTGACGAGAGCGAGATTTTCCACACGGAGTGGATTTCGTTGCGGAAGCAGCCGGAGTAACCCTCCCATGCCACACCCCTGGGAGGAATCCTTGGAAAAAGAATTCCTCTCAGGCTCCCCTTCCCAAACCTTCCTTTTTTCAAGACACCCCTGGGAGTGATGGTATGAATCGATGGATCGTCGCGTTTATTTTTCTTTGGGGAACCGGCGTTTCCTGGGGAGCGTCGTACGACGTGGTGATTTATGGGGGGACAAGCGCCGCTGTAACCGCTGCGGTGCAGGTTAAAAAAATGGGGCGATCGGTCGTGGTGGTTTCGCCGGACAAACATCTGGGAGGGCTGACGTCGAGCGGTTTGGGCTATACCGATTCCGGGAACACGGCGTCGATTGGGGGGCTGACGCGGGAATTTTATCGGCGGATTTACCGGGAATACCAGAAGCCGGAAGCGTGGACGTGGCAGAAGATGGCCGATTTCAAAAATCAGGGCCAGGGAACGCGAGCCATGCGTCATGACGACCGGACGATGTGGACGTTCGAGCCGCATGTGGCCGAAGCGGTGTTCGAGGCGTGGGTTCGAGAATACGAGATTCCGGTGGTTCGCGGTGCGTTTCTGGATCGGGAAAACGGGGTCGTGAAGCAAGGCGGACGGATCGTCTCCATCACGACATGTGCGGGGCAGACGTTTGCCGGACGCGTCTTTTTGGACTGCACGTACGAAGGCGACCTTCTGGCGGCGGCGGGGGTATCGTACCGCGTAGGTCGGGAAGCGTCGGCGGAGTATGGCGAGGTGTGGAACGGGAATCAGGTGGGCATCCTGCACCATGGGCACTGGTTCTCCAAGCCGGTCAGCGCCTACCGTGTTCCGGGCGACCCGAAAAGTGGACGGGTGAAGTACGTGGACGATTCGGCTCCAGGTCTGCGTGGAGAGGGAGATCATCGGGTTCAGGCGTACTGCTACCGCCTTTGCATGACGGACGTTCCGGAAAATCGGATTCCGTTCGCGAAGCCGGAAAACTACAATCCGGACGATTACGAGCTTTTACGGCGGGTGCTGGCGACCGGCTGGAACGAGGTTTTCGCCAAGTTCGACCGGATTCCCAACGGCAAAACCGATACGAACAATCATGGCCCGTTCAGCATGGATTTCATCGGGGAGAATTACGCGTATCCCGAAGCGTCGTATGCCGAGCGGAAGAAAATCGTGAAGGCTCATGAAAATTACCAGCGAGGGCTGTTGTATTTTCTGGCGAACGACCCGTCGGTGCCGGCGGAGATTCGGGCGAAGATGAGCCGGTGGGGGCTGGCGAAAGACGAGTTTCCCGAAACGGCTGGCTGGCCGCACCAGATTTACGTCCGCGAAGCCCGGCGGATGGTGGGGGTGCATGTGATGACGGAAGAAGATTGTCTGGGTGGAGGACGTCGGACGTTGGGGCCGGTGGGGATGGGTTCGTACACGATGGATTCGCACAACGTTCGTCGCTACGTTACCCCCGACGGCACGGTGCAGAACGAGGGGGATATTGGCATTTCTCCGAAGCAGCCGTATCGGATCGATTTGGGTGCGATCCTGCCAAAGCGGGAGGAGTGCGACAATTTGCTGGTTCCTGTCTGCATGAGCAGCTCGCATATCGCGTATGGTTCGATCCGGATGGAGCCGGTGTTCATGATTTTGGGGCAATCCGCGGCCACGGCGGCATGCCTTGCGGTGGAACAAAACGTGGCGGTTCAAGAGGTGGATTACCCTTCCCTGTCCCGGCGTTTGCTGGCCGACGGACAGATTTTATCCCTAAAGTATTAAACCCTAAAGTAATTTCGTGTTTTTCCTGCCTTTATTTTTAAGGAGTATCCCATGAAAAAGATGTTGTTTGTGTTGACGCTGTTGATTCCCTCCCTGCTTGTGGCGGCGGAATTTCCGGGAACGAAATCGTCGTGGAACGGTTTCGACATGTATCGTTTCTCGCTGGACGGGCGACCGGTGCAAGTGGTGCTTCCCAAGGAGCCGGCAGCGGGGAATCCGTGGGTCTGGCGTGCGGTGTTCTTTGGGCACGAGCCGCAGACGGAGATCGCGATGTTGAACCGGGGCTGGTACGTGGCGTGGATTGGCACGAGCGATCTTCTGGGGTCGCCGCAGTGTACCGCAGAACGGACGTCGCTGTATAATTTACTGGTCAACGATTACAAATTCCATCCGAAGCCGGTCATGCTGGGGATGAGCCGCGGGGGGATCTGTTCGCTGATGTGGGCGATTGCCAACCCCGACAAGGTGGCAGGTCTCTACATCGACGCACCGGTATGCGACCTCAAAAGCTGGCCGGGAGGCAAGGGAAAAGGGTGCGGCAGCAAAGGCGACTGGGCCCAGGCACTGAAAGTCTTCAACATGAACGAGGAGGAACTGATGAACTTCAAGGGGAATCCGATTCACGCCTGCACGGTGTTGGCCGAACACAAGGTGCCGATCCTCATCGTGGCGGGCGACTCCGACCGAACAGTACCATGGGAGGAAAACGGACTGATTTTATCCGAAACGTATAAAAAAGCGGGCGGAAACGTGGAAATCATCCTGAAACCCGGATGCGATCACCATCCGCATTCCCTGAAAGACCCCACCCCGATCGTCGATTTCATGCTAAAATGCGCGAAATGATTGAAACAACGCAGGGGAATTGATAATTGAAAGTGTTTCCTGGCAATTTTAGAGAACAAGGTTTAGAACGAAGGAATAAAAGAATGAGACGATTTTTAATGTTGGGGTGGGTTTGTTTGCTGGGCGCGGTGGCCAGTGCGGACGATCTGTTTCCTTTTTTCCCGATGGGCGATCATCTCGATTCCGTCTGGAAGTCGGGCGACCGGGACAAGGTGGCGGGGGAAGATGGGCCGGTGCGTGTGGCGGGCAAAGATTTCGTCACGGATGCGGGCGTTAAGAAGTTCTGGGCGGTGAACACCTGCTTCAGCATGAACTTCTGCAACAAGGATGAAGCCGAGAAATATGCGGCACGGATGGCCCGTTTTGGAATCAATGCGGTGCGTCTGCATCACATGGACAGCCGCGATATTTGGACGCCGGGCAAGCCGAAACTGGAAATCGACCCCGTGCAACTCGACAAGCTGGACTGGTACATTTTCCAGCTGAAAAGGCATGGGATTTACGTCAACATCAACCTGCACGTTTCGCGATTGCTTGGGACGCAGGAAGGAATGCCGACCGACGACAGCCCGAAGCAGAACAAGGGGGTGGACAATTTCTACCCCGCGATGGTGACGCTCCAGAAGAAGTATGCGAAAGACCTGCTCTCGCATGTGAATCCCTATACGAAAATGTCGTATCTGGAGGATCCGTGCGTGGCGATGATCGAGATCAACAACGAGAATTCCCTTGTTTCGCAGTGGTTTGGCTGGGGGTTTGAGAATCTGGCCGAGCCTTACGAAAAGGAGCTTCAGCGGCAGTGGAACGCGTGGCTGGTGAAGAAGTACGGCACGACGGCGAACCTTCGCAAGGCGTGGGATTGCAAGACGTTCCCGCTGGAGGCGAACCTTGTGGACGACGCGGCGTCGCAGTGGCATCTGGAAAATGGCAGCGGAAAAGGGACGCTGGAAGAAAAGGACGGGGCGTTGAAATTGACGGTCGAAAAGATCGGCAAAGTGGCCTGGAATCCGCAGTTTTACCTCCGGAATTTCTCCATAAAGGGGGGCGTTCCGTACACCCTTTCGTTCCGCGCGAAGGCGAACGTGGATCGCAAGCTGAGCGTTGGTGTTTCGGAGAATCACGCCGATTGGCGTACGTTGGGATTCCATGCCCGGTTCGACGTGACGAAGGAATGGCAGACGTTCACCTACACGTTCATCGCCGAACGTGACGACGATCAGTGTCGATTCAGCTTCAGCAGTTTCGAGCCGGGGACGTTCGAGTTTGATTCCCTTTCGCTGCGGGCGGGCGGATCGCTTGGCATTGCCGACGACGAAAAACTGGAGGATGGCTCCGTACGTATCCTGTATCGTGGGCGTGAGCTGTTCCGTAACCTGAAGCAGGCTTATCGCGATTTCGTCAACTTCATTTTGGACGTGGAAAACAACTACTGGCAGGACATGTACCGCTACGTCAAAGACGAACTGAAAGCGAAAGCGCCGGTTTCCGGAACGCAGCTGAATTACGGCCTGCACCATGCACAGGCGCGGCTGGATTACTGCGACATTCACTCGTACTGGAATCACCCGAACTTCCCCGGCAGGCCGTGGGACGGGAATAACTGGAAGGTGAAAAATCGGCCGCTTGTCAACGTGCTGGGAGCCAGCGGCAACATCCCGAATCTGGCCAACCACCGGATTCTGGGGCTTCCCTACACGGTCAGCGAATACAACCATCCGTACCCGAACCTCTACGGGGCGGAAGGGTTCCCGATGATCGCGTCGATCGGGGCGTTTCAGGATTGGAGCGGTATTTTCATTTTCGCATGGTCGCATACCAGGGAATTTACCCCTGGCGGAATCCCCAGTTTCTTCGACATTGCGGGCAATCCGATGGAATTGGTCCACATGCCTGCGTGCTACAACATGTTCGTGCGGGGCGATGTGACGTCGGCTCTGGCGGCGAAGGATGCGAAAAAGGTGGTTTATTCCGTCACGGAGGCCGAAGAACGGGAAATGCGTTGTGAAGTGGGGCGTATGAATCTCGGTTTCACGGCGGAGAATCCGCTCCGTTCGTACGCGGGGGTTCGGATGCCCGACCTGAATCTTTCTGCCGATCCCACGGCGGGCACCCAGGCGTTCGTGAAGCCGGAGAATTACGTTCCCCCGACGAAAACGGTCTCCCATACCGGGCAGCTCGTCTGGAACGCGGAAACCGAAAAGCAGGGTTTCTACCAGGTGGATACGCCGAAAACGAAGGTGTTCACCGGTTTCGTGAATGGTCGGACGTTCACATACCAGGACGGCACGAAGCTGGAAATCGGCCCGACGAAGCTGAACTGGGCGACCCTTACGATGACGCAGGTGGGCCAGGGGCGTTATCTGGTCGCGGCGACCGGCTTGATGAAATCGACCGGGATGAAATTGCGTCCGTACGACCAGGATGAGATCGAGGGCAAAAAGGAAATCGTCGATACCGAGGATTACGCGTCCCTGATCGACAAGGATGTCACGTACTGCCGTGCTCGTGGCGGTGCGCCGATGCTGTGCGAGGGGATTCCGGCCGTCGTTACGTTCCCGGCCCCGGCGGGCAAAACGGTGACGCTCTATCCGCTGGACGGAAACGCCTCCCGGATGGCGGGGGTCGCGGCGGAGCGGGTTTCCGGGGATTTCGTGAAGTTTACGCTTTCGCCGAAGTACCAGACGCTCTGGTACGAAGTGGAAATAAAGTAAGCCGTCGCGAAAGATGGCAGTGCAAAACGTACCCCCCATTGTGGGGGTGCGGAATTGGAAATCGGAGCGTGGCCCCACTTTATTTCCGACCGATTTCCAGTATATTATTGCTTTGGGGCATTTCTGAAAAACCCCATGCGTTCCCCCTTCCCGACAGACGGCGGGGGGGCGTCTGGTGGTTTGGGAAACGCCTTGCGTACATCGTTGTTGTTTTTGGAGATTCTTTGGAGAATATTTATGGCCGGTAAAAACATGGTCGTCGCGCAAAGTGGCGGCCCAACGTGCGTCATTAACAGCAGCCTGCAAGGGGTCGTCGAGGCGGCCCGCTGCTTTGAAAACGTCGGTACCGTTTTCGGCGCCGTGCATGGTATCGAGGGGGTTCTGACGGAAAATCTGCTGAACCTTTCCGCTCAAAATCCGGAGGAGATTTCCCTCCTGCGTTATACGCCCGTGGCCGGTTCCATCGGCACCTGCCGGTACAAGCTGAAAAGCTGGCAGAACGAGGATTTCGACCGCGTGATCGAGGTGCTCAAGGCGCACGACGTCGGGTACTTCCTGTACAACGGCGGAAACGACTCGATGGATACCGCCAACAAGATCGCCGAGCTGGCCAAGGTTCGGGGGTTGGATTTGACAGCCGTCGGCGTTCCCAAGACGATCGACAACGACGTCGGCGACAGTGCGTTTCAGCTCATCGACCATACCCCCGGATACGGTTCCGCCGCGAAATACTGGATGCACACCGTCCAGTATGCCGATCAGGAAAACAAAGGTTCCTGCCCTGCCGACCCGGTACTGGTCATGCAGGCGATGGGGCGTAAAATCGGTTTCATCCCTGCCGCCGCACGTCTGGCCGACCCGAATCGGGAGATGCCGCTTCTGATTTACATGGCGGAAAGCCCCTGCACGCTGGAGCAGCTTCACGAGCAGGTCAACGCCAAACTCCGCGAATGCGGTCGCTGCGTGGTCGTTATCAGTGAGGGGTTCCATGTCGGCGACCTTGGCGAATTGAAAGATTCCTTCGGGCACACCACGTTCAGCAGCAGTCAAACGACCGTCTGCCAGAAAGTGGTTAACTACCTGAACGAAAAGGGGTTGGCTGTGAAAGGGAACGCTCGCGGCAACGTCCCCGGCACCGACCAGCGGCACTCCATGGCGTACGCGTCGGTTGTGGATTTGGACGAGGCGTATGCGTTGGGGCAGAAGGCCTGCGCTTTGGCCGCCGCGGGACAGAGCGGGTTCATGTCCACCATCCACCGGGAAAAGGGGCCGATTTACAGCGTTTCGTACGACAAGGTTCCGCTTCCCGAAGTGGCCAACAGCGAACGGACGTTCCCTTCCGCGTGGATTACGCCCGACGGGTGCGACGTGACGGACGATTTCCTCCGTTACGCCCAGCCGCTTGTGGGGCACGAAATGCTGACCCTGCCGATGATCGACGGTCGCCAGCGGCTCACCCGGTTCGCACCGCTTTACGCGGAAAAGAAGCTCGGTGCGTACGTTCCTCAGGCCGCCCGGAAATAGCGCCTTCGCAAACCCAAACAGAAAGGATAATCATGTACGATTTGAAGCCACAACATCCGTTTTTCATCGGAATCGACTCCGACGGTTGTATTTTCGACACGATGGAGATCAAGCAAAAGGAATGCTTTACCCCGAACACCATCAAATATTGGGGGTTGCAGGGGGTGAGCAAATATGCGCGGGAAGCGTGTGAATTTGTGAATCTGTATTCGCCCAGCCGCGGAATCAATCGGTTTCCGGCACTGGTTGAGGAGCTGGAATGGACGGCGTCGCGTCCGGAGGTTCAGGCTCGCGGGGTGAAGATCGTGGTGCCGCAGGTGCTTAAAGACTGGATTGCGCGGGAAAGCAAACTGGGGAATCCGACGCTCATTGCCGAGGTGGAGCGAACGCACGACCCCGATTTGCAGAAAACGCTGGACTGGTCGTTGGCCATCAACCGTGCGGTGGAAGATATGGTGTACGGTGTGCCGCCATTCCCGCTTGTCCGCGAGAGTCTCCAGAAAATGCAGGGGAAGGCCGACGTGCTGTGCGTTTCGCAGACCCCCAACGAGGCGTTGATTCGGGAGTGGCAGGAGCACGATCTGGCGCAATACGTCACGGAGATATGCGGTCAGGAGTTTGGCACGAAGAAGGAAGTGATGATGAACGCGTCGAAATTCGCACCGAATCATGCCCTGATGATCGGCGACGCACCGGGAGATTTCAAGGCGGCCCAACCGAACAACGCGTTGTTCTACCCCATCAATCCGGGAGCCGAGGAAGCGAGTTGGGAGCGGTTCTACAACGAGGCGTTGGACAAGTTCTTCAACGGCACGTTTGCAGGAGCGTACCAGCAGATGTTGTTGGACGAATTCAACAAATACCTGCCGGTCAATCCGCCCTGGTTGAGTTGACGGATGTAATACGTTTCCTTGTGAGTTAGGGTAAAATGGAGCAAGTCGGTATACTTGCAAAAATACCAACCTTCGCGGCCCGGGTGCCGCCCGGTACGACCGGGTGCGGCCCGGGTGCGGGC
>JAUNBJ010000049.1 GCA_030535245.1 Planctomycetia bacterium | reverse complement strand
AAAAGCCGATCGACATACTTTGAGCCGTGAACGCAGGGCGTAGCCCGTAGTTCCGAAAGCAGTGGAGAACCTGTAAATCATGGGGAATCGCTCGGCGTTTTTCCGGGACTACGCTTCGCTCCGTCCACGGCTCCGGGCGTGATTGTTCGGAGAGGTTGGAAGTGTGATGGTTTTAACGATCGCGATTCCAACCTCTTGAGAGGAAACATTTTTGAAAAATTGTTTCCTCTCAAACTCTCCTTCAAAAAACTTTTTACTACGCTCACTGCGTTCGCTAAATATTTTATTTATAAAATACCAGGGAGGCCAGAAGCGCCAGCGCCTGCCTCCCGGCGATGTAGCAACCGGCGGTAGCCGTAGTGTGCCGCCCGCACCCGGGCCGGCGGTAGCCGTAGTCGCTCCCGGTCGTACCGGGCGGGGCTATTGGGTGAGGGTTAGCATTCCGAAGGTGCGGGGACTCCATGCGGGGTACAGTCCGTCGCCCCAGAGGAGGAGTGCGGCGGGGCCGGAGCCGTCGTTATCGGTCAGTTGGAGGGAGAGTCCGATTTTGGTTCCGACACGTCCACTGGGGCCGCCCAGATCGCTCCAGGGCATGGCCAATTCGTAGATTGTCCGGTTCCCTTCGCGGTGGACGACCAGGTCGTAGATGGAGGAATCTTTGGCGAGCGAACCGCTTTTCAGGCCGCCGGAGGTTTCTTTAGGGCGGTAGAGGGTATGTTTTCCGGAGCCACCGGGGGGTGTGGAGGAGATGTCAAAGCAGAACGCGCGATTTTCTTCACCGGGGAGTCGGTTGAGGGGGTGGAGGGCCAGGCGGAGGGAATCGTCCTGGCGGCAAGCCGCTTCGGTATGGGTGGCGACGTGGCGGTCATCGACGACTTCCACGGCGACGTAGAGGTACGTTTCGTCGTAGTTGAACCATGCGGCGGCGCTGCAATTTTGAGGCGACCAGGTGTAATTTTTCTGGAGGGTATGGAGTTGATTCCGTCCCAGAAGGGGGATGGGGGCGTCGCGTCGAAAATCGTCGAGGTTTCCGTCGATGGTGATTTTTTCGGCTTTAGGGGCGAAGGCGGTGAACAGGGTACCTTCGTAGGGGGTGAGTTGAACGTTATCGATCAACGACCAGCCGTCGCCTTGGCAGACGGGGGCGGCGGTGAGGGTTTGGGTTCCGTTGGGGATTTCGAGCCGTTTGGTGAACACCTGCCATTCCGCCTGGGTTTTGGGGGATTGGAACACCTGGAGCCAATGTCGGTTCCAGCTTTTTCCGTCGCGGGTGGAGCCGCCGAAGTTGGAGCCGGTCGCGAGATTTTCCGAGCGAATCCAGAAGCTATAAACGTAGTCGCCGCTTTCATTGGGGATTTGGGGGACGTTTTGGAAAATATTGAAATATTGCCCTTGGGTTTTTTCAAAGCGGCAGACGTACTTTCCATGTCCCGGTTCGTCGGGGTTGGAGAAGGGGACGCGTTTGCCGAATTTCCCGGTTCCGTTCCAGTGGGCGGCGGTATCGGGTTGGGGGGCGGGTTCCTCAAAGCCGGGATTTTGGATCAGGTTTCCGATTTCATGGGCCGCGACGGCACGAACGAGGAGTTTTCGGGTCAGGGCAGGGAGTTTGGGGTCGGAAAATTGGAGGGTCAGGGTTTTCGTTTGGGTTCCTGTGGGGAGGTTGGTGAGTTTCAGGAATTGCGATCGCGTTTCACCGGGGGCCAGGGGGGGGAGGGTGATTTTTTGATCGTCGAGCGTGAGGGTGGCTTCGAGGGGTTGGGAGAGGAGGTTGTCGAGGCGGAGCGGGATTTCCAGCGTTTGGCCTGCGGCGACGGTGAAGGTTGGGATACGGGAAGCCGAGCCGGGGAAGGAGAGAACCAGATGGGCTTTAAGGGGATCGGGATCGCCCCCCTCAACGAGGTAGGGGCTGGAGGTGAGGGGCAGCTCCACGACGCCCTGATGGGGAATCGGCGTGACGTTTCCCTGCGGGTCGATTTTCGCGACGTTGGCATTTCCGACGGGAAGCCGTACCGTTTCCCCCGGCTTGGCGAGGGTGGAGACGACCATGACCATGGGGCGATTGGGGCGTTCAAAAAGTTTGATGGAATCGTTTTTCCCAACGGAAAATTCTCCGATGGGGGTTGCGTCGCCCAGGGCGTGGATCAGGACGGCAAGGGCGGCGGCGGAGGGGCGGGGGCTGTGGTCGCCCCAGAAATGGCTCCAGTCGCCTGCGGGGGACGCTTCGCCACCGAACAGAACGATCTGTTCGCACCCGGCCAGCAGCTCGTCGGAGAGGCGGTCGAAATAGTAGTCCGTTTGGGATTTGTCTTTTATTGCTTCGGCAAGCGGCATTCCCCAGGTGGAAATACCGTGGGCCGTTTCGTTGTCCCAGACGGCGATTCGTGTGTCGGCACCAACGGCGGCCAGGTCGTGTTGCGCACCACGAACGGCGGTAGCGTTGCCGTAGTGGATGGGGAGGATGTCCACCGCGTCGGCAATCCCGGCGGCCAGCAGGCTTTGCCGGAACGTTTGGGGCCAAAGCCCCCCCGCGAGCTGGTTCCGGAAGTTCGGATTCACTTTTTTGGACGCAGCGTTGGCGGCAAGGCAGATTCGGACGTACTCGGCAACGGGGTCGGCGCAGGAGTCGCCCGGCACGATTTCGTTTTGCCACTCGAAACCGAGGATGTCGTTCCGGAACTCCTGAGCAAGTCGCGTTACGATTCGTTGGATGTCTTTATCTCGTACGGGCAGGGCGGTGAACTGGCCGCCATATTTGTTCGGATGGGTGATCGCCCACGCGGGGAAACCGTCCAGCATAAACCATGGCCGCAGATGGTTCCGACGCAGAACGTCCACATCCCGCCGGAGCATTTTCCAGGCCGCTTCGTTATATTTTCCGCGTGCCGGTTCGAGGTTTTGCCAATTCACCCAGACGCGTACCATGCTCATTCCCAGCAGTCGGGCGGCCTGAGCCGATTCCTCATCCCCGGCAAATTTCTGCCCGCCAAAACGTGTGGCCCCATTTCCCAGGATTGCGGCGTTGTTCGGAATCCGTGCGAACGTGATTTCGCGGGCTTCCTTTCCCGGCAGCTCGGCACGCAGGAGGAAGGTTCCCTTTTCGTCGAGTTTCAGGGGAATTTCTACCCCCTTCCCCTGGGACGCCGGGAAACGGACGTTACCGGAAGCAACGATCTTCCCTTCCGTATTGGAGACTTGCCACGTCATGTTGGCCGGCTTGAGCTGCTTTCCCTTTTCCGTCGGAAGAACCTGCAAAACCACCTTCTGGTCGTACGTGAACAGGTTGCCGGGGGTTGGGGCGTCCAGATCAAAGAAACCGCCATTCCGCGAAAATGTGGGCAATCCCATCCGCACCTGCCATGGCCAAAATTTGTTGTCCGCCCCCTTGAACTGGGCGATGAGCAAAAGACTGTCGCCGAACTTGCCCTTCTCCGGAGCCGCTTCGGCATACGCTTTGGGGAGCGTGAACTCCCACTTGGTTCGGACCCGTTTGCCGATTTCGCAAACAATATCCGGTACCCCGCAGGCGTAGTTGTGGTGCGTTCGGGTTTTCGTGTATTTCCCATCCGGGCAGTCCACCCACGGCCCCACGATCCAAAGCACGATCCGCGTTTTCCCCCAATCGTCCGACGGATCCACGTAATATTCCACCGGAATCACGACCTTCTCGCCGCTTTTCCATTCTGAAACCACCGGTTCGCCGCAGCAGAGCCAACTCTTTTTCAACGTGGCCGTTTTCGGACGAAACGTTCGACGCACCTCGTCCGTCAAAAGCGGAAGCACCGTCGGGGGATACGCCTTTTTCGTCGCCTCGTCCCACCCCTTGGACGTCAGGAAAAAAATCGGCTGAGCACCCTGTTCGTCGGTTTTGTAGGTCGGCATCTTGTACGTGAAGGTAAGCGTCTGCCCCTTTTTTGCCGGTTTCGGAGTTCCCCCCCACGCCGCAAATCCGAGATACGTTTTCGCCGTGGCATGATGCAGATCGCCGCCGATTTTCATCCCTTCCGGAACGTCGCAGGTGGGAGTGACCTGAACCTCAAATTTCTGCTCCGGAATCGCTTTCTCCGGATAAGCGATGGTACACCAGTCACAGGAAAACGTCTTTTTTTTCGGAGCGTCCTCCGCCCAAAGACCGAGACTCCAACCCGCCAGCAACACCAGCATGACCCCGACGTTTTTCAGAGACATTCGCTTTCCTTTCGTAAAAAACGGCATCCCGCACTTCACGTGATTTTTTAGAAGAATCTTACCACATACCACTTCCATGCATTATAGCACTAAAAGGACTTTAGCGATACCCACCCACATGGCTCCGGCTGCGGAATACGAGCGTATTTCACCGACGGATACCCGAACAGCATGACGATTTTCAAATCTACCCCGTCCGGCAAATCCAGATTTTCTTGCAGCTCCGGAATTGCCAGGAACAGATCCGTCGCCATCCCGCCCCAGCAGGTTCCCAACCCCATGCTGCCGGCCAGCAACTCGAACTGCGTAGCGGCAATGTACGGGTCGATGTGCGCGTCTTTAGCGTCCGGCGGAACGGCAATGGCCACGAAATGCGGCGCGTTGCGAAAATAAATATCGACCCCTGCGTCGAGTGCCGGTTTCATGTTCGCGAAATGCGCAATCTGCCCCGGAAGCGTGCCGGAAGCGATTTTTTCCAACACCGCCTTCCGTGCCGCCTCCCGGAACATGTCCGTGACCGCCAGATCGTCCGAACAGGCAAAAAACAGCCGGTGATCGTTGCACCCCGTCGGAACGAACGCCATGGCCTCCCGCAATCGGGCGAATTTTTCCGATTCGACGTTTTTCCGAAGGTAACTTCGGATGCTGCGACGCTGGTAGAGCAGGTTCTGAAGGGTTTCCGGCGAACAGACCGTGCCGAGCAGGGGGGAATCTTCCGGATTTTTCCCCGACCACGACAGTGCCCCCTGCGGACAAACTGCCATGCAGTGCTGGCACCGAAAACAACGCGCTGCCCCGCCAGGAACGTACGCGGGAAGTCCGTCGTCGCCAAACGCCAGCAACTTGGCCAGACAGTCTTTCAAACAGAGGCCGCAACGAATACACTGGTCGGAATTTACTTGAATCGTGGGGAGGGGCATGTTGTCTCCAGATAAAAAGAACTGCTTTCAAAAAACGGCTTGAATAAAACAATTATCAATTGTCAATTGTCAATTATCAATTCGTCCGCTTATGGATACTCAATATAGCCGGACGCTGCGAGAATCGCCTTCTGCGACATCCACTCGAAATCGTAGGAATACGGATTCTCCTTCAGTCCGCGTACAAACTGGGCAAAATCGGTCAGCTGTCCGATATATCGGTCCTCAAACGGCGGAATCTTCAATTCATTCAACCCTTTCCGGTATTCTTCATGGGGTTCGTCGAGCGTCAGACGGACGTTGAGCGGCACCATTTTCTTCGTTTTCGGGTCACGCGACCAGTTCTCCAGCGGGTCGAGAACGAAGGAACCTTTGGTTCCGTGACATGCCAGGCGACGACGTGAAAAACCGTCGATCTTCCGAAGCGAAACGCGAATTTCCGCAATCGCCTTTTCGTAAAGAAATACCGACAACGTGTTGTCACTCAGCCCGTCGGTAGGGTCGGGTCTCTCGAACACGCGAATCTCTTTCGGCGCTCCCAAAAGCTCCACCACGAAATCTACCAGGTGCGAGCCAAAGTCGTACATCCCTCCGCCACGGTACGTCGCCAGCCATTTGCGGAACCCCGGCGACGTGTCGTTCCGGCACATGTCCAGCGCAATATCGTGAATCTCGCCCAGCCAATCGCTCCGCACCGCCCGAAGCAACAGCCGAAACGCCTGATTCGTGCGGTACATGTACCCCGGCTGCATGATCACGTTGTTTTTCCGACACGCATCGAGCAGTCGCGTGATCTCCTCCATCGACTGCCCCAACGGTTTGTCAACGTGCATGTGCAACCCTTTTTCAGCACACTTCACCGCCGTCGGAATCAACTCGGTCATCTCCGTTTCCACGGCGACCGCCTCCAGCCCCGGTATGGCCAAAATTTCCTCCCGCGACATCCACGGCACGTTTTTATAAACGCCGTCGTTCTGGTGCTTTTTTTGTTCTTCGGGAGACTCCGCCGCGATTCCGACAATCTCAAAATATTGCGGTAACATTTTCAGCGTGCTCATTTTTCCCGACGCATGTTCGTGACGTACGCCGATCTGAGCGATCTTGATCTTCCGAAATTCCTCGCCCGGTTCCTGAGCGTTGGCCCACCCTTGTGCTACGACACCGGCACCCAAAGCGAACCCGGTTTTCATAAATGTTCTGCGAATCATCGAATACTCCTGTAAGAAAGGATAAAATAATGGTTAATGGTTAATGGTTAATTAATATTTTTTAATGCAATCTTTTTTTGTGGGGTACGTAACCTTGCTTATTCTTACTATCCAGAAAACGGCCAGAACAAAAGCCATTAACAATTAACCAATAACCATTAACCATTTAATTAAAAGCTCATTGCGGTGTGCGTTTCTCAACCAATTTCCGGGATATCGTATTCCTTGCGGAATTCTGGACGCCAGAAGGGTTGAATTTCCGGACAGTTCGTCACCTTCCCGGTCGTGGTGTCAATGGCCAGCTTCACACCTCCTGCGCGGTACGACATGTTGGCGTAGTGGACGAGCATGGTGCTCTGGTGCCCTTCCTCAATCGGTGCGTTGGGCGTTTGGCGGCTGCGGATGCAATCCACGAAATTGAACAGGTGGTTACTCATCGTGTAGCGGCCAAATTCCTGCGTCTTGACGACCGGCTTACGGTCTTTCGTGCGAACAAAGACCTGCCAGCCCGCCCCCAATCGGCCAATGACCATCAACGCGTTCTTCCCGTAAATCTCGACCCGCGTCGCGTTTTGATACCAGTAGGGGAACATATCGCTGTTCCGCACTTCCGCGTCCGTCTCCAGCATATACGGCTGGCCGAGGGTCTGCTCGACGTTCATGATCAGGTTGTCGAACTCGAAAACGACCGACTGCGTGTCCGGCATCTCCGCGCCGTTGGAACGGTTCACCATCCCGACACTGTACGCCGTTTTGGGATACTTCAGCCCCAACACCATCCGTGCCATATCGATTTGGTGAATCCCCTGAACGCCGAGAATCCCCAGCCCCAGACCCCAGAACCATTCCCACTGCAAGCCCCGCATGTAGAGCGGCGAGAACTCCCGGTACAGCGCCGGCCCAAGCCAGACGTCCCAGAGCAAATCGGCGGGAACCGGGGCAGGTTTCGGGCGTCCCGGGCAAGCCTGCGGCCACATGTTGTGAATGCGGCAAAATTCGATGTTGCCCAAGCCCCCCTCCTCGATGAATTTCCGCGCGTGCATGGCGTACTCCGCCGAGCGGGTCTGCGTGCCGATCTGCACGATACGGTGGTATTTTTTCGCCGCAGCCACCATCTGTTCCCCCTCAAACGGCGAGCGGGCGGCAGGCTTTTCCACATAAACATCCTTTCCCGCCTGACAGGCCCGAATCGTGGCCAACGCGTGCCAGTGGTCGGGCGTGGCGATGATCACCCCGTCCACATTTTTATCATCCAAAGCAAGCTGCATCTGCTGCGTCGGTTTCGTCGCCTGATCCGGTTTGGAAACCTCTTTGGCAGCCTGTTCCGCACGGGACATCTGCGCATCCACCGCATACAGGAAACGAACGTCGTCCTCCTTGCGGTGTTCGAGAAATTGTCGACGGTGCAGGTTCGAAATGGAACCGCACCCGATAAGCGCTAAATTCACCCGGTCGTTTACCGGCGTTCCGTTTGCCGAGGCGGGATGGTTCAGGATCGTCGCCAGACCCAGCCCGGCGGCACACGATTTCACAAACGTACGTCGTTGCATGAAAATACTCCTTCTTGTAAAAACGCTATTAATTTTCCAAGGAAACACCGTACCGACGGCACGGGATAAAATACAGGATTCCGAACAACATCAAAATCCACGAAGCGGGTTCCGGAACGTGTGCCGGATTGCCGACAAACGCCCACACATTGCCGTCGGTGTACCCGGTAATCCACGCGATGTACCCGGGCGCATTGCTGAAATCGAACACCAGTTGATCCAGAATGTCCGCGTCGGTGGCGAGCAGGTTAAACGTTTGGCCATACAGGGATTCCGCATTGTCCGCTTCCAACGCCACCACGATTTCCCCGGCGTCGAATGCGTTTGCGTTCAGTGTCAGCGTGGAAGGGGTGTCCAGATCAAACGCCAGGATCGACCCGCGAGCCAGCGACACGTCGTCAAAGGTTCCCGTTCCGGTCAGCACCGCATCGGTGTTGAGGGTTAGCGTTCCGGTCATGCTGCTGTTTGCGACGGCCTCGTACGTTCCGCCCGATTCCACCCATACGTCTTGGGAGATCGTGCCCGCATTTCGCAGCGTGGCGTTGTTTTTCACCGTCACGTTGGAGCCTGAAAGATGGGCCGTGGAAGCCAGCTCCAGCACCCCACCGGAAACGGTCAGGCCGCCGGTGAAGGAAAGGTCGTTGTTGGAAAGCGTCCAGGTGTTCGTGCCGGTTTTCTCCACGGAGAGTTTTTTACCGTTATTGGGAGAACCATCCCATAAACTTCCCTCCCACGTATGGTTGGTGTATTCCGTATCGTTTCCAACGATTAGCGTTGCTAACGCACTGCTGGAAGCACTGGGGCGAGACGCAACCCCTCCGGTAAGCATCCCGACGCGTATCCCATTGCTATTGTCGATCAGGCTGAACGAGTCGCAATTCGACGCCACCTTAAAACAGACCTTCGACGCGTCGCCACTGGAGGAATTCAGATTCATTCCGCCCGTGGTGTTGACGTTAAACGTCCCGGAGAAATCTGCCAGCGAAGCGTTGAAATTGAACCAGTTCGATCCGGAAGCGGTCAACGTTCCCGTCCCTGTGACGGCGTTGGTGAAATTCTTTCCGACACTGCCGTTGCTGGATATTTCCAGCTCGCCGCCATTCATGCTCAGTTTGGTCGTACCCAGTGTTCCGGTTTCGGTAATCCGCACTTTTCCCTCTTGGATTTGCAACGTTCCGAGGCCGGAGGTTCCCCCATGGCTGTTCAGAAGCTGGCCGTCGCCACCATTCAGAAGAAGCGTTCCCTGTCCCAGTTTCACCAGAGGGGCGCTTACCCCGTTGCTGTCGTGCATGATGAGTTGTGTGGAAACGGTGAAAGTCGCTCCCGCATCGACCGTTAAGGGAACCCTTCCACCGGTCGTCCAACGGATCATCACCTTGCCTTGCGTCATGGAGGAATCCTTCGTTACCGTAATCGGGCCGTAAAACAGGAAACTCCCCCACGTAGCATCGCCATGGGTCGCGGTGATCGTTCCTCCGTTTAGCGTGATTTCCCCAATGTTAGAATAGAACGCCGCCGAACTGTTGAGCGTTCCACCATTCAACGTGATTTGGGGAACTTTTTGGTTCTCTCCCAATCCGTTCCGTGCGGCAACGTCTACTTTTCCACCCGCGTTTACCGTGAGCGCCTTTTGAAAACTGCCATTGGTTTTGGACAACTTCAGCGTTCCCCCGTTTACCGTGATGGCCGAATTGGACAGGTTGGCATTCCCGCTTAATTCCAACGTCCCCGCCGTAACGGTCGTTGTCCCTGTGTAGCTCAGATTGCTTCCGGTAAGCGTCCATGTATTGCTGCCGACTTTTTCAATTGCGACGTGATACTTATCGTTGTAATCAAAAATCTGTCCGCTGAACGTCGAGTCATTCGTGGAATACGTCGTGTTATTCCCCACCTGAAGGGTCGTCGTCTGTTCGTCAGCATAGCTGGCCAATGCCCGTACCTGCCCCGAACCGGAAATCATCCCCACCTTGTACGTCGGTTGATTGGTGGCGACAAAATACGACAGGAAACTATTCGCGTCATTCAAATGCACACGGTTGGCCTGAACGTTCGTATTGCTGTTCATCACCAGAAACGCGTCGCTGGTGTTGACGACCTTGACGTTAAACGTCCCCGTGTACGCTGTCGAGTTGTTGTTCAGAAAAATACCGAAACGCCCGTTGTTCGACGACTGTATCGTCAAATCCCCGGCTCCCGAAAGCGTGCCGTCCATGTAATAGTTGTCCCATCCCACGGCGTCCAACGTCGAGGCCGACGACACCACCACGTTGTTCGGTAAATGCGAGTTTTGTCCCGAATTAAATTGTAACGTTTCCCCATTTAACGTGATGGCTCCGCTCCCAAAAGCTTTCTCATTCGTAAACTGAAGCACCCCCGCCGTGATCGTCGTCCCCCCCGTGTACGTGTTTGCTTGATTCAGAATAAACGTCCCGCCGCCAGTCGTTCCATCGGAAACTTTCTCCAACGACATATCCCCCTCATATGCCCCCGTTTGCGTTCCTGATTTTACCTCCTCCGCCCATCCCTGCGATACGCCCAATGCCGTTAATCCCGTCCACAACATCCCGACCCAAAAAACCATATTGCACTGTCTCATTCGATTCTCCTCCCGTGTGGAAAATTTCATCCGAATTTTTTCTTTATCATCTTCTATTATGATCCATGTTCGACAAAAAATCAAGCATGAAATATCAAATTTGGGACACAAATTCTATCAAACATGGGACATTTGTACGCCCATGGCCCGATTTTACCCCCTTTTACCCCCCACAACTTACGCCCGAAAAAAATTAATCCGGCAATTTGACGACGTTCCCGTCCTTACGATTCCCCAGATTCGCATGGGTTGTGGCGTCGATATTGTAAGAAATCCGCTGCACCGAGCCGTCGCACATCGCAACCCCCGTCGCCCCGGCATGAGGACTCCCAAACGCATGGTAGTGCGCATACCCCGCACGATCCTGCATGGGAAGCGTGGTGGAACAGCACGTCACGTGATTGTCCGTGTCCGCCCCACGGTAAATAAAGATGTTGTCGTTCGTCGTTACACTGTTCGCGTCCGCTTCGTAATGCCCCGGCTCCAAACCCTTTTCCCCAATCAAATACGTGTTTGTCGTGCCGTCCCGAATTTCCCCGATCGTGATTCCACTATGCTTGAAAATCGTGCCGTTCGCGTTTTTCGCATGATCGTTCGTCGCCCAGTTAAACGTCAGCCCGGCCGAAATGGAGGTCGGATTGTACTCCTGGTTCACGAAAATATTCGACCCCGCGTTGGCCGAATAGTCCGCTTTGGCATACTCCCCGCCCGGCGTGTACGTGTTGTTCGCACAGTATTGAGACTCCTTCAAAATCGGATACAGCTTCGTCGCCCGACGCGAAGGACAATAAAAGAACCCCAACGGCGTTTTCCCACGCTCCTCCGCCCCGGTGCACTGCTCCGTGCTCTTCTCGACCTTGCCGTCCGCACCCAGCTGAAAAAGCGCATTCTGCTCCATAAACGGCAGCAGACTGTACCCCCAAGACCCCGCCTGACCCGGCCCTAAACCCATGTCCGGATCCCCGTCCCAATACGGAGACCAACCCCCCGACGGTAACTTACGCGTGCTGCTCTCATGATTCAACGCCGCTAAACCCATCTGCTTCAAATGATTGTTGCACTGCATCACCCGCGCCGCCTCACGCGCCTGCTGCACCGCCGGAAGCAATAACCCCACCAACATCCCAATAATCGCAATAACCACCAGTAACTCCACCAACGTAAAGGCCGGGTGCGGCCGGCACACTACGGCTGCCGCCGGTTGCAACCGCTCCGGGAGGCAGGCGCTAACGCTTCTGGCCTCCCTTGCCCCGGGTGCGGGGCGGCACACTACGGCTGCCGCCGGTTGCCACCGCGTCGGGAGGCAGTCGCTAACGCTTCTGGCCTCCCTTACTTCCAGAACGGCTTCCAGCCCGGCTACGCCTACGATTATCGGACTACTGGTACAACCTGCGTTCCTTGCGACAATTTGTGACGTGTGTGCGTGACGTTCCATGCTTCTCCCCAATGCTCCGTCCTTACCCTTTTGATGCCGTGCGAATAAAATCGTGCCTGCCGACGTTCACACCCTCCCCCGCGTGCTTCGTCGGAACAGAAGCCCCAAACCCAGCAACAGTATCGTCCACGTGCTCGGCTCCGGCAGTGCCGCCGAGTTCGCTTGCAAGAGGAAATTCCCCCCCCGTCACCGTCGGAATGAAAAAGTGATTTAACACCGGATTTTGCGAAATAAACGACGCAAACGTCTCCGCGGTCAGGTTGCTGGTCGTGGCGTCCAAAAGTTTCAACGTGGTGGTGTTGTCGATATTCTCCAGGAAATCATCGCTCAGCAGGAATGCCATTTCGGCACCGTCGTTAAATGTCAGCGTATCGACCGACAACATGGGGCCTTGCTCGGTTCCCGTCAACGAAAATGTCAACGTGGAATCGGCGTTCATCGTCAACGCACCCGTAACTTCCTGTCCTTCCGAGAGAATCTGGAGTTCCGTTCCCGCTTCCACGGTCAAACTTTTCGCCGAAGCGGCTCCCGAACGACGTGCCAGTGCCAGGGTACCCTCCTTCACGGTGATGTTGGCGATACTGTCGGCATTGAATACCGAATCCGCCGATGCCGTGGGGCCAAACGTCCATGTGCCGCTCCCCACTTTGTTCACGTAAATCTCATTGAGGTTATATTCATTATCCGAATCTCGCCGATTGTTAGCAAAGGTTCCTGAAAAGGTGGAATCGTTATTCAAAGAGCCGATTTCAAACGTAACGCCTCGGTTGGCGTAGGTGGGGTTTTTACTGGTACATACCAAACCTTCTCCCGTCAGATCGCCCAATTTCCATACTCTGCCCACTACAGGACGAGCCACGTGAAGCCCGGACGAAAGGGTGTCGTTTGTCGCCAGATGGAACACGGTGTTGGAAAAATCCGTGGCGCTACCCAAGGAGGCAATGGCATTTCCATCGACCTGAATCGTACCCGTGTAACTCGCAAACAAATTTGCTCCAGCACCATCCAAACTTCCAAGATTCATTCCTGCCTGAAAATTGGAGGCGTCTGTACTTCGAGTGATGACGAATGTCGGTGTACTGGTGGTATCGGTATTCGTCAGACCATTCAGCGTTACGCTACTGTTGTAATCCAAGGTTCCACCGTTGCTGGTTATCTTGGCGGGTTCCAAATCCCCGATAAGGTATAACCCCCCACCATCAAAGAGGATGGAAGTATTGGAAAGTTTGGCTTGGGTTGTTTCTAGCCAACCCTCTTTCAACGTGACGGTTCCGGCAAGGGTACTACCTGTTGTTGCCTGAGCGAGAATGACACGTCCGGCACCGGTTTTGGTAAAACCACTCGCTGCGGTCAGGGTACCTGAAAGCGTTACGGCACCGTTCGGATTGATATTGGAAATAGCGGAAGTGCCTGCCGAGAAGGTCAGGGCATTGCTGATCGACTCTGCGGCAGACTGCCCGAATGCCAACGCACCATCCGCCCCAATCGTGATTCCGACCGAGCCGATGATTGCCGACGTGTTCGTCCCGCCCGTACCAACCGTGCCTGCGGTGTAATACAAATCGTCAGCTCCATACACATGACCATAGTCGCCAACCTGGAGCGTTCCGCCCGTGATCTCGATGGAGTTCAGGTAGTTGGTCTGTCCTTGCTTTCCCGTCAAAATCCATGTTCCCGCACCTGCCTTGACAAGCTTCGGGGAGGTGCCATTGGTGCCATTAAAGAAGTATCCGTGGAAAACATCAATATCTGTAGATTTGGTTCGCAATGCGCCAATTTCATACGTAGGATTTGGGAGACAATCATTACGTATCCCACCGGAACCGGTTAACGCTCCAAAGTAGTAGGTTCTGTTGGCTCTCGATGCCTCTGGTTCATTATAACCAGGAAGCAAACCGGAATTGGTTTTCGTTCTCAAATTGACTTCTGCTTTTGCAAAACCAGTAGCGGTTGCTCCTTGGAAAACCAGCCAGTTTCGCTGACCGTTGGAAGCATCCGTCGCCACTGAAGTATCTCGCGTAGCTTGCCCCACAACAACTTTTCCAACAAAGTTGCTGGTATCTCCTTGTATGTTGAGTCCAGACCAACTAATAGTCGTGGAATTTCCATAAACACGAATTTCTCCTGTAGCATTTTCCGCCGAAGAAATCGTTCCCGAGAGGGTGATGAAATTGGCAGCTTGCGTGTCGGTGTTCAGAATACCACGGGTTCCTGTAAACGTATAGTCGCTGCTATACGTTCCAGGTCCAAGGGTTACTGTTCCCGAAACATCCTCTGCGGAAACTGTCGTTGACAGTACCGATCCCCCAAGAAGAATCATACCGAAAAGGAGACCCCAATGCACCCATTCAGATGTTAATCTGAGCCGGGGGGGGGGGGTAGGTAAGGTTTTGTTCATTGTTCTATCCTTTCGTGAGTCGTTGAAAATCTCCAAGGCAACCCACCCATTATACTCCAAAAATTTCCCAATGAAAGCTCTGAATATCAAGTTTCGGACACAAAATATACCAAATTTCGGACATTTCGGGTTTGAACAGGCTTTTTTGATATTTGCACCGATTGTGCCGGTAATTTTCCCCTTACGGAGGGGCGCTTGTCCTCGCCCGCCCACATTGAGCCGTGAACGGAGGGCGAAGCCCGTAGTTCCGGAGAAGTGGTGAACGCTTTCCCCTTACGGAGGGGCGGTCGTCCTCGCCCGCCTACATTGAGCCGTGAACGGAGGACGCAGCCCGTAGTTCCGGAGAGCAAGAGTGCTCTCCCTCCCCGAAACCCCTCTGAAAGCAGGGAATTAAAGTGTCACCTCTGGCACGACAAATTCCCCACGACCGGGACGCAGATCGGCCAGCGCGTTCGCTTCCGCTGCATGGTCGCCGACGAAACGACACGTTTTTTCGTCCAGCTCCAAAATCGGGCTGAGCCGGAACGTCTCCGCATTCATGGGAATCTCCTGCGTCGCCATGTACTGCTCCATCGTATCGAGGATTTCGTGCATCTTCCCCGTGTTGGAAACGGAAAACGCCTTCTCTTTGGAGAATGCCCCACCCAGACGATAGGCAAAATTCGCCGCGTTGTACCAGCAGGATGAATCGAATCCGACCTGGATCGGAGCGTTCAGCTTCGCCACATTTCCGGCCTGAACCGCGTCGGCAAAATTCTGCACATGCACGAATCCCCCCGCACTTTCGCTCGTCGCCTCAAACCGCCGAATTTCCTTGCCGTCGTTGTCGTAAGCCACGGCGTGCCCCCAGTGCTTTTCGTAGCGGCCCCCTTCGCAGTACGCGATGTAACCATGTACCGGGCCTTTCCGCGGGCCGACCGAGCCACGTTCGTTCTTGTCCTCCAGACCGCAGATGGCAAAAATGACCGGGATATTCCCCGTGTCGAAGTACGTCACCATCATGTTCGGCGATTCGCCCGCGTCGTTCATCCCGACACGCCCACCACTGACCATGACCCGCTTCGGAACCCGAACTTTGTCCAGGAAAATGTCGTTTCGGCAGTCGTCCAGCAAATGCGCTCCCCAGTTCCCCGTCTCGCCATTCCCCGTGTTCCACATCCAGTGCCAGTCGTACTGCAAGTTCCGTCGGTAAATCGGTAAATTCTGCGAGGGGCCAAGCCAGAGATTATAATCGACCGTTTTCGGGATTTCCAACGGCGTTTCCCGCAACCCAATCGGACGACGCACCCAGAATCGATTCACCCGAACCGACTCGATTTTGCCCAACACCTTCTCCTCGTGCAGGAATTTTTGCGCCACGGGTCGAAACGCCTCGTCCGTCCGCATCTGCGTCCCGATCTGGCAAAGACGGTTGTACTTTTTCGCCGCTTTGACCAGCTGTTCCCCCTCCCAGAACGACAGGCAGAGCGGCTTCTCCACGTAAACATGCTTCCCCGCCTCCATCGCCCAGATTCCCGCCAGGCAGTGCCACTGGTTGCACGTTGCCACGATCACCGCGTCGATCTCTTTGTCCTCGATCACTTTACGTAAATCGGCATGGGCTTTCTCCACCCCCAGTTTTTCCTTGCGGGAACCCAGCCGTGTCGCGTCGGGGTCGCATATCGCCACCAGCTTCGCGTTCGGAGCCTTCTCCACCGCAGGAGTCAGGGCGCCGGCCCGGCCCCCCAAACCAATCATCCCGATCCGAACCACTTCGTTCGCACCCTGTGCAATCAACGCCGGGGCAGGGAACGTCGCTACCGCCCCTGCTGCCACGGTCGCTTTCAAAAAATGTCGTCGATTCATCTGTTTCTCCATGTTTGTAAACGGTGTTTGTAAACGGTTTCTAATCATTTCAAATTCCTGTTGGGGAATATCCTTTCTTCTATCATATAAAAAAGCTCCCCGCATGTCAACAAGCCCTCGTGGGAGGGGATGGGGTGCGATCAAACTTTCTGCGTGCCGTACGAATTCCCCTTCTTTGAAGGGGTACGCCCGTCAGGGCGGGGGGTAGTTCTGGAGAGCAGGAGTGCTCTCCCTCCCTGAAACCCCTCTAAAAAGAGGGGAATTACAGCGTAATCTCCGGCACGACAAATTCGCCACGTCCGGGACGCAGATCGGCCAGTGCGTTCGCTTCTTTCGCAAAATTCCCGACAAAACGATAACTTTCGGAATCCAGCTCCAACATCGGGCTGAGCTTGAAATGGTCACTATCCATGGGAATCTCCTGCGTCGCGAGGTACTCCTCCATCGCGTCGAGAATCTCCGGCATTTTCCCTGTGTTGGGGACGGAAAGTGCCTCCTCTCTGGAGAAAGGCTGCCCCAGGCGGTACGCGAAATTCGCCGCGTTGTACCAGCACGAAGAATCGTATCCGACCTGGATCGGAGCGTTGAGCTTCGCCGCGTCGCCAGCCTGAATCGCGTCGGCAAAGTTCTGGAAATGAGCGTAACCCCCGTCAATCAGAGCGGTTCCGGCAAATTTCCGAATCTCTTTCCCCGCGTTGTCGTAGGCGACCGCACCGCCCCAATATTTCACATAACGCCCCCCTTCGCAGTACGCCACGTAACCGCTGCTCGGCCCTTCGCATTTTCCGACAAAATGCCGCTGCGTTTTCGATTCCAGACCGGAAATGGCCAGAATGACCGGGATTTCCCCCGTGTCGAAGTACGTCACCATCATGTTCGGCGTCTCCCCCGCGTCGTTCAGCCCAACACGACTGCCACTGACCAGAACCCGTTTGGGAAGCGAAAGTCGGTTCTGGAAAATGTCGTTTCGGCAATCGTCCAGCAGGTGGGAACCCCAGTTCCCCGTCTCGCCATTCCCCGTGTTCCACATCCAGTGCCAGTCGTAGTGCAGCTGCTGTCGATACATCGGCAAATCCTGCGATGGCCCCAGCCAGAGATTGTAATCGACCGTTTTCGGAATCTCCAACGGCGTTTCCCGCTTCCCAATCGAACGGCGAACGGAGAACCGATTCACCCGTACCGACTCGATTTTGCCCAGGGCTTTTTCTTCATGCAGGAATTTTTGCACCGCCGGGTGGAAAATCGGATCGGTTCGCAACTGGTGGCCGATCTGGCAAAGACGGTTGTACTTTTTCGCCGCTTTGACCAGCTGCTCCCCCTCCCAGAACGACAGGCAGAGCGGCTTCTCCACGTAAACATGCTTCCCCGCCTCCATCGCCCAGATTCCCGCCAGGCAGTGCCACTGGTTGCACGTCGTTACCAGGATGGCGTCGATCTCCTTGTCCTCCAACACCTTACGCAAATCGGTGTAGGCTTTCTCGATCCCCAGACGCTCCCGGTGGGGCCCCAGCCGGGCTTCATCCGGGTCGCTCAACGCAACCAGTTTGGCATTGCTCGCTTTGAGGACTCCGGGGTGCAGCTCCCCAAAGCGCATCCCTGTTCCCAGCATTCCCACGCGAACCACTTCGTTCGCACCCTTCGCGATTAGCGCCGGGGCTGGAAACGCACAGACCGTGCCAAGGGCCGCGCCCGTAGCGAGAAATTGACGTCGATCCATAAAAATGCTCCTTTCCGGGAGTTGAAGACGCTTGTCCTGGAACTCCAAAATACAAACACAGGATGCCGTTTTCAGGCGTGAAATCATTCCGGAAGCGGTTTCCCTTTGGTTTCCGGCATGAGCCAGATAATGATGATCCCAAGGATGAAAATCGGTGACATCACCGCCCCGGCCCACCGGAACGGCTCTGCGGTGTCGGCAAACACAACCGACGTCAGCAGCCCGAACACCGCCGCACCCCCTGCGGAAATATATCGCCCCGCATTGTAGCAGAACGAAACCGCCGTGGAACGCAACCGTGTCGGGAACAGCTCCGGAAAGTAAATCGTGTAGCCCGTCAGCAAAGCCCCAATCGAGAACCCCATCAACGGACAGTACAAAAGCACCTCCAACACCGTGCTGGTTTTCAGGAACACCAGAAGCACGCTGAGGATCGAAAGCGACTGGAAAATTGTGAACGTCCAGCGGCGTCCGAAAAAGTCGATCACCATGGCAAACAGGAACATCCCCACGCACGAACCGAGATTGATCATGATGGAGGTTAACGCTCCCATGTTCTCGACCTGTTTTTTGATCGACATCTGGTTCTCCGGGGTCTGCTCGTGGATGATTTTTTGCAGGTCGGCCGCCGCGACCCCCTCCGTCTGGACGCCGATTTCCGTCAACGCATTACGTCGGAAAATGGATCGGTTCAAATCGACCGCGAACATCATGATCCCCCAGAACCCGATGATTCCAATGGCCGCCAGAAGCATCCCCATCACCACACGATAGCAGATCGTTTTCTCTCCAAAAAGCTCCCGCAGCGACCCCGTTTTGCGGCCCCCCGCATCGGATTCCTGCTTCGCCTTGACCCACTTTTCCGGCTCCCGCAGGCACTTCCAGTTGAACAGAAACAGAATCAACGGCAAATACCCCAGCATGAACGCATAACGCCACGTCGCCCCGGAAAGCGTTCCCGCCATGGCCAACGCCGCGATTCCCATCGTCAGAAGCGCCGCGAAAACGTTGAAAATCACCGCCGAACATTGCATGATTCCCGACGCCACGATTCGCGGACGGTTCGCCAAATTCTCAGCCAAAATCGTGGCACACACGGCAAACTGCCCTCCCGCTCCCAACCCCGCAAGGAATCGGAACAGCAAAAACCAGTTCAAATCATGAAGCGACCCGCTCCAGCCGGTAAAGACCGTAAACACCACAAGCGACAAAAGCATGATTCGCACACGCCCATATTTGTCTGCCCAAATCCCAAAGAAAATCCCCCCCGTCGCCCAACCGATCAGCATCAGTGCCGTCGCCATTCCCGCGTATTTTCCCACCTGCGGATCCCCTTCCGGAAGGTTCATCAGCTCGGCAATGGCAGGCGATTTCACGATCGTGAAAAGCTGCTGATTGAAACAGTCCGTCGCCCACCCCAGGCAGCAGAGGATCATGACTACCCAATGGTATCGGGTCATCTGCGACCACCAGGGCTGCTTTTCTACAGGTGCGGGAGAGGGGGAAGATGCGGATGCAAGGTCGGACATGGGAAACTCCATGGGGTTAAAATTTGACAATTTTCCATTATTCATTCATCATTATACCATATTCCTCCCGATAAACAACATGAAAGTGTCAATTTTGGGACACCTTTTCTATCAAATTTCAGACACCTTCGGGCTTGTCTCCGTTCGGCTTTTTCAAGGAACCGGAACCGCCATGTCGTACCGTAAAGTCGCTATTCTGGTCGATTCGGCCAACATTTATTCCCGCGGAATGCTCTATGGAATTTCGCAATACCTGTTTGAACATGAACGGTGGGATATCGTCCACGAAGAACGTTCCCCCAACAGCCCCGTCCCGCCATGGCTGGAAAACTGGCGGGGAGATGGAATCATCATCCGGTCGATGGAGTTGGACCTGGCTCGCACGGCGGTTCAAACGGGGGCGAAAATCGTCGATTTGGGACTGGTTCAATTTCCAGGACTCCATACCGTCATTCCCGATTACCAGCACGACGCAAAGCTGGCACTCCAACATTTTCGAGAACGCTTTTTCGAGAATTTCGCGTTCGTCGGCATTCGGGGGAAACGGTATTCCATCGACCGTCTGGAGGCGTTTTCGCGACTTCTGGGGGGGAACCTGTCGGTGTACGAGCTGGAACAGAAAGACCTGGCATACTGCGGCGATATTCCCTCCCTGCGAGCGTGGTTGAAAACGCTGCCGGTCTCCTGCGGTCTCTTTGCGGGATACGATATGGTCGGAATCCAGACCATCTACGCCTGCCGCGAAGCGAACCGGAACGTGCCCAAAGACGTGGCCGTGCTGGGGGCCAACAACGACGAAATCCAATGCAGCATTTCCCCCGTTCCCCTTTCCAGCATCATGGTCAACGGACGCGAAATCGGCTACCAGGCGGCCAAAATGCTCGATTGCCTCATGCAGGGAGGCACCCCTCCCACCAGAGAAATCCGCGTTCCCTCCCTGGGAATCTGTACCCGAAGCTCCACCGAAGTCGTCGCCGTCAACGACAGCCTCGTTCAAAATACCTACCAGAGAATCCACCAGGGTTCGGTCGTCGGCCTGACGGTAGAAAAACTCGCCGAACAGCTCCAGGTCAACAGCAAAACCCTGCAACGACGTTTCCGAAAATCGTTGGGCCGCACCGTTCATGAGGAGATCATCATTGCACAGCTCCAGCGTGCCGTCGAGCTGCTCCACAAGACCGACCTTTCCCTCAAAACGATCGCCCGCCGTTGCGGTTTTACCAGCGATTCGTACCTCATTTCCGTTTACAAGAAATATTTCCACGAAACGCCCCGACAAAGCCAGAAAAGAAAAAGCACCCTCTAAAAACCCCCGACGGTTATTCCGATTCCTGAATCCTTACCGCAAAACCGCTTGGCAGGGGGCGTCCGTCCCGCGTGACCAGGTTCATCGGGAGAATCTCCAAACGCGATTGGGGAAAATACCGTCGGAAAAGCGGACGGAGCGTTTCGGGAGGGAACCCTTCGGAATGAATGGTGAAAAGGAGCCACGCGGGATGCCCGGAAGTGAGCGTCGCGCAACCATCGAGAAGTTCGGGAAGGTGGTCGTCCAGCCGCCAGATTTCCCCCGACCGGCCATGCCCGTAGGCTGGGGGGTCGAGAATGATGGCCTGGTATCCGTTTCCACGCCTGATTTCACGCCGGACGAACTTCATCGCGTCCTCCACAATCCAGCGAATCGGTGCGTGCGACAATCCCGAAACTTCGGCGTTGCGACGCGCCCACTGAACGATGTTCTGGGCCGAATCCAGATGAACGACCCGGCCTCCCCCCGTTGCACAGGCCAGCGTGCTCCCCCCCGTGTATGCGAACAGATTCAACACCGAAAGCGGATGCCCCGCATTTTTCGTCCGTTCGTAAATCCAGCGCCAGTTGTCCGCCTGCTCGTGAAAAACGCCCAAGTGCCCCACTTCCGTCGGTTTCAGCTCCAGTTGGAACATCGTTTCGTCCAGAAGCCAGCATGGCGGCAACTTCGTGAAAAATTGCCAAACCCCCTTCAACCCCGCTTTACGAACAAAACGCGCGTCCGCCCGCTTCCAAAGTTCCGGCTTCCTTCGCGAAAATCCTTCCGCCGGCGGCGAGGGACGGTCCAGAATCCACGCACCAAACCGTTCCAGTTTCCGACCGTCACCAAAATCCAGCAGTTCGTAGGAGTCCATCAAAATTCCTGAGAAACGGTACGAGGGGGACGCTTCCGAAACATCAGCGCACGCTGCGCGGTACGGTCTTCCAGATTGGGCCGGAAAATGACCAGAATTGCGAACGGTAAAAACCACGCCATGTACAGCCCCGACTGGAACGGCACGCAAAATTGGGCACCCAACATCAGCGTTGCCGAATTGGCCAGCAACGTTCCCAAATTTTTCTGCGCCGGCCAGAAAAACAGAATCATCATCAAAATAACGTAAATCGCCGTAATCGGCATCCGCATGGCCGACCAGTACCCCTCCAACGGCCACATGTACAGCGGGTTCGCAACGCAGAAATATTCCGTCAGAAAACCTTCCAGGTCGCCGCCCGCAAGCAGGAAATTGCTCAGCAGCAAAATCCCCGCCGTCGTCAGGCAGGTAAGCAGGAACCGATACAGCCCGCGAGTCCAGTAAAAACTACACCAAAGCGGTATCAGAAACAGCGGGTAAAACGAAAATGCCGCAGACATCCCGACCAACATCCCGGAAAGCGAAGGGAGCCGGTAACTGAAAACCGCCCAGATCAAAAGCGCCGCCGGAACGATATGGTCGATCCGCGCCGGAATCTGCGCCGAATATGGCAACAGCAGGTACAGCGTCGCCGCCGCAACCCCCGTGGCAAAATTTTCAAAATGAAGCCAGCCGATCAAAATCATCCCCACCACGATCGCCAACTGCCCCAAAATCACCACCAACTGCGTGGCACAAAAAATCCCCATCGGCATGGGCTGAAACGTTTGTTTGGCCGCCAGGATTTCCTGCGCAATGTTGCTACCTTTCAAAAGACGCAACTCCTCCTGAAGGAATTGCCGTGGCTGGTCGGCAAAACGCATGAATACCGGCAACCCCGGCCCGTGCGTCAGGGGGGGGATCGCCACCGTTTCCCCGCCACTTTCCACCGACGTCGGCGTCTGGAGTACCCGTTCGTTCAGCTGCGTCGTCAGCAGGTGCTGGATCGTGGCCGTTTGCGGGGAGGATGGGTTGGACCACTGCGTCAGGAACGTTCCGGCAATCAGGAACACCATCAGCGAAATGCAGCTGAACATCAATCCCCCCTTCGACAGATTGACATCCAACAGCGGCTTGCGAACCATCATCGGATCACACATCATCCGGACCAAAAGCAAAAACTCGACCGTGAACAGCCAGGCATATCCCCGCCCAAAACCGTAAGCCACCATCAAAAGCCCCGGCGCCAGCAGCAATAAAATCGCCAGATCGAAGTTGCGAACGCTCCAGACACGCCGAAATTTGAAAAATATGCCCACGATCATCAACGTGGCTAAATAAAACCACGTCGTTGGATTGACTTCATAAAGCATGAAGACTTCAAACATGGGTATGCTCCAAAATAAAAACCAGGAAAACGAAATCCACCAGTCTCCCTAAAGATATTTTACCACATAAACAAACGCCCCACAACGAGGCGGGGCGAAAGTTTTTGGAAAATTGTCGAATCGTAAAAAAATTAACGCTTCGAGAACTGGGTCGCACGACGGGCTTTGCGAAGACCGTACTTTTTGCGTTCCACCATTCGGCTGTCACGCGTAAGCAGGTTCTTGTCTTTCAGCACCTCGAACAGGCCCTCGTCGTACAGACGCAACGCACGAGCAATGCCCAGCTTGCAGGCACCACTCTGGCCGGTGATTCCACCCCCGGAGACGCGAATGATCACGTCCACTTCGTCTTTTTTGCCCGTTTCGGTCAACGGAGCCAAAACCGCATTACGATGCTGGACATTATTAAAATAATCGTCCAAACTGCGACCGTTGATGGAAATCAACCCTTTGCCGGGACGGATACGTACGCGGGCAATCGCCGTCTTACGACGTCCGGTACCGAGCGAATCGTTGGTTCCTTTTCCTTCGATAATAACTTTATCTGCCATGGTTTGCACCACTCCTGATTATGAACGGTTGGATTGTAAGGTAACGAATTAATTCCCCGCGTCAACAGGCTGCGGATTTTGCGCCTGATGGGGATGGCTGCTGCCGGTGTAGACCTTCATCTTCTGAAGCATCTTGACCGCAAGTTTGTTTTTCGGAAGCATGCGACGAACCGCCTCGGTAAGGATGGCGGCAGGGTCTTTCTCAAAACGCTCCGCAGCCGATTCGCTGCGAAGCCGGGTGTAACCCGTGTACCATGTGTACCGTTTCTGTGCCCACTTTTTCCCGGTAAACTTCACTTTTTCAGCATTAATGACCACGACGTAATCGCCGGTATCCACGTGCGGGGTGTAGGTGGGATGATTCTTTCCCATCAGCATCATGGCAATGTCGCTGGCCAAACGACCAACCACTTTGTCCGTTGCGTCAATCAGCACCCACTGCTGTTGAACTTCTCCCGGCTTTGCGATAAACGTTTTCATAATGAAACACTCACTGAAAATAAATACCGATTGTTCTTCTCACACATCGCACCCGGCCCGCGAATGCCTTACGATGTTCGACTCTACGGAGTCGATTTGTGCATAATCAATGCTTACATTAATTCCTCTATAAACATTAGACGAAGAATTCTACTCTTTTTTCCCATTCTTGACAAGGAGGGGCCATTCAAATTTTTTGCACACGGGTGCCTGCAAATTTAGTGGGGGGGGTGGCGTTAGCGCCGGCCTTTAGGCCGTTCGGATGGATTCTCGTGGGGCATGGCAGTGAAAATCCATCGCTTCGAACGGAGGGAACGGCCTAAAGGCCGACGCTAACCTTGCGCGTTTTTCCAGGTATACTAATTTACTGTATTCTGCCCAAATTTGCAACACAGATTTGAAGGCACCCTTTGCACACATGAAGCTGAGGTTAGGGGGTGCGTTTGGTCAAAGAACCGTTAAATTGATAATTGATAATTGATAATTGATAATTTTTTTGTTCAGGCCGTTTTTTGAATGGTGGTGTTATTTCTCAA
>JAUNBJ010000198.1 GCA_030535245.1 Planctomycetia bacterium | reverse complement strand
GCCGTAGTCGCTCCCGGTCGTACCGGGCGGGCTAAAGCCCTCCGTTCACGGCTCCCTAATTAACCATTAACCATTAACCATTAACTATCAATTATCAATTATCAATTACCCTTGGATGGCGTTAACTTTTTTCACTGCGTCGTGCAGGAAATCGGAGATGCCGTCAAGTCCTTCGGTGAACTTTGTGTTCAGGAAGGTGTCGACCGCTTCCTTTGCCATCCATTCGCCCCAGATCATAGCGCCCAGGCACAAGACGTTGGCGTCGTTAATGGCACGGCACATCTTTGCGGCAAAGACCGATTCCACCACCGAAGCGTTGATTCCGTCAAACTTGTTGGCGACGATCGACATTCCCATGCCGCTGCCACAGAACAGCAGGCCGCGTGCCGTTTTGTCTGCCTGCAACAGCTTACAGGCTGCGACGGCACCGTCGTAATATGGAATCTCTTTTTCCGTCGTGGAGCCGACGTCCACAATCTCGTATCCTTTCCCTTTCAAGTCCGCGACGATGGCGTCTTTCAGGGTAATTGCAAACGGGTCGGCGGCGACGATGATTTTTTTCATGGTTTTTTTCTCCTCAATAATGACGACAGATTCGGCCTGAGCCTCGGCGGACACGGCCCCCGCAACTGCGGCCGCAGTCACCGACTGTAAAAACATTCGACGATCCATCTTTTCCTCCCTAAGGGTTAAACGAACAATGTTTCCATTGTACCGGTTTCCCCGCTCCCTGAAAAGTGGGAGTCCCCGGCGGAAATTTCGTTACCTTCGTTATAATTGAAAGCAAGGAAAAAAATTTCGGGGAAAACGGGGGTTTTTACGTTGGCACTTGCCTGAAAATGAGGTTTAATACCTCTGTGGGAATCTTTTTTCACGGGAGTGCAAGGATGAAAAGGAAAAGACTGTTTTGGGGATTGGCGGGCATTTTGGGATTGCTTCCAGGGGCGTACGGCCAGCAGGGAACCATGGTCGTTCCGTTTGACGGCGGCGTGGCCATGGCGCCGGGGCACACCACACAAGCGCTCCCCTATCGGGAAAATTACATCCTGCTTCCGTTGACTTCCGGCCAGGTGATTCAGGCCGACGGTGGCCAGCAGATCATCGTCAACAAACCGGTTCCGCTGCACCCCCGGAAAAAAACCGTCATCCCGATGAGCCAGATTCAGGGGCAGGTCTCCCCAACCCCCGTCGTGCCGCAAGGGTTCAACGGCGGGAACGTGACCGGCTACGACCTCCGTTCTTCGCGCGTCTCCCAGACGCCATACGCCGTGCCGCAAAGCGTGACGCCCCATCCCGCGCCGACCGTTTCCCCCATGCCTGCGCCCAGGGTAACGCCTGCGCCGGCTCCCGTGCCGCAACCCACTCCCGCAACACCCCCCACGTTCGCTCCTGAAGAACCTTCCTCTCCGCTCCCAGCACCGGTGGAAGTGAAATCGGAGGAACCGAAATCGATCGTCGAACCTCCGCAGCCCGAAATTCCCCAGCCGGAAGTTTCGCAACCCGCCCCCCCGCAGCCGATGCCGCCCGTTTCCGAACCGCCTGCTTCGCAACCCGTTCCCACCGAACCGCCCGCCAGTCCGATGGAAACTTCGCCGATGGAAACCAGTCCGATGGAAACGTCTCCGTCCGAGGCGTACGTCCCCACATCGACACCGATTCCCGCGCCGGAACTGGAACCGGAACCAGAACCGGTCGCCGTGTCTGTCCCGACGCCTCCCCAGGCGGTTTCCGTCCCGTCGCCGCGTCCGGAGCCAGCCCTGCGTCCGACGCCCGTCCCGGAACCGGCGCCGGTATCCCGTTTCGACACGCCGGCCATGTCGTCGTATCGCCGAAACGGAGAAGTGCTCACGCGCAAAACGCATACGCTGGAATATTACAGCAACGCACAGCCCATCGTCGTCCCCAAGCCGGGAGCGGCCCGAAAAAAACCGGAACCGTCGCCTGCCGACGAAACGCTTCCCGACACGCTTCCCACTGCCGAGCCGGATTCCCAACCCGCCACGTCCACCCCGCCGTCCGGTCGGAAAGTTTAGAAGTTGCCAGAAGGCGTTTTCGTTACCACGCCAAATCCACCCGCTTGCCGTCGCGTTCCACCCCAAAACGGACCTGCTCCCCCTCCACACGGCGGGCCAGGATTTTCAGAACGTCGTAACCACGCGTCACCGGCAGGCCGTCCACCTCCAAAATCCGATCCCCCTTCCGCAAACCGATCTTCTCCGCCGGCGTCTCTTTCGCCACATGAAGAATCTGCGTCCCCGAAAGCATCGGATTGGGATGGTCAAAAATCACTCCTAATTTCGGGAACGGTTTCCGATCCCCCTCCTGCAATTTCGGAAAAATTTCCAGCACGTCGGCAAACGGGATCGCAAACCCCACGCCCGAATCGTAAAGCTCCGTCCCCGAAAGCGGCGATTCGTTTTCCATGCCGAACGGTGTCAAAACCCCCAGCGCCCGACGGTTCGTGTCGGTCAGCAACCCGCCGTAATTGCCCGCAGAAACATGTGCGTCGGTCTGAATTGCCAGCCCCCGAATCCGCCCCGTTGCGCTGAGAACGCCGTACGTCACAAGAACCGTGTCCGCATCCAGCCCACGCCCCAGCGTCTGCACCGGTCGCCCCACCGCAATACCCTCCACGGGGGCCGCCATGGCCGGAACGAGTTTCTTTCCCTCCGGCAGCCGAAGCCGCAAAAGCGTCAGATTTCGCGCAAAATCGGTTCCCGCCTGCTCCGCCGGACAGTGCGTTCCATCGGAAAGCCGTGCCAGAATCGCGTCGGGCCGATGCGCCAGCCCCGCAGCACTGGTCACGACCCAGCCATCCTCCGAAAGCACCACCCCCGTCAACGTCCGAATCGCGAAGTGCTCCCCCACCTTCTCCATCCCGCCGGTCGTCTCCAAACGTACCAGAAACGGCGTCTCGTCGGGCGCAAGCGCAAATGCCAGAAACAACAGGTATCCAAACATCCCCATTATCCTTCTCCCACCACTTTTCCGAAAATCATCCGTCCTGCCGTCGTTTGAAGCACGCTGGTCACGGAAACGCGAATCTCCTTCCCAATCGAGTGCCGTGCTCCCTCCACCACCACCATCGTGCCGTCGGAAAGATACCCCACCCCCTGCATTGCTTCCTCGCCCGGCTTGATAATCGTCACGTCGAACTGCTCCCCCGCCGTGTAAGCCGGTTTCATCGCGTTAGCCAGATCGTTCATGTTCAGCACCACAATCCCGTTCAATCGGGCCACACGATTCAGCGACGCGTCGCTCGTGGCAATTTTCGCACGGGTGTTTTTGGCCAAAAGCACCAACTTCATTTCGTCCGTCTGTCCCGCAAATTCCGGCAATTCATGGTCGTTGATCTGAAGCTCCACGTCCGCACTTTTCTTGAGCCGCGTTAAAATATCCAACCCCCGCTGGCCACGAATCCGGGTCGTTTTGTCCTCCGACTCCGACATGCGCTGAAGCTCCTGGAGCACGAACTGCGGCAGAATCAGCGGCGAATCAAAAATCCGCGTCGCCGCCAAATCCAGAATCCGCCCGTCGATGACCACGCTCACGTCCAGCACATACGGAAGCAACCCTTTCAGCTCCTTCGACAACTCTACATAGGGAATGATAAAGCGAAAATCGTTTCGCGTCTGGTACAGCAAACTGATGGAAACGTAACACATGATCACCGTCAGTACCAGGTACGACGCGTTCTGAATCCGAGCCGCCCGGGCCGTGTCCGCCGTCAGCGAACTGTACAGCGGCGTCAGTCCGATGTTGACCATGTACGACAGAAAAAATCCCACGATCAGACCAAAATAAACCGACGTGATCGTCTGCAACCGCTTACGTGGAAACAACACATCCACCAGAATCACCAACAGCGCAAGCGTCATGATGCACGCAAACGTAATCATCGGAGCGTATTCCGATTTTCCGTAAAACGCCTTGGAATTGATCAACGTAATGCTCAGGCCGCTGGTGATCAGGATGAAAACGGCGCGTAAAATAATAAGAACCATCTTTTTTTCCGGGGTAAGGGACAGGAATACCTTCAAGGCTTCCTGGAATTATAGCACTCCCATCCCTTTTCCACAAGGCGCCCAGGAACCAAACGACCGCAGCGGGTGCGTTCAAACTTTCTGCGCGCCGTACAAATTCCCCTTCTTTGAAGCAGGGCCAGCGCATGAACAAATAGGCAAGCTGGGTTG
>JAUNBJ010000197.1 GCA_030535245.1 Planctomycetia bacterium | reverse complement strand
CGGGTTCGAGGGCGTAGCCGCAGGGGATGTAGCCGGACGCGGAAGCGTTGTAAATCTTTCCGTTGGAAGGGTTTACGTAAACGACTTGGCCGGCGGTCAGGGCGTTGGCGGTGCCATGTTTGGGAACATTTTCAAAAACGCCGTGGGTATAAAATACCCCGGTTTTTCCCGCCTGGATTTCAAACGGGGCAATTCCCACCAGGGCACCCATGACGACGAGATTTCCCGCCGCAATGGTGGAAGTGGGGGTATGATTCAGGATTTCGCCTGATTTTCGATAGATTGACATGGTATTCTCCTTTTTTTTCTGGTGGTATTATCAATTTCCCGCGCCGGTCGAGTAAACAATTCCGCGAAAATCGCCGGACGACACTCCGAAACGATAGACGCACCGCCACGTCCGCCCCAGGATGTTCGGCGGGGTTGGAAACGGTTCGATTCGCGGCTTTTCCTCTCCGCGAAGATACGTCAGTACCATCGCGGCGGCTTCCTGCGGGTCGGCGAACATGGCCCAGTGAACGTCGCTGTTTCCAAACCCGCGACTTCCCCAGTAGGCCGACGCGATCGGTTCGTAAAGACCGACGTGCGGATTGGAAACGGGGTAACTTCCCAGCCCGATGAGGTCGCATTTACTGTCGTTGTAAAGCGTTCGAGCGGTCGGATACAACCCTCGCGTGGTCAGGATGTATTTTCCGTGGACATCGGTAAATTCCGGTTGTGAGCCGGTCGTTCCCAACGTCTCCATTTCCGACAACGCCGCCGCGGCCGCGTCCAGGCCGGAAACGTCGAGCGCGGCGGTGAGAGTGTTGCCATGAGCGGACGAACAAAGCGTTGAAAGCTGGCTGGCCAGTTCTTTGAAGAACATCATATCCTTGTATCGCGACGTTTTGGTGCCCATTTTTCGCGGCAGTCGGACAAAAGCGTCGAGATTGTCGTTGATAATATCCTCTTCGGACAGCGTCAGGAGGAAACCGTGCGTTTTCGCCTGGATGGGGATTTCGTCGTCACTGAGGGCGGCGTTGGGGATTTCGCCACCTTTGGGAATTTCCTGCATATTCCCGGAAATGTCGTACGAGACGAGCTTCCCTTCGTGCAGGTCGTTGGTATAAGCCACGGCAGCCAGTTTGTCCGAAATGGATTCGTAGGATTCAAACCCGTTGCGGTATTGCAGGTTGAGGATGTTTTGCAAAATGGTGAGCGGCTGGATGGTGGAGAATAATCCGCCTGCTTTCACACCGCCGCGTTCGTCGTCGTCCATCATGGCCAGGCAGTCCCGCCCAAACGTTCCGGGAATGCGGCCATGGAGGGAAATTCCGTGCCGTTGTTCGTACGCGGCAATGAACATCTGCCGCAGTCCCATCCCTTTCCATTTGCCGGAAAGTCCTTCGTTGACTGCCGATTCGGAAAAACCGCCATTGGCGGCAACGTCGGGATGAATCCCGGTCGATTCGAGCAGCGCGACGGTCAAAACGTCGTTGATTCCCGGTCGACCGCTTTTTCCCGTGCCGACTTCGCCACGACCAAGCGTCTTGGCCGGATTTCCCGGACGGTTTCGGTAAAATCCACTTGCGGCGACGTCTTCCTTTTTCTCTTCCGACGTTTCGCCATTGGCAGCCACATCTTCCTTCTTTTCTTCCGACGTTTCACCGTTGGCAGCCACGTCTTCCTTCTTTTCCTCCGACGTTTCACCATTGGCGGCGACGTCTTCCTTTTTCTCTTCCGAAGAAGCCGCCTGCCAGTGTTTGAAACATCGTTCCAGCACGGTCGCCTGTTCGGGTGTCACATCGTTCGGGTCCATCCCGATCGACTCGATATAGCTCCTCAATTCTTCTGACATAGGGTTCTCCCTTTCAATAATGAAATGACTGGCTTGCGCGTTGGCAGCCACCGATTGATTGTTATTGTACGCATCCGCACCGAAAAAAACGAAACTTCCTTCCCGCATTTTCCACTTTCGGAAGATTTTCAACGGTCCGACGAACTTCCGCCCATTGACCTCGACCGCCACGCCGACAGGGACGACCTCCACATCCGCCACGGCAGGGCGAAAGGCGGCGATGGAACCTTCCCACCGCACATTTTCCTGAATCAGCCTTCGGACTTCCCACGCCGCCGGAGATTCGATGTAGTGTCCATAGGCGGAGATGGCAGGCAGTCCATTCCCCGCGGCTTCCACCACGTCCAAAACGCCCACCTGGTCTTGCGGGTTGTGATTGAGCAAAACCGGCAGAGCGCGAGGCGGTATTTCCATTCCGGCAACGTCCAAAACAACCGGGACTCCATGGTTGGGAAGATACAAACTCCCACCGGAATACAGAGGGGCGAATTGGATGGGGGGTTTTTCAGGCAATTTTTCAGGCATTTTCGGCTGGTTCCATGTTGGGAGGAACATCGATGTTGGGGATGAGTTTGGCTAGATCGCGAGCTTCTTCCAAAAGCTCTTCCATGATTTCGTCGTAGTCCATCCCCTCTTTTTCGATGACTTTGTGCAAACTGGTGACATGGTTCCGCAGGTTGATTTCGTTGGCGCGAGCATCCTTTTCCGGGTCGGCGGAAGGCGGGTGGGGAAATTGCCACGTGATGGGAATCCGGGCCGGATCGCCGTATTTTTCCAGCAGTTTGAGCGCTATTTCCGCCACCGGATCGGTTCGCCAGCCGGTGGAATAACATTCGATCCATTTTTGGAATCGTGGATCGAGTGCGTTGTCTCGAATCACGTCCTGAACTTCCTCAATGTACGTCCAGTAATTCTGTCTTTCCCCACGCCATGAGGAGTAGGAATAGTCGCTTGTATCGGCTCCCATCACGCCAAACGGCACGCCCAACCCGGCCCCCTGCTCACGGTGCAGCGCGTTTGCGAACCCTTCAAAATTGGCGGTGGGGAATTCCGCTTTGATCTGCTCTGGACCCCACCCTTCCGGTGTAAAAACCGCCGTTCCGGGCGTTGGAGCCAACATCGTATCGCCTGGGATTTCCATCACGTCTTCGGGTGTCAACGTCGCGGTGGTTCGAATGAACCCTCCCCATCGTGCCGCCCAGTCCGCCGCGCCCAGAGTATGCGCTTCCCAGAGCATCGTTTCGGCCTGCAATCGTAAAACGGTCGCGATGATGGGAATCCCTCGTTTCTGGTCGGCAAAATCGGAGAGAAAAAGGTGCATGATGTGGTCGGCTGGCACCGGTTCGTATTCGAGCGACTGATAAATGGGATTGACGTTCCTTTTTTCGATATAGTACATGAGAGGATGGATTCCGTCGAACAGGATTCCATCCACCATCCGTTCGTCGCCGGCACCCATGGGATAATCGAGCCGGCGTGGTTCGATTTGCTGGATATTCAGATTTCCATTTTCGATATACGGATCGTAGATAAACCGTTCGAGCGATTCCCCGTAGAACATGAATGCGCGTGGGATTTGTCGTAGTTTTGCCAGGTCTCCGGTTCGTTTCCTCCAGTAGAAGAACTCCCATTCCAGTGCCGAACGCTCTTCACGACTCAGGCCGGAAAACTTCATGATCCGCATTTGCGGACCGCCGGAGCCGATCGTGTGATTCCCGAAAGCGCGGATGGCGTTGCGAATGTAGCCACTGTTCAGGGCAGCATGAATCGACCTTCCCCGCATGGTGGCGCGTTCGGAAGAGGACGCGATATCAACGGTATAGCGATCTTCCGCGTCCGCCCAGTAGTTTGCCAGATGATGGATATGAGCCGCCGCGTCGATGATCGCTTTTGCCGCCACGCCGCCACCCGCCACGTCCCCACCTGGATTTGTCCTGGCGGTTTGCGTGTTCAGAAACGTTCCTGCGGCCTGGAGTTGCCTCCCCCTCTTTGTTAAAGTCGATTTTCCCGCTTTTGGCTTTTTATACCTTCTTCCCATCTCACCACCTCGTACTTCCGCCGTCGAGCCGTGAGATTTTCAGAGCATTTGCGGGATTTTGCGCCGCTTTTTGTTGAGCCAGATGTTTATCGAGATCGATCAAATCTTTCAGCGGCAGATTCGTCACCGTCCTGCCACCTGTGGAGACTGATTGAAACCCATCCTGAACGATTTCCGCCGCGGCGTTCAGAGCGTCCGTTTTCCGTTTTTCAGCATTTTCGTGATCACAACTACTCATCCCCCCACTTTATCCCACCCCACCCCCCACCGTCAACACCCTCCCTCCCCCACCCTTACCAGATATGACCATCCCCACCCTTTTTTT
>JAUNBJ010000048.1 GCA_030535245.1 Planctomycetia bacterium | reverse complement strand
TCAATTATCAATTATCAATTAATTCACCGTGTGTAGTGCACGAAAGCTGGGCAGCCGAAGAGGAAGGCGTCGTCGTACTCCTCGCCTTGTTCGGGAATCCGTCCGCCAATGCGAACGATTGCTACCGGGCGTCCCAACGTTTTGGCAATTGCAAGCGGGTTGGCCTCACGCGGAACATCGAACGAGCTTAATCCCTCGTCAGGTTTTTCCGCAACCGGCATGGCAGTGTCGGGGTTCTCGACGTAAATCACGCGCGTGACGTACTTCCCCTGAATCGCGGCCAGCATGTCCTCTTTGGAAATTTCGATCAGAATTGGATACTGAAGTTCTTGTCCCATCGGAGGATACGTACGATCGATAAGCTCCACGGTGGGGAACAGTTCAGCTCCGGGATATTGCGGGACGCCAGTCAGACGCAGGCGGTAGGTTTTCAAAAGCTGGAAACCGTAAATTTGCGGCACAGGGGCGGGAGGCAGGAATTGTCCTTCCGTAGCCGGAGCGATGGAAACCCCGTTCGGGCCGATGATTTTAACCAACTGAAAAAAAGGGCCGACCGGGGTTTGCGTCGCCGTATCCTGGACCGTCGCCATATCCTGGGCCGTCGCCATGGAAATCAGAAGCAAAAAGCACACCAATCCGTAGATGCGTTTCATTCGCGTGTTCCTTTAAAAAACCAAAAGCCGGTGTCCCGCAAAGTTTCAGGACACCGGGAAAATTCAGCGATTAACGATGTGGATAATTACGTCCCGTCGGAGCGGCGACCGGAGCGGTTTCGTCCACCAGAATGGAGTTGCTTCCAGCGGCCGGAGCGACCTCCACCGGAGAGGCCGTCATCGGCAGACTGACCGGGCCGGGGTATCCCTGCGGCGTTTCCGTAATCGGCGTGCCATATTCCGGAGCATTGACGCCGGAAATGTAGTTCGAGGGGGTCGAACCGACCATCGGTGCCGCCGTAGCTCCCGGAACCGAACCATCTACCATGGTGTTTTGCATTTCGTCTTCCGGATCAATCATCTTGTTCCCCAAACGCATGATGGCCAGAATCGCACCGCGTCGATCCGCTTCCGCAATCGGATCCACACCGGGATCCAGACGCGTGCTGACGATCGTGTCCGGCGTTCCTACCGCCAGGGCCAGTTCCTGAAATTCCGGATCGGGAAGATAGATCACCTTCGTGACGAAGTTCCCGCTGCGAACCTGCATGATGTCTTCTTCCGTGAAGTTCACCGGAATCATGCTGTGGGCCAGAAACGCCTGCGTCCGGGGCATTGCCGGAGCGACTTCCAGCGTCGGGTAGAGTTCCAGTCCCGGATGTCCCGGAATATCGGTTAACTTCAGGCGGTAAATCCCCCCTTGCGGGAAGTTCTGACGACCGGGGCAAACCAACGGCTCGGAGTCAAACATGCTCTGTGCCGACACGTCCCACCGAACCGTCGCTCCAGATGGGCCGACAAACGCGATCTGCGACGTTTTCATCGCGGAAGGCTGCGACGCCGCTCCCGGATCGGCCGCCTGATTCGGTTCCCCTTGCACCACGCCTGGGCCAGGCCCCTGAACCGCCGCCATATGCGGTCGGGCGAGGTCATACCGCCCCTGCGAATACGGCCCCAAAGACTGTTCTTTGCACCCCGCCAGAATGGCTGCCATGCAAATGCCAAAAAACACGATTAAACTGGTTCTCATTTTGACCACCTGTCCTGACTCCTTCGATAGGGATGAAGCTTCCTGCTCGTTTGCGTGTCCAAAAGTTACCACGGATTCGACATTTTGTCAAATCCAATTCTCGAAATTATTACCAAAAATTTCCCTTTTTTCGCTCTTTCCCATAGCGTTAGGGGAATTTTCAAGGTATAATAATATCGGTGGCGAAATTTTTTCTCCGCCCCGTGAGGAACCGTTTCCCATTCCGGTCCTCTACCTGTTATGTTTTCGGTTGTTGCAAACTTTTTCTTTGGTAAATTCGTTGAAATTGGTAAATGTGGAATAAAATATTTTTTCAGAATATAAAGAAGGCAAAGCGGGCAAAACACACAAAGTTTGTGATGACAGCTCTGTTCCTGACGCTGGTCGGAACGTTATCGGCGGAAAAGCCCACTTCCGAAGCCTCCCAAGCCTTGCAGGCCATGAACTACGCCATTGCGCAACTTCAGCGAAGCGGCAACCTCGACGTGGCGTTCCGTTTCGAGTCCCATTTTTTCGGGAAAAGCATTCTCGGTCATGGGATTTACAAGGAGGAAAAGAGCCAGTATCCCGACTGTTCCATGCGGTGTGAAATGACGCTCCAGACCCCCGGCGGCGAAACGCACTCCTTTCGGTTTGTTCTGGATCATGCCAATCATGCGTTTTGGTCGAACGTTCATCCCCTTACGATGGATTTTTACGCAGCGGGGGGGGATTCCACCATTTACCACCTGAATCTCGACCGGATTCGGCGTTCTCCTGAACTTCGCACCCAAAAAGGGGCCCCTTTCAGACCCCCCTGGTACGGGCAGAAAAGTTTGGAGAACATCCTCCTTGCGATTCGGAACAATTTTCAATTCCCGGAGGTTTGGGAAACGTCGCTTCCGCCCATCCAGTCGGGACAGACGGAAAAGATTCCAGTTTATTACCTGCGTGGGGAATGGAAGCCGGAGATTTTGGAAAAAATCCTGGCCGGACGCAAACCTTATGACGGGGAGCGTCGTTTCGTTTCGCCATCGGGAAGGTGGATGCCGGAGGAGATTCCGTCGGAAGTTCGGCTGTTTTTCGACAAGAAAACGATGTTTCCCATTCAGATCGAGTATTTTCGTCAAACCGACGACGGAACGCGGGAGAACATGCTGACCGTCACGTTTTACGAAGTCCATTATAATGTCCGTTTCAAACAACACCAGTTCGGTTTTGTTCCGCCCGATTTTTCCAGCGTGAAAGATATTACCGAGGATTTTTTAACCCCCCTTTCCAAACCATGAAAAAATTTGCTTTCCTGAAGGTATTGTTGATGATTTTGTTGCCGGGAACCGTTTCGGTTTCGGCGGAGAATTTTTTGAAAGACGGAGGGCTGGAAACGTTTGGCCAGCCCGATTCGCCGTGGCAAAAGTACGCAGCCGGGGCCGAGGCGGTTTCCGATGCGCATTCCGGAACGCGAGCCGTTCGGGTGGAGAATCGTGAAGTCAGCACACGGGGAATCCGCCAGAAAATCGTGTTTGACCCGCCGTTTTCCCAACCGCTTCGTGTGCGGGGTTGGGTGAAGCTCGACCCGTCGGCTCCGGTTTGTTCGGAGGGGAAACCGCGGGAGGATTTCAATATTTATATAGACGCCCTCTACGACGACGGCACGCCGCTTTGGGCGGTGAAGGCGGAATTTCCCCGGCAGGGCGAAGGGTGGCAGCAGGTCGAGACGTTGCTGATTCCTGCGAAACCGATTCGGGAGATGGACCTGTTCGTGTTGTTCCGAGATGTTCGCGGGGCTGCCACGTTCGACGACTTTGTGGTGGAGAAACTCCCGTTGGAAATGGACGGTTTCCAGGCGACGGGGGGCGTGGCAGGGACGGGAAGTCTGGCACTGCGCGTCCGCTGGAACGCCGCCATGTTGGACGGCACGCCGCAACTGTATTGGCTGGACGGAGAAAAGAAAATCGAGCTTTCGCCCCCCAAAATGCTTGGCGACGGGAAATCGTTGTTCACCGTCTGGCCGGAAGGAACCGTACCGGCGGGGAAGCGGGAATTTCTTTTGGAAGTGGGCGATTGGCAGCATCGTTTTACCTGCGACGTGACTGGTGACCGGAAGTACACCGTCTGGACGGAAAGCAGCATGAACCGCGTTTACCTCTATTCCCTGCCGGGAGAAAACCGGACGGCGGAACTGGCGATGGCGCGAAACGAGTACGAAGGATTCCAGATTGCCGTGCTCTCCGGGTTTGCCGACCGAAACGTGAAAGTGGAATGTTCCGACCTGACGAAAATCGACGACCCGTCCCGGAAAATTACATGTGAAAATATTCGCTGGCGGCAGGTGGGCTACCTGAAAGCCGACCAGATTCACGTCCACTGTGCCGACCCGATCGGTGTGACGGGAGGGTTTTGGCCCGACGTGTTGCTTCCACGTGCCCGGGGAGAGTTTCTGAAAGACCAGACCGTCGCGTTCTGGGTGAACGTTTACGCTCCGGAAGGTACCGCCCCTGGCGAGTATGCCGGTACGGTCACGCTCCGTCCGGAAAACGCCCCGGAAACCACGGTGCCGGTACGAGTTCGGGTTTGGGATTTTACGCTCGACCGGGAAGGCCCGCTGGCCAACGGGTTTGCCATGATGGAAGGCCCGCTGGAAATCCTCTACAAAAGTCCCGTGACACGCCAACGGTGGAACGCCTTCGCCGAATCGATGCTGGCGCACCGCCTCACGCCGGAAGGGGACATCACGCGAACGTCGCTCCCCGACGTCGAAAACCTGAAAGCGTACCGTGGCCGGGGGCTGGGCAAATTCAACCTGTTGAACATGGTCGCCCCGCGTGAGCAACGGTTCTGGACCTGCAACTCCCCGGTGGAGTTTTACACGCCCGAAAAGAAAGAGGCGTTCCTCCATCAGCTGAAACCGCTGGTCGAACAGCTTCGTAAAGAGGGTTTGAGCCATCAGGCATACGTTTACACGTTCGACGAATGCAACGAAGCATATTTTGACATCATTACCGAATTTTTTGGCATGATCAAGGCGAATTTCCCTGAAGTCGCCACGTTCACAACCGCCCGTTTCGAGCAATCGCCGGAAAAGATGGCCGCGTTGAACGTGGATTGGCTCTGCCCGCTTTCCAGCGTGTATCATCGGGAAAATGCCGACCGCTGCCGCGACGCCGGAAAGCAGGTTTGGTCGTACGTCTGCTGCGGGCCGGGATACCCCTACGCGAACATCATGTTCCACAACCCGCTCATTGAGGCACGGCTTTTAGGCTGGCAGTCCTGGGAACAGCGGTACGACGGGCTTTTGTACTGGGGCGTGAATATCTGGTTCTACGACACGAAAAATCAGCCGTTCGACCCCGAAGCGTCGCTTTTCCCGAAATTCAAGACGAACTGGACCTATGCCGGTCGGGAAATTTACGGCGACGGCATCCTGTTTTATCCCGGAACCGACGAGAAACCGCTGGACAGCATCCGGCTGGAAAATCTGCGGGACGGTCTGGAGGATTACGAGTACCTGGTTCGTTTTGCGAAAACGGATCCCGACGCCGCCGTGGAGCATTGCCATGCCGTGATGAAATCGCCCAGGGAATTTACCCGCGACGCGAACGTCCTTTCCGAACAGCGGCGTAAAATAGCGGAAGCGCTGGAGGGGAAGGTCTTGCCGTAAGAGAATTAAAAGGGGGAGGGAGGAGATCGCTATTGTGCAAAACCATCCGCAAACAGGGCGTCGGTATGGTCCAAAAACCGATGAACCCAGTTTCCGGATACCTCCTCGCCGAGCGTCCAGGTCCATTGAGGCGACACGTTCCAGGCGTCCGGCGTCTCCCCTGCCACGACGACAGGAACGCGTGGATAACCGTACAGCGGGTTCTCCGGCGGCAGGTTGTTCGGATCCAACCGTTCCAGAAAACGGTCGAAAAAGATGTCATTGATGGGAATCTCGGAAACGGCCTCCCCGGAGGTCGTCGCGGCACAGGTTTTCAGGGATTCGGAAAAGGTGGTGAGGTATTTTTGGCTGCGGGAGCAGGCGACCAGCGGACGGGTTTCGTCGAAATAGCAGATCCCCCACGCAAGCAAAAAGCAGGCCAGCACCGCAACCATTCCCCCGGTAAGCATCCCCAGGATGGAGTTCAGCAAATAAAAATTGTGAAATTCGACCCAGTGATTTAACCGGATCAGCATTTTTTGTGTTACCAGCGACACGAAAAGGAAAATGAAAAACGCGACGACACCTTCCGCAATGGGGTCGTGCAGACGCAGCAGGAACAGCGTCGGGGGCGTCAACCATTTGGCCGAAAGAAGCCCCATAGTCAGGGAAAACAGGTACGAAATCAGGGTCGCCGCACCCGAGAAAAAGCCCAGCAAAATCCCTGAAAACAGTATGAGCAAAACGCTCAAATCCCAAACATCACATATTGACATAATTCCATTCTACGCATTTTGCCTGAAAATAACAAGGGGGATGGGAAAATTGCATTTTGCCGCATACGCAGTTTGGAACGCGCCGGGCGTAATTTGAATCGACACTTAAAATCCGTTTCACAAGGCAGAGGTGTCGTCCCCCTGGGAGCAAAGTACGGGACACGAATTGAACCACTTCCCTCCGAGAAGTTGTATCCAGCGATCGGAGACGTCCGGCCCCCAGGAACCGCGAAGGTACGGGAATGGCGGTTCTGCCATCGTGTCCCAGGCCGTCTGAATCGGGTCGATGATTTTCCAGGCCGCCTCCACTTCGTCGCTACGGGCAAAGAGGCTGGCGTCGCCGTGCAGGGCGTCTAAAAGGAGCCGTTGGTACGCGTCGGGCAACCGCTTCCCCTCGACGTCGAACTGGTATTGAAGGCTTTTCTGGTAAATCCGCATGTCGGTTTCGGGGACTTTGGACTGGAAATGAATCTGAATCCCCTCGGCGGGCTGAATCTGAATCAGGAGCCGGTTGGGCGAAAAGGGATCCGGCGTCGGAAAAATCCGGTGCGGCGGGCAGTGGAAATGGAGCACGATCTGCGTCGTCCGACAACTCATCGCCTTGCCCGAACGGAGATAAAACGGTACGCCCGCCCAGCGCCAATTATCGATATGTAGCCGAACCGCCGCGTACGTCGCCACGTTTGGGTCCAGGGAATCTTCGTCGTATCGGCCGCGAAGGGTGTTCGACAGGATGTCCTTCTCCGTTTCCATGGGACGGACCGCCCGAAGCACCTTGACTTTTTCGTCGCGAATGGCGTCGGCGTCGAACTGAACCGGTGGTTCCATCGCCACCAGGCAGAGCAGCTGCATCAGGTGGTTCTGGAACATGTCCCGCAGCACACCCGCCTGGTTGTAATACGAAGCGCGGTGTCCGACCAGCGTTTCTTCATTGGCGGTAATCTGCACGTCGGCGATATAATTTCGGTTCCAGAGCGGCTCGAAAATCGCGTTGGCAAACCGAAAAACCATCACGTTCTGAGCCGTTTCCTTCCCAAGATAATGGTCGATTCGGAAAATCTGCTCCTCGCGAAAGAAACGGTGGAGCACGTCGTTCAGGTGCTGTGCAGTGGAAAGATTCGTCCCAAACGGCTTTTCCACGACCACACGCCGGGCCACGTCGGTATTTTGCACGAACGGCCCCAACCCCTCGGCAATCGTTTCGTAGAACACCGGGGAGGTGGAAAGGTAGAACACCCGGTCTGCCGGGCCGTTTTCCAATGCCGACAGGTGGGCGTCCAACCTGCCGAACATCTCCGGGTGCGTCACGTCTCCGGCAAAGTAGTGGATGGCCGGCGCAAATGCCTCCCAGATGGCCGCGTGGAAATCCTTACCGGTAAACGTTTCGGTCGTTCCCCGCAGCCTGGCACGCCAGGCCTCGTCCGTCAGAGGCGTCCGTGAAACCCCGACCACACGAAATCCCTTCGGGAGCCGGCTTTTACGAAAAAGCTGGTACATCGCCGGAATCAGCTTCCGCGACGTCAAATCCCCGGACGCTCCGAAAATGATCAGGGTACATGCCATCGGTTCCATCCTTACACGGGTCGTCCCTTACACGGGGTCGTCGTTACGGCGAATCTGGCCGGGGCGGTCGTCGAGCGGATTGAACCGTTTTTCATCTTCATCGTAGCGGCTGTGCATTTTATCCACCGATTTCCGCGACAATCCCGCCCGCTCCAAAAGCGACTGCGTGAACATCGTGCCGATGGGCGCTTCGTTCCAGTCCTCCATCGGCGCTTCGCCTTTCGCACCATTTTCCTCCGGGGAATATTCCAGAGTATACTGGTACTTCGCGAACGAAATCACCGCGTTAGGCGGAATATACGTTTTTTCCACCCGCCGCCCGTTGACTTTAACACCGTTGCTGCTCCCCAGGTCCTTGACAAACCAGTATCCATCGTCACAATAGAGTTCACAGTGCCGTCCGGATACCGTGGGGAAACGCAACGTAATGTCGCATTCATCCCGGCGTCCTACCACCAACCGCGTTCCATGAAGGGGAATCGGATCCCCGCCCCCCATGGGAATAAGTTTACCATACATGTTGAATCTCCTTGACAGGCGTTCGTTTTTAAAAGAAAGCGTCGCTTTCCCCTGTTTTTTATTTTAGTAATTATGACACTCGCGTCAAGGGGGAAAACCCCCGATTGGGTCGAAGCGGGCCTGAAGTATTATCGACTAAACCATTTTTTCCAGCACCATTTTGGCCAGCGGGTCTGGAAAGTCACCCTCGACGCCGGTTTCCACTGCCCCAATCGGGACGGAACCGTCGGCACGGCGGGGTGCGTGTTTTGCAACATGGAAGCGTTCAACCCCAACCAGACCTGGAACGTTTCCCTGCCGGGGATTGCCGCACAAATCGATTATGGAATCGACGTCCTTTCCCGAACCTATTCGGCACGAGCGTTCGTCGCCTATTTTCAACCCGCTACCAATACGTACGCTCCGGTCGAAAAGTTGCGAAAACTTTATACCGAAGCGACACAGCATCCCCAGATTGTCGGACTGGTCGTGGGAACCCGCCCCGACTCTGTGCCCGAACCGGTGTTGGAGCTGCTGGAGGAGCTTTCCCGTAAAACGTGGGTGTCGCTGGAGTTGGGGCTGCAAAGCATCCACGACCGAACGCTTGCCCTCCTGCGACGGGGCCACGATTTTGCCGCCTTCCTCGACGCGGTGGAACGGTCGAAACGCCACGGCCTGAACGTCTGCGCCCACGTCATCCTCGGACTGCCCGGCGAACAGCCTGCCGATTGGCTCGCCACGGCCGACCAGCTCGCACGCCTGAACCTGGCCGCCGTCAAGATTCATAATCTGTACGTCCCCCCCGACACCGAGTTGGAAAAATGGTACCGCCGCGGCGAACTGGATTTGCCGACACTCGAAGAATATACCGGCTGGGTGGCCGATTTCCTCGAACGAACGCCCGAAACCTGCGTGATCGACCGAATCAGCGGCAACCTTCCCGCACAATACCTGATCGCTCCCGAATGGTGCATCGACCGGGGACGCGTACACCGCTTTCTGGTCGCCGAATTCGAACGCCGTGGTACCCGGCAGGGATCGCGGGTCGTTGGAGGTTAAAAAATGAACGTTCCTTTCTTCCTGTTTCCCGGACTGGCCTGCAACGCACGTCTGTTTTCGTTCCAGAAGCAGGGGTTGGCCCCCCTGTGCGACGTGATTGTTCCCGAATGGCTGGAGCCGAACGGTCGCGAAACGTTGCCCGAATTTGCAATGCGGTGGGAAGAAAGCGTCTGGCAGACCTATTTTGAAAACGGCCCGTACGCTCTGGAAAACGGCTGCTTTATCGGCGGCCTGTCGTTTGGCGGGATGGTCGCCCCGATTGTCGGCGAACGGCTCCACACACGCGGCGTGCCAATCCACCAATGTTTTCGCATTTCCACCGTCCGCTGCGGCGACGAAACCCCCAACCACCTGCGATGGCTCTGGCGTTCCCTGAACCTGCTCCCCGGCGGCGGCTGGAACATGGCGAAACTGGTCGCATGGTTTTTCTTGCATTATTCCGGAAAAAACGCCTCGTTTGCCCGACGCGAAGTCCATCGCCAGGTGCTGGAATCCCCCGTTTTACGCTGCAAGAATGTGCTCCGAATGCTCTGTGCGTGGCATGCCCCGTTGCGGGAATATCCGTTCCCCATTTTCCAGATTCATGGTCGCGACGACTCCCTTTTGCCGCTACGCTACACCCATCCCGACGTGGTATTCGACCATGCCGGACACTGCCTGACACTAACCCGCAGCGAAAAACTCAACGACACCCTTCGTCGTAAAATCCAAAAATTGATAATTGATAATTAATGGTTAATGGTGAATGGTTAATGACTGTTGTTCTGGCCGTTTTCTGAGGGGTAAGTTGGTTACTCATCCCCACAGGAAAAAGAGGAATGGAGAGAATTGACCATTAACCATTTAACAAACTACGTGCCCTTTACATTCCGTCTCCTCGTGATATAATGGAGTTTTCCAGGAAAATGGTTTTGTGCAAATATCAAGAGGTACGATAGTGGAACAGCTTCTTCAGGAAACGTTGCGGGTGTTTGAAACACAGTTTGGACGCGAAGCACGGTGGGTGGTGACGGCGCCGGGACGGGTGAACGTGATCGGGGAACATACCGACTACAACGACGGGTTTGTGTTTCCAATGGCGATTGAGCGGGGAGTGATTATCGCAGCGGCGCCGGCAAAGGCGTCGGACGACATTCCGGCGGGGCAGGCGAGGATTTATTCGGTCGCGAAAAAGAAGTTCGTCAACGTGCCGCTTTCCGGGGAAATTTTGCCGGGGGAGCAGGTTCAGTGGTTCGATTACGTTCGGGGAGTGATTGCAGGGTGTTTGGAGGAAGGAGTGCAGGCCGACGCGTTTGTGGCGGTAATCCACTCGAACGTTCCCCTGGGGGGTGGGCTTTCCAGCAGTGCGGCGTTGGAGGTGGCAACGGCGACGCTTTTGGAGGAGATCACGGGCAAAACGTTCAATCCGGTGCAGAAGGCGCTGCTTTGCCAGAAGGCGGAGCATGTTTTTGCGAAAATGCCCTGTGGGATCATGGATCAGTTCATTTCCGCGATGGGTGAAAAAGACAACATCATGCTTTTGGACTGCCAGGATTGTACCACGCAGATGGTGCCATTTGTGTCGGAGGCGATGGGGATTCTGATTACGAACTCCAAGGTGAAACATGCGTTGTCGGGCAGCGAGTATCCGGAGCGTCGGAGCAGTTGCCACGATGCGGCGAAGATTTTGGGGGTGGCGTCGCTTCGGGAATTGACGATGGAGCAATTGGAGGCGGGAAGGGATCGCCTGACCGACCGCCAGTACCGCCGGGCGAAGCATGTGGTAGGGGAGATTTCGCGGACATTGGAGGCGGCCCAGGCGTTTCGCGATTCCAACTATGCCGAAGCGGGAAAGCGGATGTATGCCAGCCACGATTCGCTTCGGGACGATTTTGAGGTGAGCTGTCCGGAGATCGACATTTTGGTGGAAATAGCCCGTGGTATAGGGCCGGACGGTGGGGTTTTGGGGAGCAGGATTACGGGGGGCGGTTTTGGCGGCTGCACGGTGACGCTCATCGAAATGGCCCGTCGGGATTCCATCATGCAAACCCTTCGGGACGAATACGTTGCGAAAACGGGGATCGAGCCGGAGATGTTCGTGACGCGTCCGGCGCAGGGTGCTCATATTATTTCATAAGTCCGTAAGTATCGACTATGCCCAGAAAAACGATTTTAAGTTCCGACAATCTTCCCGACGACGACGTTCGTAGGACGGAGGACGATATTCCCGTTCGGCTCAACATTCCGGAGAATGCGGAGGACGACGACAGTGCGTTGCGTCCCAAGCTGATTGCGGACATGGTGGGGCAACGGGAGGTTTACGAGCGAATCCTCATTTCCATCGACGCGGCGAAAAAGCGGCGGGAACCGTTGGGGCATATTTTGTTCGACGGTCCGCCCGGTTTGGGAAAGACGACGTTTGCCACGTGCATTCCGCACGAGCTGGGAACCAGTTGCCAGATTGCCAGCGGGGCGACGCTCAAGGCACCGAAGGATTTGATTCCGTACCTGACGAATGCCGAGGAACGGTCGGTGTTGTTCATCGACGAGATTCATCGAATGCAGAAGGCGGTGGAGGAGTTTCTCTATCCGGCGATGGAGGATTTTCGGATCGATTTGGTGATTGGTGAGGGGAGCGGGGCGCGAACGCTGAACATGCAGCTGCGGCCGTTCACGATCATCGGGGCGACCACCCGTGCGGGGTTGTTGTCGGCGCCTTTGCGGGATCGCTTCACCATGCGGGAGCATTTGGATTTTTATCCGGTATCCGATTTGCAGGAAATCGTGCTTCGCAACGCTGCGAAATTACGGGTTGCGTTGGCTCCGGATGCTGCTGCGGAGATTGCGGGGCGCAGTCGGGGGACGCCGCGAATTGCCAACAATCGGCTGCGTTGGGTTCGGGATTATGCGGTGAGTCGGGCTGGGGGGAACATCACGCTGGAAGTGGCGCGTCGGGCGATGGAGATGCAGGAGATCGATGTGTTGGGGATGGATCGGCAGGATCGCAAATACTTGCAGGTGATTGCCACGGTATTCCACGGCGGCCCGGTGGGGGTCGAGGCGGTGGCGCATACCATGAACGTGGCTCCCGACACGCTGATCGACGAGGTGGAGCCGTTTTTGCTTCGCAGCGAGCTGATCATACGTTCCCCGCGGGGGCGTAAACTGACGCTGAAAGCGATCGAGTTTTTGAGCGAGTACCGGAAATAGGGGTGTGCGGGATGGCACGTATTCAACGACTTTCGCAGAATCTGATCAACAAGATCGCTGCCGGAGAGGTTATCGAACGCCCGGCCAGCGTGGTCAAGGAGTTGATGGAGAATTCGCTGGACGCGGGGGCGTCGCGGATTGACGTGGCGATTGAGAAGGGGGGGAGCGACCTGATCCGGATTACGGACGACGGGTGCGGCATGGATCTTGAAGATTTGGAGCTTGCGATTACGAGCCATGCCACGTCGAAGTTGCAAAAGGAAGACGATCTGTTTCATGTTTCGACGATGGGGTTCCGGGGGGAGGCGATGGCGTCGGTGGCGGAGATTTCGCACCTGACGATACGCAGTCGGGTAAATCCGGAAGTGAAACCGAAGGTGGGGGAGGCGGCGCATTCCACGTCAGCCGAGGCGGTTTCGGGGGCGGAGATTCATGTGGAGGGGGGGCGTTACGAGCCGCCGCAACCGTGTGGGACGCCGGCGGGAACCTGTATCGAGGTGAAGCATCTGTTTTTCAACACGCCGGTGCGTCGGAAGTTTTTGAAGTCGGTTTCGACGGAGTTCGGGCACATTACGGAGGTGTTTTCGCGGTTGGCGTTGGCCAATCCGAAGGTGCATTTCACGTTGAAGCACAACGGACGGACGGTATTGGACCTGCCGGCGACGGACGATTGGCTCCAGCGGATTCGGGGCGTGGTGGGCAACGAGTTGGCGGACGGGCTGCTGTACGTCGAGAAAAAATTCAGCCAGTGCCAGCTTCGGGGGTACGTCGCAAGGCCCACGCATAGCCGCAGCTCGCAGAAGATGCAGTACCTGTTTTTGAACGGTCGGCCGATTCGGGACAAGTCGCTTCAGCACGCGTTGAGCGAAGCGTATCGGGGTTTGCTGACGGTGGGGCGGTATCCGGTCTGTTTTTTGGAGCTGGACATGCCTGCCGGACTGGTGGATGTGAACGTTCACCCAACGAAAATGGAGGTGCGGTTTCAGGATTCGGGAATCGTGTACAGCCAGCTGCTCTCCACGCTTCGGGAGAAGTTTTTGACGACGAATCTATCGACGTTTGTGGGAACGGACAGGGCGGAACCGAACCTGGAAAAACCGAATCTGGAACCACCGGGCGTAGCGCAATCGGACGCGGGAACGTCCCAGGAGCCGTCGGAGCCGTTGCCTGTGAAATCGTTGCCTGCGGAACCGTGGCGGCAAACGTCGCTGGAGTGGAAGCCGGCGGAGAAAACGTCGGCGGAACCGTTTCCCGGAAGCGTTCCTCCGTTTCGACCGTTTGGCGGGGGAGGATTGCCACGGGTCGGGGCGGTGGCAAGATCGGAAAAATTCGCACCGCTTCCCGCAGCGTCGCTTCCCGCTTCCGAGCCGAAACGGGTTTCGGAGCCACGCATGTTGAACACGCTCCCGCCACGTGCGGTACAGATTCACAACCGGTATCTTGCCACGCAATGTTCCGAGGGGCTGATGGTGGTGGATCAACATGCCATGCACGAACGAATCCTGTTCGAGCGGCTGAAAAAACGGGTCGCGTCAGCTTCGGTGGAGGTGCAGGAGTTGCTGGTTCCGGAACCGGTGGATTTATCGCCGTCGGATGCGTCGATCCTGCTGGAACATCGGGACGTGCTGCGTGGCGTGGGGATTCTGCTGGAATCGTTTGGCGGAAGCACGGTGTTGGTACATGGTTTGCCGGCGGTGTTGTTCACCTTTACGAAAAAACGCCCGGCGGTGGACGAACTGCTTCAGGAGATTCTGGAGCATCTGAAAAGCGGCGGGAAACTGTCGCTGGAGACGTTTACGGACGACGTGCTGCACACCATCGCGTGCAAGGCGGCGGTCAAGGCGGGGCAGTCGCTGTCGCCGGAGGAGATCAATCGGCTCCTGGATGCGTATCAGGAATGTTCGCAGGCGGATCATTGTCCGCACGGGCGGCCCGCGGTACTCATCTGGAGCTGTCAGGAACTGGATAAACTTTTTTGTCGTATTTTATAAGAAAGGTGCAACCGATGATTTGCGTATCCATTGCCCGCAAGCGACACCGTTTCGTGCTTGCCGAACACAAACACTTGGGCGAGGCAGGGGTGAAGCTGGTGGAAATCCGGCTGGATTATCTCCAGACGCGGATGGACATTCGCCGCCTGATGGCCAACCGTCCGACCCCGATCATTGCCACGATTCGTCGGGAATGCGATGGCGGCCTGTACAAGGGAGCGGAAAACGCCCGGCTCATGCTGTTGCGAAGCGTGATTGCCGAGGGGGTGGATTACATCGATCTGGAAGATGGCGTGGCGGGGTCGATTCCGCGTTATGGCAGCACGAAGCGGATCGTCAGTTATCACAATTTTTCCGAAACGCCGGAGAATCTCGACGAAATTTTCGAGCGGATGGCGAAGCAGGATCCGGACGTGATCAAGATTGCGACGAAAGCCAACACGCCGGAGGACAACCTGCGGATGCTGGAGCTGGTCGAAAAGAAGAAAGACGTGCTTCCGCTGGTCGGTTTCTGCATGGGGGACATGGGGATTCCGTCGCGGATTTTGTGCCCTGCGTACGGTTCGCCGTTCACGTTTGCGTGCGTGGACGAACAGAGCGTGGTGGCTCCGGGGCAGATCCCGTACCAGACCCTGCGTGATCTGTACCGGGTGGAACGGATCGGACGCGACGTGAAGGTGTATGGCGTCATTGCCGACCCTGTGGGGCATTCCCTGTCGCCGCTGATTCATAACAGTGCCTTTGCCCACAAGGGGATGGACGACCGGGTTTACCTGCCGTTCCGTGTGCCGAAAGATCACCTCAACGCGTTTCTGGAAAAGGCTCCTTCCGCCCTGAATCTGCGGGGATTGAGCGTGACGATTCCGCACAAGGAGGCGGTGATTCCGAAGCTCGACGAACAGGATACGTCGGTTCGGGTCATCGGGGCGTGCAACACCATGCTCTGGGAGGAGGGGAAGTGCCTGGGAACCAACACCGATTATCAGGCGGCCATGAACGCGTTTGCCGAGGTTTTGAACGCCGACATCCCGCAGCATATCGACTGGGTGGAACCGAACGACGACCCCGAAACGGGCGCTTCCAAAACGTCGCCACTTTCCGGACGGACGGCGATTCTTCTGGGGGCCGGCGGCGTGGGGCGTGCTCTGGGCATGGGGCTGGCACGGCGTGGGGCGTCGCTGATTTACACCGATATCGACCTTCCCCGCGCGGAAAAATTAGCGGCTCAAATTGCGGAAGAAGGGTTTTCCGTGAAGGCGATTCCATGGGAGCAGCGGCATTTCACCAACGCGACGCTGGTCGTCAACTGCACCCCCATCGGCATGTTCCCGAAGGTCAACGACACGCCGTTTGACGGCAGTTTCCTGCGACCGAACATGGTGCTTTTCGACGCCGTGTACAACCCGGAAAATACGCTGTTCGTGAAGCAGGGGCGGGAACATGGGTGTGCCGTGGTGACGGGGTTGAGCATGTTTGCGGGGCAGGCGGCCCTTCAGTTCAAACGCTTCACCAACACCGAACCGCCGGTGGAGTTGATGAAAGACGTTGTGAAAAAAGCGACGCAGCCCGCCGCGTGGTGACGCCAAACGGGAGGATTTTTCTCTTTTTTGCTAATATTTTTGAAAACTTTCGAAAAAACGCTTGACTTCATGGGGAGGTATATGGTAAAATGGGCACAAAAGGTGGTTTTCAAAAGGAGATCCCCTAATCCGCAAGCTAGCTTCCTAAAGGAGACAGAAATGCAATTTGACCAAAACGTTCTGTTTGCGACAAACTACCCCCCTAAACTGCCCCCCCCACGCATCTTCACACGTGAGAGGTTTTTTAGAGGGGGCCTGTTCCTAGCTTTGGGAGTGTTCTTTTGGGGTAGCTTGGGCTATGCGGTGGAAATCAATATCCCTTCTGGCGACACGACGCAATCGACTTCTACGTGGAGTGGTGGAATTACCGATACCATCATTACCAAAACCGGCGCGGGGCGTTTTATTGCGGATGTGAACACGAACCGTTATAGGACAGCTGGCTTTGAGACGCTCACCATTGAGGAGGGAATTTGGCAAATCAGCGATGATACAGGTATCCGCACACAATTGAACAAATTCTCTTACGGTGAGCTTATCGTTGGCCCACAGGGAACGTTGGAACTCAACCACTACAATTATCCCATTTATCCTAATGCCACCTTGACCGTCAACGGAGGAAGCGTCGTCAGTATTCATGGTGGGAATCTCTGCCCGATTTATACACTGAATCTCAACGGTGGGACGATTTCCTCGGACCAAAAGCCCTTAAACAGTTCCTTCACATTGGCGGGGAAAGTAACGGTAACGAAGGATTCCCTTTTTGAGTGCGAAAGAGTTACCATGCGAACGAATGCGGGTGCCTCTGCTACGGGCGCGGGAACGTTCGACGTGCAGGGGAACAGTGTCCTTACCTTTAACGCGGAATTGCGTCTGAACGACCCCGGAAATGGCAACGCCATCGCCGCTGTCAAGACGGGGACGGGAACGCTCGTTCTGACCCAAAGTTCCTCTGGTACCACGTCGGGCAGTTCCTTTACCGTGTCGCAGGGGACGCTGGAAATCCGAAATGCACAGGCTCTGGGAACCGAAGATGTGATTCTGAACGGCGGCTGCTTGAAAACCAACACGGGGGCGAATGTTACGCTTGCAAACGCCATTACGACCAGCGAGGGGACGGTTTCCACGCTGGATACAACCTCCCACGATTTGACGGTCGGCAATATTGCCGGTACGGGAACCGTGGTGAAAACCGGTTCGGGAACGCTTGTGCCAACCTCTTTCGATTCGGGGATTTCTCTGTCCATTCAAAACGGTGAGGTGGATGTTCCAGAGAGAACGAGTTTCGCGAATCTGTTTTTGGCGGGGACGGCGAATTTTACTTTGGAGGGGAATTCCTATAGCGAGGTTTCTGCCGAGAATTTGACCCTTGCTCCCGGCGCGGTTTTGGAGATTGACTTGTCGGAATACACCGGCGATGGAGAAATTCTCCTTTTCACGGCCAACGAGGGAATGTACACGATGACCCTTTCCGCCGCCAAAATACCGGAACTTTCCGCATCGCTTCAGCATTATTTTTTCGACGTTCGGGAAGTTGCAACGGGAGTTTATGCGTTTGACGTCAACCCCGCCACGGTTCCGGAACCCACGGCCATCATGCTGTTCCTTGGAGGGCTTTTGCTTCTTTTCCGCCGGAAAAAGGAATCACGCAACGTTTGATTCTGTTTCGTGGTGAGCGGACGGCGCTAATCGTCGGTAAGAATACATTTTCCCGGCGGCAGCACGACGCACTTCGTGTCGGTTTCCGCTTCCACACGTTTGCACCACGCTTCTGCGTCTTGCGCAATTACGGGCCAGGTGTCGTAATGGCATGGAATCACGACCCTGGGTTGAAGGAATTTCACCGCCAAAAGAGCGTCCTCAGGATCCATCGTGTAGTGGCCCCCGATTGGCAAACATGCAAGGTCGATCGGATAACGCCGCAAAAGCTGCATGTCGCCAAACAGGCATGTGTCGCCGGCAAAATAAACGTTTTTCCCATTTCGCGTCCGTACCACAAACCCACAGGGCAGGCCGCCGTTGGTACCGTCCGGCAGCGTGGAGGTGTGCCACGCCGGAACCATCTTCACCACGTTCCCGTCGAGCGTCACGCTGCCGCCATAATTCAGCCCCTGACACGATTTCACCCCGTTCTTCTCCAGCCACGATGCGGTTTTCACCATCGCCACGACCGTGGCTTTTGTCCGCTTGGACAGTGCCACGGTATCGCCCAAATGATCGCCATGCCCATGCGTGACGAGGATGCAATCGGCCTGCACGTCGTCCGCCGAAATCGCCGCCCTGGGATTGCCGGTCAAAAAAGGATCGACCAGGATGCGGTATTCGTCCACGCTCAAAAGCCACGCGTTGTGTCCTAAAAATTGGAGGTTCATGCCCGTTCCTTCCTGTGAGGGAAAATCGTTTCGTGCCATGCGTTAGTTCTGCAACGTCGTTCCACCGGGGGCGGCCTGGTTCAGATTCGGCGTAAAGTCGCATTCCAGCTTCCCCGTAATCACCTTCATCAGGTCCAGCAGGATGGCCTGCACCCAGTCGGCTTCCCACATCGCCTGGTTGTGTGCAAACGTCGTGAACGCCACCGTGCCCTGCCCCTCTTTACGAACCCACGTGCAGGGGTACGGCGGACGATTGTAACACTTGTTGCCCCCCTCGATCTTCATCCCTTCCGTGTCCTGAACGATGAGGACGTGAATGTCCGGATTGAAATTTTTCAATGCGTACCATTCCTCAACCGGGGCGTCCCACGATTCCCCCAGGGCGGCCAGCGACGGCAGGTCTTTGGGGTTCGGGAAACGCAGCGTCACCGCCTGCTGGGAACCATGAACGATGAATTCGCCCCCCAAAATCCGGATGTACTCGGATCGTTCCGCTTCCGGTTTGTTCTCGAACGCCGGCCCTCCCGAATGGTTCGTGTCGCTGGCCGAATGGAATCCCAGCAACCCCTTGCCCGCGCGGATGGCGGCGAAAAATTTCTGCTCCCCTTCCTTCGACATCGGGAAGGAACCAGGTTCCCCCTTCTCCCCGGTAAGCTGGCCGCAGCAGTTGAACAGGAACGCGTCGTACGCCTCCAAATCCCCGTCGAACACGCGTCCATCTTTCGTGCAGACCAGCTCGTATCCCAGTTTTTCCGCCAGCTTTTTCAGCACGCGGCTGCCGAAGCTGAGGCCATCTTCCTGAATTTTGGTGGACGGATGCACGAAGGAGGTGGAGCGGTCAAAATAGAGCAGCTTTTTCTTCGTCCCGTCGGCCAGCAGGGTTCCGGGAAGCGTGGATACGGCACACGCCGTGGCCAAAGTGGAAAGGAACGTTCGTCGTTTCATGGTGGGTTTTCTCCTGAAAGGTAAAGTTTGAAAAGGAAATACGTGAGGTTTTGCTGAAAATGCCTCTCTGGCGTTTGGGCGTCAAAGGGTCATTTCCGCACGCTTGATGATCTGATCCTGATACGGTTTGTCCAGCTCCACAAAGTAACCGCTCCAGCCCCAGACCCGCACGATCAGGTGATGGTACTGTTCGGGATGTTCCTGAGCGTCCAGAAGCTGATCCCGGTTGATGGTGTTGATTTGAAGCTGGTGCCCGCCACGATCTACAAACAATTTTACCAGCGACGCCACCCGCGAAATTCCCTGCTCATGACGGAATACGCTGTCGTGCAGCTCGATGGTCAGGGGGCCGCCGTTGATCACCCGCGAAAGATCCGGCTTGGTGAACGACTTGACTACCGAAATCGGCCCGGCGACCTGCACGTTCAGGCTGGGAGCGTAATTGGCCGGGAACGGTTCCTTTTCCAGCCGTCCGTCGGGCGACGCGGGCAGTTCGTTGGCATGCCAGATATAATACATCGCCGACCCGGTACCTGCGCGATAAATCCCCCCCCGGCAGTTGATCCGATTCTCCCACGAATCCGCGAAATCGGTGAGAAGCTCAACGCCAATCGCGTCCGCCTCATCGTCGTCGTTCCCCATCTTGGGAATCGCGTTGCGTGCTTCCGAAAGGAATTTCTCGTAGCCGTGAAAATTGGCATCCACACACGCGGCCAGTTCGTCCAGCGTGAGTTCCTTTTTCTCGAACACCAGTTTTTGAATCACCTCCAGCGAGTCCACCGCCGGAGCCAAACCCGTACCATGGATGCCGAAATTGTTGTACCTGCTCCCTTCGCACAGATCGCGTCCCTTTTCCACACGTCCGTCGCACAAAAGCGAAACCATCGGACAGGGAAGCATGTCCACCTTCTCCAGCGACGCCGCGATCCGGTCGGCTTCGGCAAACAGTTCCTCCCGGATCACGTGCATGAACGACGGAAAACTGTCGGTCGCCTTCCCCTGGGCACTTCGCATGACTCGGTTAACCACCGCCGGAAACGACACCGCCGCGATGTTCGGAATATCCATCCCCACCCCCGGAATGATAAATTCCCAGCACGCCGCCACGGTATAATCCCGCGCATCCTCCAGCGAATACCCCAGCCGCGTAAGCCCCGGAATCACCACGTCGTCATTGGCGTACTGCGGGAAACCCAATCCCTGCCGAGTCAGTTCCGTGGCCGCCTCCAGAAGTTTCATCGGCGTTTGGGAAGATACCCGCAAATTGATCTTCGGGTCGATGAGCTTCAATTCGCACGAAGCGCGAAGCGCCAGATACGTCAGCGGATTCACGGCGTCGGAGCCATCTTTTTTGCAGCCGCCCAACATCATGCTCTGGCCGTTGTCCCCCTGCTGAACCCCCACGTACAGGTCGCTGTCCCGGTTGAACGTCAGGAAAAATTCTTCCAGCATTTCCAACGCCGTTTCCTCGGTCAGCACGCCCGCCGCCAGGTCCTTTTCCAGATACGGCATCAGGAACTGATCGAACCGCCCCACGCCGTTGTGGTATGCCCCCTCGCACCAAAGGGCATAGTGCAAAATCCGCAAAAACTGCAGCGCCTCGTGAAAGCTCCGTGCCGGGTGCCGGGGCACCTGTTGGAGCGTTTCGGCGATAAGCGTCAGGCCCTGTGCCGCTGCCGCCTTCTGGTACGCGTCGGACAGGTTCAGGATCGCATCGATTCCCGAAATCACGGCATGAAGGAAGTCGATTCCCGCATCGTCGTGTTCGGCTTTTGCTCTTTCCAGTCGCTCAAGCACTTCCGCCCGCCGCGCATCAAGCCCCACCGCCATCGTGTCGGCAAAATGGGGACTCAAATTGAACACCACCCCCTTTTCATGAAAATACGCTTCCTTCCGCAGTTTGGCCATCGTTTCGTCGGAATACCGCTCCGGAAGATTCGCGCAGGAACGGGTAAACGCGATCGTTTCATTCGGCAGAAAAACCGGCGTCTTTGCCTCCTCTGCCAGTACCGCTCGCAAGATGTCGGCCGCGCGGGAACAGCGGGTCGAACCCTCCTCCGGCGGTAAAATGGCGTCCCAATCCACCGTGCGGCGGGTCGCGATATGTTTTTTTTCAACGATGTAGTCACGTAACGATTCAATTCGTGGGGTCATTTTTCCTCCTCCTTTTCCTTTCTATTATACCTTTTTGCCCGCAGAAAAAAAGGGCCGTGGAAATTTTTCGCAGATTTTTCCAAAGGTGCTTCAATAACGCCAAAAAGATGCTATAATAGAGATATTATGAATACTTTAAAAAATCCTGTTCGTGACAATCCTGTTCGTGACAATATCGCCCAGATGCCGGGATACGTGCCCGGAGAGCAACCGCAGTCGGGAACATTCGTCAAGCTGAATACCAACGAATGCCCCTATCCCCCGTCGCCCCAAATTGCCGAGGCGTGCCGGGCGGCCATTGCAAAGGGGCTGAACCGCTACCCCGATCCCATGGCAAACGGTTTTCGCCATGCGGCGGGGCGGGTGTTGGGAATCCCGCCGGAATACATCCTGGCCGGTAACGGTTCCGACGATATCCTCACCATCCTGACGCGTACCTACGTCGGTGAAGGGGAAATCCTTCGGTTGGCGTACCCCAGTTATATATTGTACAAATCCCTTGCCCAGCTTCAGGGGGCACGGTGGGAGGAGGTGCCGTTCGACGCGCACTGGAACCTCACGCCCCGTTTTGCCGAAGCGATACCGGGTCTGAAGCTGGTCTACCTGCCCAACCCGAACAGTCCGTCGGGAACCCTCGTCCAGCGGGAGGAAATCCTCGCGTTGGCCGACAAACTTCCCTGCCCCCTGGTGGTGGATGAAGCGTATGCCGATTTCGCGGAGTATCAATGCGTGGATTTGGTGCTTCAAAACCCGAACATCATCGTGACGCGTACGCTCAGCAAGTCCTACGGGCTGGCCGGGCTGCGGTTCGGTTTCGTGATCGCCCATCCGGACAAAATCGAGCAGTTCGTGAAGGTCAAGGATTCGTACAATTGCGACGCCCTCTCCATTGCCGCAGCCACGGCCGCAATGGAGGATCGGGAGTGGTTCCACACCACGCGGGCCAAAATCCTCCAGACACGGGGAGAAATGGAAACGCAGCTGCGGGGGTTGGGATTCGACGTAACGCCATCCCATGCCAATTTTTTGTGGTGTACGATGCCGTCGCGTCCGCTTCAGCCGGTTTACCAGGCGTTGAAATCGCGGAACATTTTTGTACGCTACATGCCGTATCCCGATTGGCCGTACGGCAACGGCGAAGGGCTGCGCATCAGCGTGGGAACCGAGAACGAGGTCGAAACGCTTGGGAAAGCGCTCCGGGAAATACTCTAACCTGTTAAAAGGAGAACCATGCGAACCGCTCAAATTACGCGAAATACCAACGAAACGCAAATTTCCGTTTCCCTCAATCTCGACGGAACCGGCACGTCGAAATTGTCGCTGAACGTCGGCTTCCTTGAACATATGCTGACGTTGTTTGCCAAACACTCCGGCATCGATCTGGAGCTGAAAGCGGAAGGGGATACCCACGTCGATTTCCACCACCTCACCGAGGACGCGGGAATCACGCTGGGGCAGGCCGTGGCGGAGGCGCTTGGCGACAAGGCCGGAATCCGACGGTACGGTTTTTTCCTGCTCCCCATGGACGAAACGCTCGCGGAAGTGGCGGTCGATTTTGGCGGACGCCCGTATTTCGTTTTTCGTGCTGAATTTCCCACCCCCAAAGTCGGGGAGTTCGATACCGAGCTGGTGCGGGACTTTTTCCAGGGGTTTTCCACCGCCGCGTCGTGTAACCTGCACATGAATCTACGCTATGGGGTCAACAGCCACCACATCGCCGAAGCCCTGTTCAAAGGTTTCGCCAGGGCCGTTCGTGTCGCGGTGGAATCCGACCCGCGCATGACCGGCGTCCCCAGCACCAAGGGGGTTTTGTAATGAAAACCCGTGGCATCGTTTTTGACTTCAACGGCACTCTGTTCTGGGACACTCGGGAGCACAACGAGGCGTGGTTTGCGTTTTGCGGGCGTCTGGGGGTGCCGTTGACGCAGGAAATCATGTTCACCCGCTACCACGGCAAAAACAACGAGCAGATTTTCGACCTCATGTTTGACGGCCAGCGGACTCCCGAACAGGTACGCGACTACGGCTGGCAGAAAGAGGCCATCTATCAGGAAATCTGCCTGAAAAAGGGAATGTCGCTGGCTCCTGGGGCGGAACGGTTTCTGAATATGCTGAAAACGCGAAACGTCCCCATCAATGTGGCTACGGCGTCGGGGCGGCAGAACGTCGATTTTTATTACACACATCTCGGACTGGAAACCTGGTTCCCGTTGGACCGGATCGTTTACAACGACGGAACCCTTCCCGGAAAACCCCGTCCGGAAATGTACCTGCGAGCCATGGAAATTCTGGGGCTGAAACCTGAGGAAACCACCATCTTTGAGGACTCCGCCACCGGCATTACCGCCGCAGAAAACGCCCACGTCGGGCAGATCGTTATCGTGGATTCCAACGGCGACGATTATTCCCGCTGGCCCCATCGCGTGATCCATTCCTTCGACGAGGTTTTCGACGAGTGGAACGTGTAAAACGTCCTAAAAAAAAGGACCGCCTTGGGGAAAGCGGCCCTTTCTTCATCCACGGAGGAAAAACTCAGTCGGCGATACAGACCTGGCTGAGATCGCTGCCAAAACGCCGGATTTCATGATCGTACTGGACGCGAGAGTTATCGACGGCATGAATCGCGTTGGCGGCTTCGTGGTTTTCATTTTCCCGTTCTGCGGAGAGATAGTCAAACAGCGTGTTCTGCTTGTGCTCCACAATCAACAACGCCTGTTCCTGCGGGGTGATGAGTGGTTTTTCCACATACTTGTTCGGCACCAGGCTGAAGATCGCCGTCAGAAGAAGCAGGCTCACCACCGTGCAAATCAAGCTCAGTCCCGCGAACAGTTCTATTTTCTTTTCGATCGTAATCATGGTTTCCTCCCTTTCACTGCGTGTCATCCTAACACGTTTCGGGGGAGTCTTCAAGAAGTTCAAGCCCTTGTTGAAAGATTTTTGCGATAATAATCGTAATAGTTTTGTCAGGTGGATGTAATTCCAGTGTTATTGATTCAGAGTGTTTTTTCAAACAGTGGCCAAAATTACACTTCCTGGAGACTTTTTCTTTACGAAGTTCCCTGCAACTCCTTTTATTTCAGAAGGTTTAGAGAATACAGAGAACGTTTACAATACGCGCTGCTTTTACACAAAACCGTTACATTTCCAAAAAATTTCGAGTTGCGGTTCCTAGTGCTGCATCCATGTTATAAACAGGATAAAAAGAGAATAAACACTCATAACATAGCGAACGTAGTGAGCGCACTGAAAGTTTTTTGAAGGAGAGTTTGAGAGGACCCGGTACGACCGGGAGCGACTACGGCTACCGCCGGTTGTTACATCCCCGGGAGGCAGGCGCTTACGCTTCTGGCCTCCCTTGTTCTATCGCGTTTCCTCTCAAAAGGTTGGAAGCGCGGTAGTTCTAACTATTGCGCTTCCAACCT
>JAUNBJ010000196.1 GCA_030535245.1 Planctomycetia bacterium | reverse complement strand
CGCAACACCGCGTAACGCTCACGAAGGGTTTCTGGATGTTGGAAACGGAAGTGACACAGGCGATGTGGGAGGCAGTGATGGGGGAAAGTATTGAAACAAAGGCAAAACAGGGAACATATGGGACATCGCTTTATGGAACGGGTTCCAATTATCCTATGTATTACGTAAGTTGGGACGACTGTCAGGAGTTCTGCCAGAAGTTACGTTCTCAGGGTTTGAATGTTCAACTTCCTACGGAAGCGCAGTGGGAGTATGCATGCCGCGCTGGGACAACGACAAGTCTCAATAATGGGAGTAATATTACGAGTGAAAAAGGAAGTTGGTACAACCTCGACGAAGTCGGTTGGTATGAAGAAAATTCGGATTCGACGACCCACGTAGTGGGTCAGAAGAAGCCGAATGCGTGGGGTTTGTACGACATGCACGGGAATGTGTGTGAATGGTGTCAGGACTGGTATGATTCCGATTATTACGAAAATTCGCCAACGAATGACCCGACGGGGCCAACATCTGGCTCGCACCGAGTGGATCGTGGCGGTGGCTGGAACCTCAACGCGAAGTACTGCCGTTCGGCGTGTCGGTTCAGCGATTCGCCGACGGGTCGGGGCGACATCCTCGGCTTCCGCCCTGTCCTTGTGCCTTAGTTCAATCAGTTTGAGCTATCGCGGAGGCGGTCGAACGAACGCGAGGGGGCGATGGCGGATGCCCGCCCCCAAGCAGGGAGTGAGAAACGCCGGAGCGTAATTCCCCTCTTTTTAGAGGGGTGGCAGCCGCAGGCTGACGGGGTGTTTTGACCTGGGAAAGCGTTCACCACTTCGGAACTACCCCCCGCCCTGACGGGCGTACCCCTTCAAAGAAGGGGAATTGCAGGAGGAGACACCTCCTCCCCCCGAGCCGTGAACGAAGCGAAGCGTAGTTCCGGGCCGGTACGACCGGGAGCGACTACGGCTTTTCGCCGGTTGCCAATGGTGTCGGGAGGCAGGCGCTAACGCTTCTGGCCTCCCTTCGTGCCCCGTTGGGGCATGGGAGGAATAAACGTTTTTTCCTATTCGTACGACGTGAACGGCCTAAAGGCCGACGCGAACCTTGTGTGTTTTTTCTGCATTTTGTCCAAATTCGCAACCCGGATTGGATTGTACCCGGTGCCCCCGATCGTACGGGTGCGATCAAATTTCCTTGCGAGTTTGGGCAAGATGGGGTAATTCCCCTCTTTTTAGAGGGGTGGCAGCCAGAGGCTGACGGGGTGTTTGGATGAGGGAAAACGTTCCCCACTTCAGAACTACCCCCCGCCCTGACGGGCGTACCCCTTCAAAGAAGGGGAATTCGTCCGGCTCGCAGAAAGTTTGATCGCACCCGATCGTACCTCCATGGGTTCCCCCCACTCGCGGGAAGCGGGAGAATTTGTTAAAATGAGGGGAACTTTAGAAGGAGGTTCCCATGACTATTTTCAAAAAAATCATCGACCACGAAATTCCGGCGGATATCGTTTATGAGGACGACCTGTGTCTGGCGTTCCGCGATATTAACCCGCAGGCCCCTGTCCATGTGCTGGTCATTCCGAAAAAAGAGATCACCGCCGTGGATGCCCTGACGGAAACCGACAAAGACCTTGTGGGGCACATCTTCCTCGTCCTTCAGAAGCTGGCGAAGGAACTGGGCCTGAGCGACGGTTTTCGCGTCGTCACCAACAACGGCCTGGCTGCCGGACAGACCGTACCCCACCTGCACTTTCACTTGCTCGGAGGACGGGCCATGGGGTGGCCGCCGGGGTAAATTTTCGCACCCCCACCCATCAAGTAACTCGTGCGACGCTGGACGCCACCGGGGAGTTTGTCTAAAAATTTTAAAAAAACGTAACCCATCAGAAACAGGAATAAGATATGGAACGACGTCATTTTTTAGGAACACTGGGAGCCGCTGCGGTTGCCCCATCGTTCGTCACGGCCGACGAAGCCCCCACGAAAACGCCGGAGGAAAACGGGAGCCTCTTTCGTTCGCCGTGCGTTTTGCAGAACCCGAAAGAGGATTCCATCACCGTGGCGTGGTGCGTCAACGGCCCGGCGACGGGGTGGGTCGAGTGGGGGCTGGCGGCGGACAAACTCGACCAGAAAGCGGACGGGGCGGTGTTCGGATTGCGTCCGTTCAGCGAGAACACGATCATCGTTCGTGTTTCCGGACTGCGGGCCAACACCCGGTATTTTTACCGTGCCGCGTGTGCGAAAGTCGATTTCAAAGGCTCCTACGACATCACCACGTTCGAGCCGGAATACACGCCGGTTTACTCCTTCGTCACCCCCGGAGCGGCGGGGGAATCGGGCAGTTTTTCCATCCTCAACGACACGCACCAGAACGTCGAGGTGCTGAAAAAACTGACCGCGAAAATCGCCGACCTGAACGCCGCATATACGATTTGGAACGGGGATTTGACGAACAATATCGAGAGCCGCGAGCAGATCGTGAAATACATCATGGCCCCCTGCCAGGCTGCCAACGCCATGGAAAAGCCGCTGCTTCTTTCCCGTGGCAATCACGACCATCGTGGACGGCTGGCACGGGTTCTTCCCGAATACCTCACGCCATGGGAGCAGGAAAAATTCGCGTTTCGGGGGCTGGGCTACAGTTACGTCGTGCGGCAGGGGGATTTGGCCATCCTGGGCATGGACACCGGCGAGGACAAACCCGATTTCCGCCGCGAGTGGGCTGGGCTGGCCAGTTTTGAGCCGTATATCGCCCAACAGGGAGCGTGGCTGGCCGAAGTGATGGAATCGGAATCGGTAAAAACGGCGAAGTTCGTGGTGCTGACGTGCCACATCCCGCTTTTCGACGACCGCCCCATTGCCAATCCCGGCACGCTGGAAACGGGTTATTCCTCATGGAAGAAAATCGCGTGGGACGCCTGGGGGCCGACCCTGCAAAAACATGGCGTTCAGCTGGTCGTCGCCGCTCATGTTCACCGACATCGGGTGGATCCGGCCACTTCCGACCGCTGCTGGACACAGATTACCGGCGGCGGCTGCTCCCCAACCCAAACCCCCACCGTCATTCACGGCGCGATCGCCAATGGCAAACTGGTGGTTGAGGTACACGACGTTTTCGGCGGCACCGTGTTGGCCCGTCTGGAATGGAACCCCCGGTAGAGGAAGGAGTTTTTATGTTTCGATTGTTGATTTGGATTTTTTTCATAGTTTTTCCTTTGGCGGTTTGGGCAGAGACGGTTCCGACCGATCCCAACCTGGTGGTTTTCGTGGCAGACCTGCATATTGGAAACGACGTCCCCGAACATACGACCCGACTGGTACGTTTTTGTGAGGACGTCGCGGCGATGAATCCCCGTCCGGCGGCGGTGATCGTGTTGGGCGATATGGTTTCCACCGTCGGCACCACGGAGGAATACCGCGAAATCGTACCGCTGTTTTCCCCCCTGGACATGGCGAACATTCCATGGTATTTGGTTGTCGGGAACCATGACAACCGGGAGAATATGTTCCAGGCCTTTCCTGCGAAGAAATCCGAAGTCCCCGAAATCCCCGGACGTCAGACGCAGGTCGTCGATTTGCCGGGAGCACGTTTCCTGCTTTTGGACTCCCGCATGGACGACACGAGGGAATACATGAGCCATAAAGACGCATTCCCCGAACGGCGTCCCTGGGATGGTAAACCGGCGGATGCCGTCGAGAAACTCTGGATTCGCACGGAGCTGGCCAAGTGCAAGAAGCCGGCGTTTTTGTGCGTTCACCACCCCCTTTCGCAGACCGGTCTGGAAAAGACGCTGGAGGGGAGTGGCTATTTACGCGGATACATCTTCGGACACACGCATGCCAATTCGTGTGTCGCCCGGAACGGATCGCTGATTTTGGAGGTTCCGTCCCTTTCGACGCGGCAGCCTGCACCTCACGAACCGGCGGGATATGTCGTCATGAAAATCCAGGACGATGGGGTTCAAATTTCATTGCGAAAAATAAAACCCTAACGTTTCGTTGAATGGATAGGAATTACCCCAAAGGGCAATCCCGGAGAAACGTTTCCCTGGGATTGCCCTAGTGTTGCATCCATGTTATAAATAGTACGAAAAGAAAATAAACACTAATAACATAGCGAACGCAGTGAGCGCACTAAAAGTTTTTTGAAGGAGAGTTTGAGAGGAAACAATTTTTCAAAAATGTTTCCTCTCAAAAGGTTGGAAGCTCGGTAGTTTTAACTATTGCGCTTCCAACCTCTGGGGAGGAACCCTTTTGAAAAAGAGGTTCCTC
>JAUNBJ010000195.1 GCA_030535245.1 Planctomycetia bacterium | reverse complement strand
CTACCGCGCTTCCAGCCTCTTGAGAGGAAACATTTTTGAAAAATTGTTTCCTCTCAAACTCTCCTTCAAAAAACTTTCAGTGCGCTCACTGCGTTCGCTATGTTATGAGTGTTTATTTTTTATATCATTTATAACATAGACAAAACACTACCTCAGCTCGACCACCGGACGGGAGAGGAGGGTGACGGGGCCTAACAGTCCGGACGGCAGCGGAGCGTCGTCTTTCGTCCACCCCTTCCAACTCGACCAGGTGTAACATCCATCGCCGGAGTTCGGTCGATCTTCCCGCACCCATTGCGGACGTCCGCTGGCTTGAGCGCTGGGATGGAACGCGTCGCCGATCATGCGGTTGACCCACAGGTTCGTGACGGTGATTTCCAGCGTATTCTCGCCGGGCCGCAGGAAACGCGTGACGTCGGCTTCAAACGCGGGCGTCCAGACCAGCGAAACGGGCCGACCGTTGACGGCAATCCGGGCCAGGTTCTTCACCGTGCCGAGATGCAGCGTAACCTGCCGACCTTTCGCGATAAAATCTTCTGGAATCGTCAGCGTTTTCCGATACACGGCACTTCCGGAGAAATATTTCACGCCAAATTCCGGGCGTTCCGTCCACGAAATCAGCTTGTCGAACCGGACGGGAGTTTCCGGGGCGCCGAGGTCTTTCGCAAATTCCACCGTCCAGTCGGTATCGAGCGAAAGCGACGCGGGAGGTTCCGTCGTGCGGGCGGAAAGGATTGCTCCGGAGTCCGTTTTCACCGCGATTTTTCCAGGCAAATCGAAACGAGCAAACGTCTTGCCGTCGTGAACGAACAGGTTGGCGACGTACGGTTCCATCTGGGCCGGCACTTCCAGACGGAACGGCAGATGTTCCGGAGCGACCAGCTCCCCTTCCCGATCGCCGATGGCGTAACGAAGGTAGAGTTCCTTGTACTGGTTCGGGCCAAATCCCTCTGCATGGAACAGCGCATTATTCACGACAAAATCGAGGCCGAACGGCGTCTGCTGGCGTCGAACGATCTCCGTCACGTCCATGGCGGTCTCTTTCTGGTCGCGCAGGCGGTATTTCGCTTCCCGTATGGTGAGGTTGCCCGGCACTCGCAGGCATAGCGGTTTGTGTTCCTGAAAGATCTCGGACTTCTCCTCCCCGTTGAGCCGATAGCGAAGGAACAGTTCCTTAAACTGATTGCGGAACGGGTCGGGAATCTGAAACGCGGCCGTTTCCACAAGGAAATCCAGCCCGATGGGTGATTGCAAACCACGCACCGTGTCGGTCACATCGACGCCCCCTTCGGCAGCTCCCTTCAAGCGGTATTTCGCCTCCAGGATTTCCAGCACGTACGGCGTCGCCTTGCGTGGCACGGTTCCCGCGACGATCTCCACAGCACGCGTGGCAGGCTTCACGTTGGGGAGATCGGTAAAAACGACGAAAATCGACCCATGAGCGTCCAGCGTCAACGGAACCTGCGTTTGTCCACGAGCAGATTCCGACCAGACCGGGCAGGCGGTGATGCTGCCGTCCAGCGGATTCCAGAATTCGACCGCCTTTCCCGTTGCGCGGAACAGGGCCAGCGTGGAAACGGGCTGATCGGATTCGTTGCAGACAAAGTAAATCCGCTCGGTCGGGGTCTGGCGGCAAACGCTCCCCAACGTGGCACATGGTGAGCGGAAATTCGGCAAAATCCCCTCCTTTTTCAACGCCTCGACGATGTTGCCGTTCGGATACAGATGCGGATACCGGCCCGGCGTCCAGAGCGTTTCGGCCAGCGTTGCGTACTCCTTTTCCGCAGGCTTGTCGGCCAGACTGGGGGAATATGTCGGACGTAAACCGACGACCACCGCCCCGGCATCGAGCAACGTTTTCACTTTTTTCAGCGTGCCCAGCGACAGGTTCGGATCGTTGCCCAACGCAAACGCCTGGTACGCCTGCGAAGCTCCCCGAATGTAAATTTTTCCCTCCTTAACGAACACCCGATCCCGAAACGTTTCCGGATCGCAAAAGTCGTAATCGTACCCGGCACGGGAGATTTCCCGCCGAATCCCCAACTGGTTGGGTCGCGATTCTCCACTGAGAATCAGCACCTCGGCCGTTGGGATTCCTGATTGGAGCAGGAACTGAGCACGGGCCATGTAGTGCATCCAGCCGACGGAATCGTTCCACCATGTGTTGTTCCGCCCAAACTGCGTACCGTGCGGCCCAAGCGTTCGACCGGGACGGACGTTCAGATAGGGCTGGTGCACGAAACTGTGCAGGATGAACTGGTTCACCCCCTCCAGCCAGACGGTATCCCCCTGCGCTTTCAACCCGGCAGGTTCCTGCTGCCAGCGTCCTCCGACCGGGCCTGTGGTGAACGACTCCGCCCCGTTGACCGCCCTTCCGTTGATGTGGGCCGCCGATGAGGAAAAGCGGGAAGCGAGCGTCCCTTCCACCCAAAATTCCGAAACCGCGAACGGCGTGTGGTTGGCACATTGCAGGTTGTCGAACGGGCCACCGTACGCCTCGCACGATGCCGTCAGCCCCTTTTCCGCACAAAGCGCACTGAAGTGGTCGTAATAATTCCGGGCGAAGCTGTCGGCCACCGTCCGTTGAAAATCATAAAGGAATCGAGCCGAGTCCAACGACGTGCCCACCGTGTACCCGAACAGGGCCGGGAACCAGGGACGCATGGTGTACCCCCGCCGGGCCAGAAAGTCCTTGTCGAAATCGAACGTCCAGTTCTGGCCGCCCACTTCGTAACTGTCGATAAGCGCGACACGCAGCGAGCCAAATGCTTTCATCTGCTCCAGCACCGGCTCCATCATCCCCTTCCAGTGCGCTTCCACACCCCGTTTCGAAAGTTTGTCGCACTCCAACCCCGACATTTTCGGATGTGCCGGAGCACAGGATTTCCCCGTGGTCGTACACCCGATACGCAACACGATAAACGTCCCCTCCGGAGCGTCCCACTTCAACCACCCATCGGCATCCATCCGGGCGGTTAAATCCAGCACGTCGGCGGGGTCGATCCCCTGCTCTGACGGGTCGGCGGGAACGCGGAACCCAAACGACGTGAGCGATGCGTTTTTCATGTCGAACGCCTCGATCATCGAATTGCGATAAAAACGGATTTTCCCCAGAATCGGCTTATGTTTTCCCACATACGGCGGACGGGGTAAAAACGCGAAATTCAGCCGGAAGCAGTCCGATTTCACCGTCTGACCAACGTTTCCAAGACGCAGCACCTTGCCCGCGCCGGAATCGACGAAATTCGTGCATTTCAACGTTCCCACCGGCTGAAAGGTGCCCGAAGCGTCGCGTGCTTCGATTTGTGCGTTGGCATACAACTGCGTCTGCGGGAATGTCAGCTGTAGATACCGGGCCTCAATCGGCGTGGCGAAACGACATTCCACCACCGCCTTTTGCCCCTCCTCATCCACCGGCACGGCCAAAGGGAGGGCGTCGATTTTTTTACCGTCCATGAAAATTTCCGGATCCGGCGGCAAGGAATCGACCGGAAACGCCACGACCGCAACGTCCCGATAAAAACCTTTCCGTGTCGTTCCCCTGGGCAGCGTCAGGGAAATCGTTTTTCCACCCTCCACGACCGATTCGGTGGCGACCAGGCACTTCATCGAATCCTCCGGCGAAATCCATGGGCCACCGCTGGACGACCATCCCGGACAGTTGTGCATTCCCAACTCCAACCCCAGCCGCTTCGCCTCCTCGGCCGCGTACCGGTACAGTTCCAGACGCTCCGGCGTCAACCCCATCCCCTCGCCCGGCCCGCATAGAAAGAAAATATACGCGCCGCCAATCCCGACTTTTTTCATCGATTCCAGATCGGCAGTCATCGCTTTTTTATTGATTTCATCGTCGTTCCAGTGCCACCAGACATGCGGCCGCGCCTCGACCGGAGGATTCGCAAACCCCTCCCGCAGCGAAACCGTTTCCCCGCCCCAGGCCAACGTGCCCGCAAATCCCAGAATCACCCATCCCCATACCAACCGGATTTTCATGTTTTGTTCCTTAAAAAAAATAGAAATGCACCTGGCGATTCTTGGCGTTGAGCAAGCCGCCAGCCTTTGAAGCACGCCCTCAAAAATTTTCAGGACGCTCCCTGCGTTACCATGATTCAGGCATCTTCCAAAAACCGCCTCCCTGTGTCGGAATTGGGTTTTTAGAAGGTGCCCTTCTCATCGTTGGAAAAAATTTAGAAGTTACCCTAGTGCTGCGTCCCTCTTATAAATTATGGCAATGTCTACGGAGGGGTGGGCG
>JAUNBJ010000194.1 GCA_030535245.1 Planctomycetia bacterium | reverse complement strand
GATGGCAGAGCGAAAAATTTTGCAAAAAAGACTGAAAATTGCGGAACATCTCTGGAAATATGTTGATTTTTTGCGAGGTCACAACTTGACAACGGAGAAAATTGACGATATAATAAAAGAAGTTCATGAACGGGTTAAAAAAGGTGTTTGGGAGCCGCCTACCGAACAAAATACGGGCGTTGGCAAACCCTCCCATTCAGACTTCGCCCCGGAAGTCCGCGACCGGAAGGATTTGACCAATGCCCAAAAAGCGGCCTTTACGTTTTGGGTAAAAGAAAACCCGACAGGAAGTTTTAGTGAGTGGCTAAATGCCGAAAAAGAGCGACTTGCTAAATCTATCAAGCTCACCAACAAACGTAAAAGTCGTTCGGACAATATAAGGGAAGCTCAAAAACTTGCGGAAATCGAGGAACATCGTAAGAAAGCGGTTTTTGCGGAATATACCGAAGAAAGCCTTCATGTTCCCCAAAATCTTCAAGAGCGAGCCTCTCTGACAGGACATTTGAAAGAAAAATTTGACAATGCAAAAAGCATTCGATTTTTCCAGCAACACTTAAAATGTTCACGCAAACAAGCCGTCGATTATAATTCTGCATTGAGCGATTATACTGGAAGCAGCTATGGAGCGATGAATGAGGAGGTGCGAAAAGGAGGAACAAAGCGAACGAAAAATTTGGGGGAAGTAATAGACCGACTGGAAAAGTGGGATTCTCATGGGCATGTTTTTCGCGGCTTGGAGTTTGTTCAATACAATTCCGTCAAAAAAGGGAAAATGTTGGATTTCCTTGCAAAATGTAATGAAGGGTGTGTTTACACGTTTGAGGAATTTGCCAGCTTCTCAAGTGACAAGAAAAGAGCCATTAGTTTTTCAGGTTGGAACGACAGGCAGATAGACAGCGTAATGATTGAATTGTCTGGGACTTACAAAGGTGTTTCCGTTCGTCCTTTTAGCAAATTTCCACACGAAGATGAAGTTTTGCTACCGCCGGGGACAAAAATTTTCATTCGCTCCTGGAAGGTTGAAGGAAAGTCGGGATATTTAAAAATTTATATTCGTGGGGAGGAAGTTTATGACTAATTCTGAAAATATAAAAGAGCGAGAACAACGCCTGAAAGAGCTTGAAGAAAAGAAAGAGGAGTATCGTAATCAATTAAAGACGGATTTTTTAAAATGGATGACGCAGGAAGAATTCCAGGAAGCGTTGAAAATTATTAATAGCGGTGAAACAGACATTGCAGACAGCCCTCAATCCATTGAAAAATCTGGATTTGTGGAAATGCTCTGGGCGTACCAGCCCTGGCGGGAAGCTGCGTGCCGGGAGAGAAACAGGGGCTTGTTGGAAGAACCTTCACGAACATTCCATCCCGAAAGAGAGAACGCTCTTGAATACACGAAACTTTTAAGCAAATGGATGACTTCGGAGGAATATCAAAAATCTTTGGAAATTATTCAGTCCGCAAAATCGTCTTACGAAATGCACCAAATGTTATGGATGTATCCCCCATGGCGACATGCAAGGTGGGAACATAAAAACGACTGTTTTGTGGAGAACGTACTTTGAGGTAAACCTGTCGGCGATAAGTAAGGAATGTCAAGACAATAACGAAAAAGAAAAGGAGTACCCCATGTGGCTATTTTGCAGAAGCGGTTTTTTTCGGCGGTGCAGCATTTTGAGAATGCGGAGGTGATTCACGTTCGGGCACGGTTTGAAGGAGATTGGGAACGGCTCTGCGAAGCGCATTAAAAACTTAAAAAACTCTCGAAAAACTCGTCATCACGCGACGGAAGCGTTCCGCCGCGTTCGGCTTATTATCTTTTTGACGAGGAAATCATGGACTACAAAACCTTCCAACAGTTGCCATTGGCACGTGAAGTAAAAAGCATGTCGTTTGCCCTCCAAATGTACTCTTTGGTTGGCCCGGAACAAACGTGCCGGAATCTCATTCGTGAGATTCCAATCAGCAACCTCACCACAGACGATGTTATTTCCTGCGTGCTGTCGTCGCTTTCCAAAAGCCGTACGCCCATTGATAAGACCAAAATTGCGAACATGTTGGAACTTTATCGCAATAAGCCCGCCAAATCCACCATCCCCCTGTTGAAAAAATTGCTGGAACATTTTCAGAAAGGGGCATCGTTCTCTGGGAGATGACGTGACCCGATATAGGGAAAGCTTCGTTATGTATTGGAATCAGAAACTCCAGAGAGAGAAAGCGATGAAAAGATCAACCATTAAAATTATCCGATTTGAGCTGCGCAACCCGGACGGAGGCGACATTGACCGCTTGCCGCCGGGGGTGAAGGGGGATGCGTCGCTGATGATGTGGAAAGAGCTGTGCCGGACTGGACGTTACGAGACGGACGGCGTGGAACATGTCATCGACGAAGCATTCCTCCAGCACCTTGTGGACGTATTTTTCAAGCGACAAAAGAAGGGGGTCGAGGTGCCCTGTCCCATCGGGCATACGCACGACCCGGAGAAAAAGCGAGGACGCGTCCTTTTTTTGGAACTGCGAAAGAAAAAGGATGGCGTGTCGCTTTATGGGATTATCGAGTTCGTTTCGGCAGAAGCGAAAGAAGCATTGTGCCATTCCGACGTATCCATCGACGCGCCGGAATCCGTATGTGATGGCGATGGCGAAAGGCACCTGTCGGCACTGGATCACGTAGCGTTTACGGACTATCCCGTGGTGGCAGGAATGGACAAATTCAAGGACGTTAGATTTTCTATCATTTCCCGAAAAACAGGAGGAAAACCAATGACAAAACGGAAGCAATTTGAAACCCCCGAAGACGACGATTCGCAGAACGACGAGCGGGAGTTGGAAAACGAAAACGAGGACGAAGAAAAGGAGGAAAAGGAGTTGGCCCGCAAGAAGCGGCTTGCCCGAAAGAAGAAATTCTCTGAGGACAAGGAGGAGAAAAACGAGAAATTCTCCGACGACGAAGAAGAATTTTCCAACGACGACGAGGAGGAAGAAGAATTCTCGGACGACGAAGAAGACGACGAGGAGGAAGAAACGTTGTCCCGGAAAAAGAAGTTTGCGAAAAACAAACGATTTTCGCGGGATTCGCTTTCGTTTTCGCTTTTGCGGGAGAATCGCCAGTTACGGATTGATGGAATGCTGTTCAGCGGTCAAATCACGGCGGCACAAAGCCGGATGATGAAATCGATGTACTGTTCCGATCAGGCCGTCCGGTTCAGCTTGGAACATAACAGCGACCGGGATTTCAAAAACGCCTGCCGACTGCTTGAGGCCGGGCTGGGCACAAACTATGACGAAGCTTCCGGCATTCAGTTCAGCAGCGACCGTGCCGGTAATGGAAGCAATGTTCTGGACAAAATTTTTGACAGCAAATACTCCAAATAAGAAAGGAAACCATGAAGGTCTATCATCTCAAAAAACAGATTTCCGACGTTCTGAAAGACGAATACAACTTTCAGTTTTGCCGGGAAGCCATGTCCGTATCCGCCAGCGGTGCGGAGGTGGAAGTGAAGGTCGGCGAACTCTATCAGCAGAGTACGGCGACGAAGTACCAGCCGGCGGGTGATGCGGTGCCTGCGATTTTTACGGTGACGCTTGCCAAAAGCGGAGCCAGCACGGCAAACAATACCCTTATCGTCGGCGGCGTGACATTTACGGCGAAAGCCAGTCCGTCGGTAACTCCTGGAACGACGGAGTATGCTCTGGACGCCACGGCGTCGGAAATTGCGGCGATTGTGGCCGCGAAGGGGCTGGCCAATTACACGGTCATGGCATCCGGCGACCAGCTGATTTACGAGCAGACGACTGCCGGAACGGGCAGTGCGATAGCGGTTGGTTCGGGAACGGACGCGACCGTGACAGGAACGGTTGCGGAAACGCAGGCTTACGCGCAGGCCACGACGGGCAACCTGTCGGATATGGACTGCATTTGCCTGGAAAATCGAGTGATTGCCGACGGAGAAACCGCGACGGTTTTGGTGCTGGTTCGAGGCCCGGCGATGTACGACGTGGACAATTTGGAAATTTCGGAGGGGGATAAGGAATCGGTGAAAGCCCACCTGAAAACGCTCTGGATGATTGCCACCAGCCAGCCGCCCGTGACGGCGACGCAGACCACGTGATACGGCTATTTTTCCCGGTGTTTCGCTGGGATGATTCCATCAAAAACTCTCGCTTTTTCCTCTGCCTATCGTGGGCCGGGGAGCCTTATTCTGTTGCATAGACGGGAGTTATACCATGATTCTGGATATTTTTAAGGAACCGCTGATTTAATCCCAGGTCTTGTCGAAATTTTAAAAAGCGC
>JAUNBJ010000047.1 GCA_030535245.1 Planctomycetia bacterium | reverse complement strand
GACTTTCACGGAACCCTCCCCGACAAAATCAAGGATTTGTGCAGCGGTTCCTTAATGTTCGCCTGCCTGAGAAATGCCAACGCCCCCTCCTGATTGTTCTGACAGTGCGACGCCACCACACAAAACGCCCCCGACGACGCCAACTGCGCCTGATACTTCCGCAACTCCATCATCGCCATGCGGCACGGCGCACAGTCCGCCCCCCAATAAATGAAAAAAAGTACCTTCCCCTTCGTCTCCCCCGCCAAAACCGGATCGCCATAGATCAACTGCCCCTGACTCCAGTCCGGTTCCTCCGCACACGCCACCAACGGTGCCCACAACAAAAATAACGCAATAATCCATCTCATTTTACGCCCCTTTTCCATTTTGCCCAAACAAACTTTTCTATCATTGTAATTCATCCCCTTTTTTTTGTCAAATGGTAGAGTATAATAAAGGAAGAAAAAGATCAAAATTTTACACAAGGAAAAACCATGAGCCTTCTGGGTGCCCACGAATCCATTTCCGGCGGACTGCACAAAGCGGTCGAAGCGGCAGCTGCCGTGGGGTGCGACTGCGTGCAGCTTTTTACCAAAAACAGTAACCAGTGGGGGGCCAAGCCACTTGCGCCCGCCGAAATCGACGCCTTTCGCGAATCGCTCGAACGCTGCGGCATTTCCCACCCCATCGCACACGATTCCTACCTGATCAACCTCGGCAGTCCCGACGACGCCCTCTGGAATAAATCCATCGCGGCGTTGGAACACGAAATAACCCGTGCCGACGCTCTGGGAATCCCCTGGGTCGTCATGCACCCCGGTTCCTACACCACCTCCTCCGAACAGGCCGGACTGGATCGAATCATCGAAGGGTTGTCACGCGTGCGGGAACATACCCAGGGCATCCAAACCCGTTGCCTGCTCGAAACCACCGCCGGACAGGGAACCAATCTGGGTTGGAAGTTTGAACACCTGGCTGAAATCCTGCGGGGCGTCCACGACGATTCCCTCGGCGTCTGCTTCGACACCTGCCACGTGCTGGCTGCCGGATACGACTTCCGTACCCCCACCGGATACGCGAACGTTCTGGAGGAATTTGACCGGGTGATCGGACTTTCCCGCCTGCGGGCGTTTCACCTGAACGATTCCGTCAAAGACCTCGCCTCGCACGTTGACCGCCACGCACCTATCGGTTACGGAAAAATCGGGGCGGAACCGTTTGGCTTTTTCCTGAACGATCCACGTTTCCGCCAGATTCCCATGTATCTGGAAACCCCCAAGGGAACCCGACCGGCAGAAAACGGCCACCCCGAAGAAGATTGGGACGTCGTGAATCTACGGACGCTCCGGGAGCTTATCGCATGACGCTACGACGCTGGAAAATGATCGCCCCCGACCGGCTTGTGTGGAAATGCTGGAACGAACACCCCACCGATCCCCTCACCCTTATTTACCACCGGGATAGCGACGATACACACCTGCTCAACGCGTTTGGGGCGACGATCCTGAAACTTTTGGAAAAACAGCCCCTCACCCAAAAAGAACTCCTCGCGGCGTTGGCCATCCCCTTTCCGGATGCCGCCATCCCGGAATACGACGTGGAACATTTCCTCGCCACCATGACCCAAGCTGGAATTTTGGAGGTTATCGAATGAAACTGCATTACGAACAAAGCGGTACGGGCGATCTTGCCATCGTTTTTGGACATGGCTTTCCGTTCGACCATACCATGTGGGCCGCCCAGCGTGCGGAACTCTCGAAAAAATACCGCGTCCTTACGCCCGACTTCCGCGGCATGGGCCAAAGCCCCGCCTGCCCCGGCAAAGAAAAAACCACCATGGCAGACCTGGCCGACGATCTGGCGGAGCTGCTCGACACGCTCGGTTTGGAAAAGTGTGTCTATGGCGGGCTTTCCATGGGGGGGTACGTCGGTTGGGAATTCTGGAACCGTCATGCCGACCGACTTTCCGGGCTGATGGTGTTCGATACTAACGCCACGCCCGATGCGCCCGACAAAGCCGCCGGACGACGCGCCACCGCCGACCGTCTGGAAAAAGAACGCTCGCTTGCGTTTCTCATCGACGGCATGAAAGCCAGCCTCATGCTCCCTGAAACGATTGCCGCCGACGGCCCCGTCCTGCAAACTTACCGTGCCATGGTTGAAAACAACAACCCCTACGGAGTCGCCGCCGTTGCGCGTGGCATGGCGGAGCGGGCCGATTTCTCGTCGCGTTTGGCGGAAATCACCCTGCCGACCCTTGTCCTGACCGGGGAAAACGACCTGCTTTCTCCGCCCGCCATGATGAAACCGATCGCCGACGCCCTCCCCAATGCGGATTTCGTCGTCGTTCCCCATGCCGCCCACCTGGCTCCCATGGAAAACCCCGTCGCCGTCAACGCCGCCATCCTTTCTTTCCTTTCCAAAAGAGTTTGATACAAAATGAACAAGCCCAAAAAACGCCGTTTTTATCCCCTCGCCACGATCCTGCACGCTTTCACGCTGGTGGTCTGCTTTGTGCTGGTCTGCTTCCTGTCGTACAAAGTCTCCACCCAATCGCTCGTTTCGCAGGTTCCAACCTCCATTGAGGGCTGGATTTACGTCGAAAATACTATCGGAGAACCACAGAAAAGGGAATTTTCCCTCGACGCCCAGGTCGCCATGCAGATTGCGGAGCTTGTGGACATGGGAACGTACGTCCGCGATACCCCCTACAAGGTTCAGGGAGAGTTTACCCTCACGCTTCTGTCTAAAAAACAGCGAAAATTCCTCCTCACCGACCAGGGACTACGCGACACGCAAGGTTTTTACCGTCAAATTCAATGCGATCCCGCCCCCATCCAGGCACTTCTCCTTCAGAGCCTCTGACGACTTTTTTTAAGAAAACAGGAACTTTCTGAAAACCCACGGCTTCTTTGTGGCGTATGGGAACAAGTAACGGCTGGGGGAGCCGCCGGTCTATTTTATTTAACCGGAACAACCCGCATTCGTGGAATAATAATTGGGGGCAAACTTTTCCGGTATATCGTTATACACCACATTTTTTTTGGTTTTTTTCCGATAGAACACCATAGCAAACTTTGACTGGGTGTTAATCTTGAGGTAGATTACAGTATGGTCATAAGAGTTAGGTTTGATTCAACGAACATATTCGGCAGGATTGAATCGTTGCGGGATGTGATAAGACAATGAATTTTCCATATTTCGAAGAAGATTTTTATCCGCGTGGAGAAATCCTGCCGAGCGATTACACGTTCACGGAGGAGGATTACGCTGCGCATTACGATGATTATCAGGCGCGATTTCCTTCATTGGTCGAGCTGGAAGATTATTGTCAGGACACGGAAATTACCGATTCCCAAAAGGACGACCCGGTTTTCGTGTATCTTTCCCAGATGGGGGAGTTCCCTCTGTTTACCCCCAAACAGGAATTTGAGCTAGCGCGAAAAATTGAAAAACGACACCATCAATTCTGTCTGAGCGTCTGTTCCAGCGATTTCGTTCTGCGTGGCATCCTGCGAATGCTCGACGAACTGTCATGCCATCGTCGACGGCTGGAACGGACGGTCAATATTTCAGTCTCCAACGCCCAGCAAAAGAATCGGGTGCTTCAGATCATCCAGCAGAATCGTGAAACCATTCGGATTCTTCTGGAGCAAAACGACCGGGATTACCTCCAGGCGTTCGACCGAAACATGCCGGTCGGCACGCGAAAAAAATTCCTCAAGGCAATGCGTCGTCGCCGTGCCAAAAGTGCGCGGCTGGCCTACGAAATGTCGTTCCAAATCCATGAAATCAAAGACCTGCTAACCTCCCTGCGAGATATTTCCGAGCAAATGACGCTGCTGTTTTCCGAATTGCGTCGCATGGACAAGAGCCGTGATTCCGAGGAAACGGCATCCCGGATTCGTCACCAGATTCACCTTTTAATGCGCAAAACGCATGAAAGCCCCTGTTCCCTGCGTCATTTCATGGAACGGACGGATCGCCTGCTCAAACGGTACGAGGATGCCAAGTGCAAGATGTCGGCCGGCAATCTCCGTCTGGTCGTTTCCATCGCCAAAAACTACCAGAATCGCGGCGTCTCCTTCATTGATCTGATTCAGGAGGGAAATACCGGACTCATGCGGGCCGTGGATAAGTTCCAGTTCAAACGTGGTTACAAATTCTCTACCTACGCGACGTGGTGGATTCGGCAGGCGATCACGCGGGCCATTGTCAACCAGAGCCGCACCATCCGCGTTCCGCTCCATGTGGTCGGAACGATGAAAAAAGTCCACGAGGCACGCCAGAACCTGCTCCAGCAGATCCAACGGGAACCCACGATCGAAGAAATGGCCCAATCCTCCGGAATTCGTCTTTCCGAAGCACAAACGGTCATTCAGATGAATCGGAACCTGATTTCACTCGACCAGCCGATCAATCGCTACGAGGACACGTTCTTTGGCGACTATCTGGAGGATAAACGCGAGGAAAACCCGATGGAACGGATCAACTGCGAAGCGATCCGGAACAAACTGAACGACATCCTCTACGACCTGAGTTATCGTGAACGCGAGGTGCTTCGCCTGCGTTACGGTCTGGCCAACGGACACCTCTACACGTTGGAGGAGGTCGGGCAGTTCTTCTCCCTCACCCGCGAGCGCGTCCGTCAGATCGAGTGCAAGGCGATCCGCAAACTCCAGCACCCCGTCCGTTCCCGCAAACTTGCCAATACGTGATCTCCCCAACGCGTTTCGGTCGCTTCTTAAAAATACAGGTCGCGTTCGTCGGTCGTTTCGATCCGTTCAAGTCGCGAGATCAGCTCCGTTTTCCGGTCGCCATCCGCCATTTGCTCCAGGTTTTCTCGAATCACCCTGCGTCCCACGTTCCGCGTTTCCTCGGAAGCGTAATCGGTCAGGTACTCGTCCAGCGTGCTCAGCGCATTGGGCGTACAGAGCCGATTGATGAAGCCCGGAATGGCATACTCCATGAACTGCTGCCCCGTTCGCCCCTTGCGATAACACGCGGTGCAGAAACTCGGAATGAAACCGTCCTTCAAAAGCTCCCGCACGATCACATCCAGCGGACGCAAATCGCCTAACTCGAACTGCTCCTTTTCGGAAACCTGAACGTCTCCCAACTGCGAGTAACCACCGATCTCAATCCGTCCCCCCGCGTCGATCTGCGACACCCCGAAATCCATCACCTCACGACGCACCGCCGGACTCTCACGTGCCGTACAGATCAGCCCGGTGTACGGAACGCTCAGCCGCAAAATCGCCACCAACCGCTTGAACACCTCGTCCGAAAACGTGTAGGCCCACGACAAATCGGTTCCCGCCGCCGGCTGAATTCGTGGAAAACTGATCGTATGCGGGCCACAACCGTAATGCTTCATCAAATGATGGGAATGCGCCACCAACCCCAGCACCTCGTACCGCCAGTCATACAGCCCAAACAACGCCCCGATCCCCACGTCGTTCGCCCCCGCCTCGTACGCCCGGCTCAGACCGTCCAGACGCCACAGGAAATCCCCCTTCTCCGTTCCCGCAGGGTGCATTTTCGCGTACGTCGGCTTGTGGTACGTCTCCTGGAAAATCTGATACGTACCGATTCCCGCCTCCAGAATCGTCTTGTAATTCTCAAAGTCCATCGGCGCCGCATTCACGTTGCACCGACGCATGTTCCCCTTCCCCTCACGAATGGCGTAAATCTTCCGCACGCAGTCGGCAATGAACCGTCCGTCGTATTTCGGACTCTCACCAAAGACCACGATCGTCCGCTTCTGCCCCTGCCGCAGCATGGCCCGCACTTCGGCTTCCAGCTCGGCGTCGGAAAGCGTATGCCGCACTTCTTCCTTGTTGGAACGGCGGAATGCGCAGTATTTGCAGTCGTTCTGGCAATAATTCCCCACGTAAAGCGGCGCGAAAATCACAATCCGATTGCCGTAAACGTCCCGCTTCAGCTGCCGGGCCGTCTCGAAGATCGCCTCGCTTTCCGTCTCGCTCCCCACAATCAGCACCATCGACTCCACCGGCGTCAGCGGTTCCTTCGCACGGCTCTTGGCCAACACTTCCTGAAACCGTACCGGATCGTGTTTCATCGGGTTTTCCAAAAGCGCATCCACATTGGCTTCCTCGATAAAATCGATTGCACTGCGGCTCAGTTTCGAGTGATCAAACAACATTTCACACCTCTTTATTCCTGTTCTGTAAAAAATGGGGAGACGTTCCCGGCCCCGCGCCAACCTCCCGGCCCAACGCGCGAATGCGGGTTTTGAGTTCCTGGTCGTACCGTTCCGCCGCCTCGCACGTCGTGGCTTTGGACGGATAAATTTCATAACACTGCCGGTATTTCTCCGGCGTTACATTCGGCATGATCACGTTCGCCCCGCAAGCCAGACCATGTTCATGCCCCGCACGACGATCCACCACCGCAAGCGCCGTCGTCGATGGAATGTTCGCCCGTGGACAAACCAGCCGCGAAAGCGCCACCACCCGCAACGTCGTTTCCTCGTCGTTCGGTACCTCGCCGGAACCCCCTCTCCCAAGCGGCGTTTCCGGATGCGGTAAAAACGGCCCCACACCAATCATATCCAAATCCAGCTGCACAAACGTCTGAATATCCTCGGCCAACATCTCCCACGTCTGCCCCGGAATTCCCACCATCACGCCGCTGCCGATTTCGTATCCCGTCTGACGCAGCCGGAGCAACGCATTCTTCCGCGTTTCCAACCCCGGATGTCCCGGATGAAGCTGCCGAAACAACGCCGGATTCGACGTCTCAAATCGAAGCAAATACCGATTCGCCCCCGCACGAAACCACCGTTGATAATCCTCCGTCGAACGCTCGCCCAGGCTCAGCGTGATGGCAATCCCTGAAAATTTCCGAATTTCCCGAATCAACTCCTCGACCCACACGCCCGGCAAAAAGTGCTCCGACTCGCCCGCCTGAAACACCACCGTTCCGTAACCCAAACGCTCCGCCAGCCGCACGCACGGGAGGATTTCGTCATGTTCCATCCGATACCGCCGTACTTGCGTATTCCCCACACGAATCCCACAATACGCACAGTTGGCCCGGCAGTAATTGGATAACTCCACCAGCCCACGCAGATGGACCGCATCCCCGACGTTTCTCCGGCGTGTATCCTCCGCCAGCCGAAACAGTTCCGAACGTTTCTCGGCACTCGCAGTCCGAAGAAAGTCGAGGATTGCGGCACGTTCCATCATATCTTCTTTTCCAACACTTCTTTCGCAAAATGCTCGAAACTGCGGTCATACGACGCTTCCCCCGCCTTCGAGAAAAAACAGCCCGGCACCTGCCGCTTGGCTAAATGATACTTCACACACTCGCAGCACAACCCCCGACGCGGACAGTCGTACGTACAGGTGCAATGCCCCTTGTTTTCGTCCTTCTTACACTCCATGATGCCTCCCTTGAATTAAAACAGTAAAACTTGTCTTTATTTTTATTATACCAGAATCGCAAAAGAATGGAAGAGACCCCGATTAATGGTTAATGGTTCATGAGGTATGTGCATGCGCTGGAGCCGTGAACGGAGGGCGCAGCCCGTAGTTCCGGAAAATTGTGGGGGACACTTTCCGTGCTCCGACCATATTTCATCTTTCACCTTATTCCGCAAGAAATATTATCCCACCCTTGAAAATCCCAGGGCGACCGGATATAGTAAAAGAATCACGAAAAAGGAATCGGCATGAAAACATTTTGAGAAAGGGAAACGGATATGAAATCGTTGGGAATATTTTTACTGGCAGGATCGCTCTGCCTGACGGTGCAGGGACAAATGCTCGATAAAACCGACTCCAGAGCACGAACGACGTTCAATGATTTCATCGAACTGCCCGGTTTCGACATGACGAAAATGCCCCGCCAGCAGAAAAATTTACCGCCCGGCTGGAAAGCAATCGGAACCATCCGCCCCAAAAACGCCTCCGAAGTCGAAGGCCCCCAGATGATCACGCTCGGCTGCGAAACGCTCTGCCGCGATTACATCTACTGGGACACCTACAAGGAATACGTCGCGCCGCTGGGAATCAAACGGATTCGCTTGCAGGGTGGTTGGGCCAAAACGGAGCAGAAACCGGGAGAATACAACTTCGCCTGGCTCGATTCCGTGATTGACGATGCCCGAAGCCGCGGACTGGAAGTCTGGCTGGAAACCGACTACGGAAACCCCATTTACCCCGGTGGCGGAAGCTGGGATTTGGGCGCCGGATTCCCCACCTCCCCGGAAGGTTTGGCGGCATGGGACCGTTGGGTCACCGAACTGGCCACCCGCTACAAAGGCAAAGTCCGTGACTGGGCCATGTGGAACGAGCCGGACTGCGGCGGCAAAACGCCCGAAATGATCGCCCTGTTCAACATCCGTACCGCAGAAATCATCAAGCGTATCATCCCCGACGCCCGCATCGGTGCCCTGTCGCTCGCCTCCAATAACCCCAAACTGGTCGAAGCGTGCATGGACGTATTCGCGCGAGAAAACAAACTCGATCTGTTCGACTGGGTGATTTACCACGGTTACGCCTACAACCCGGATACCTCCTACAAAAACGTCATGGGAATCCTGCAGGCGGTGCGAAAATATTCCGATAAAATCCAGCTTTGGCAGGGAGAAAACGGTGCCCCCTCCGAAATGGCCCGCAAATTCGCCCTCTCCGATTACCCCTGGACGGAACTGACGCAAGCCAAATGGGACGCCCGACGGATTCTCGGCGACCTGGGGCACGACGTCGTTTCCTCCGTCTTTACCCTGTGCGAATTCGACCACAAAGGACGCGAAATCAACCACAAAGGACTCCTCAAAATCAACGACAAACAGACCCTGGCCAAAGTCAAAATGGCTTACTACACCGTTCAGAACATCGCTTCCGTGTTCGACGCTTCCCTTACGCGGATTCCCGAATACGCCTGTACCCTCGAATGCGAAACGCCCCTGACATGGTACGCTTACCGCGACGCCAAACGGGGCTGCGATCTGGTCGTTTTCTGGGACGGCACCCACATTCCCTCCAACGACAACACCCCCAGGAAAGCCACTCTCACCCTGCCGGCCAACGCGTTTGCCGACCCGGTGTTCGCCGACCTGATTTCCGGTGTCCTTTACGAGATTCCCGCCGAACAAAAACGCATGGAAAACGGCAAGTGGGTTTTCACCGACCTCCCCTGCTACGACGCTCCCGTTCTTGTAACCGAACGAACGAAGCTCGTCGAGTAATCCTCCCAACCCCCGCGCCTGGTTTTACAAAATATTCCTTACGCATCCCATAAAACCGGGCGCGGCCCCAGTGTGCCTGTCAGAAACTTCTTCGGAGGATTCTCTGCCAGCCACGTATTCACCTCGCGAAGCGTCAAACGCTCCATCCGCGTCTGCACTTCTTCCCACGGACGAATCCGCCCAAACCACCGCCAGTCCGATAAATTGCACAACGCCCAGCAACTGCACGACTCTTGCTGCGTGACCAATGCGGTTCGATAACGAACCTTCACCGCTTCCAACTCCGCTCGCGTGATGCCACGGGAAAGACGCTCCATCTGCCGACGAATCACCCCCAACGTCTTTTTCGCATTCTCCGTCCGGGAACCCGCATAGCAAAACACCCCCGCCCGCGTCGGAAACGAATCGTAATCTGTCTCCACCGAATAACAAAGCCCCCGCTTCTCCCGCACCTCGTTGAACAGCCGGGAATTCATGCCTCCCCCCAACACGTTCATCCCCGCCCACGCCCGTATCTGATCGGGATGACCAATCGTCGGCACCGGCCAGGCCAAAAACATATGCGTCTGCTGCGAATCGCTCGAAATGTGAAACGGACGAAACGACGTCCGAATCCGACCAGGGCAGGGGAGTGCTCGCGGCTCCCAATCCCCAAACAACGTTTCCACCAACGCCAACGTTTTCTTCCAATCGAAATTCCCCGCAATCGACAAGACCATCTCGTTGGGACACATCACCACGTCGTAATGCCGACGCACTTCCTCCCACGTGATTTTCTTCACGCCTGGACATGTTCCGTCCGAATCATGCCCCCACGCCCGACCGTAAAAACGTTCCCGCATCTTTCGGAGCAGCGTTTCTATCGGGTCGTCCCGCAACGACAGGATTTCCTGCAACAACACCTGCCGCCCATCCTCCAACTCCGCACGCGGCAGTCGCGGACGACGCACCAAATCGGCATACAGCACCAGCGCCGCCTCAAAATTCTCCGCCAACATCGATGCACGAAACCCCAACCCCACCGCCGTCAACGATTCGCACCGGTCGATCCCAATCTGGTCGATCGCTTCCAGAAACTGCCGATTGCTACGATCCCCCGCCCCGCGAAACATCATCTCACATAAAAATGCCGCCATGCCCGGACGATCCGGCGGATCATACACGCTGCCCGCCGGCGTCCAAAACGTGAACGCCACCGACGAACGCTCCGGAAGAACCTCCCCGATAACCACCAGCCCATTGGATAATTTTTTAATGTTTAACATACACAAAAAATGGAGACGAAAAAAATTTCCCGTCTCCTTTTCTCAAAAAGTATTCCCCGCTTCTCCCTTACCCCATGGATAAAAGAACCAGGGCCTATTCCTCTGGAACGGCAGGCGATTCAACGACCGGCTCGGCGTCGCTCAACGCCGCTTCCAAATCCACCGGAGACTTGTCCAACAGGTCGAACCGCTCCTCCGAATCGTCCGGAACCAACGCGTCCAACGACGACGGATACACGTATCCCACCGCATTGGCATCCTGGCCCCATTCCGCGTTCTGATACGTGTGGAACCCCGTTCCGGCAGGAATCAAATGCCCCAAAATCACGTTCTCTTTCAGGCCGACCAAATGGTCCACCTTGCCCGACAACGCCGCTTCCGTGAGGACTTTCGTCGTTTCCTGGAAACTCGCCGCGGAAATGAAGCTGGAACTCTGAACCGCCGCCTTGGAAATCCCCAAAAGCTGCGTGCTGGCCGTCGCTGGCATCGGCGCCGTAAAGACCGCCGGCTTCTGCCCCGAAGCCACCATCTCCTCGTTCACCACTTCGGCACGCTCGCGGGGAAGAATCTCGTCCTTCGCAAAACCGGTGTCGCCCGGCTCCATGATCTTCACGCTGCGAGCCAATTCCCGGTTTTTGGCGTAAAAGTCGAACTTGTCCATCAACGCGCCTTCCAACAGCCCGGAATCCCCAACGTTCTCCACCATCACCTTCCGCAACATCTGCGCCACGATGATCTCAATGTGCTTGTCGTTGATCTTCACGTTCTGCGAACGATACACCTTCTGTACCTCACGCACCAAATATTGCTGCACCGCTTCCTCGCCCGATACGCGTAAAATATCGTGCGGAACCAACGGCCCCTCGACCAATGCGTCGCCCTTTTTGACCATATCGCCCGTCCGAACGCGAAGCTGACGCCCCGGAGGAATCAGGTGCTCGAAAACCTTCGCATCCCCCTTGTCGTCCCGCAAATCGTCGTTCGTGATGATGATCGTTCGCTTGCCACGACGCTTTTCCTGAAGCAACTCTACCTTGCCGCTGATCTCGGCCACCACCGCAGGGTCGTGCGGTTTACGCGCCTCGAAAATCTCCGAAACTCGCGGCAAACCACCCGTAATGTCCTGCGTTCCCGCTACCTCACGCGGCGTCTTGGCAAGCACCGTACCCGCGACAATCCACGAGCCTTCCTCCACCTCAATGCTCGCCTTCTCAAACAAATAGTAGAACTCCAGCGTTTTCCCGTCCTTGTCCTCCAGAACAATCTGCGGATGGAACTCGCCTCGATGCTCCATGACCGTCCGACGCACCGTGCCCATGGCATCTTTCTCCACACGCACCGTCTCGCTTTCAATCAGGTCCTGATAACGCACCTTACCATCCCGCTCCGCCAAAATCGGAATCGAGTGCGGGTCCCACGTGCATAATACACTGTTCGCCTGCGCGGTGTGACCATCCTCAATCAACATCTGCGAACCGACCGGAACCTTGTAACGCTCCATCTCTCGACCGCGACCATCCAAAATGGCCAACTCGCCGTTTCGCGTCAACGCCACCAACTGACCGGCACTGTTCTTCACCACCTTCAAGTTGATGTAGTGTACCGAACCCGCCTTCTTGTTCCGAACGTCACGCTCCTCCACGCCGCGGGCCGCCGTACCACCAATGTGGAACGTACGCATCGTCAACTGCGTGCCCGGCTCGCCAATACTCTGCGCGGCGATCGTGCCAACCGCCATCCCCTGTTCCACCATCATGCCCGTGGAAAGATCCATGCCGTAACACCGCGCACAAATCCCCAACGGCGCCTCGCACGTCATCGGACTGCGAACCATGATCTTCTCGATCCCCATCTCGTCGATCTTTCGCGCGGCTTCAATTGTGATCATCTCGCCCGCACGCACAATCACTTCGTCCCGAATCGGGTCCACAATGTTCACACAGCTCACACGACCCTTGATCGAGTCGGCCAGCGTCACTTCCACCTTCTCGCCACGATAAATGATCCCCTTGGAAATCCCTCGCGTCGTGCCGCAATCGTCGCAAGTCACCACCACGTTCTGCGCCACGTCCGCCAGCTTTCGCGTCATATAACCCGAATCCGCCGTCTTGAGTGCCGTGTCTGCCAACCCCTTACGCGCACCGTGCGTCGATGAGAAATACTCCAGAACGCTCAGACCCTCGCGGAAATTCGCCTTGATCGGCGTCTCGATAATCTTACCGTTTGGCTTCGCCATCAAACCTCGCATACCCGCCAGCTGACGAATCTGCTCAATACCACCTCGAGCACCCGATTGAGACATCAAATAAATCGGATTCACGTACCCCGGCTTCCGGTGGTCGTTATCCAACGCGTTCTGCATCTCCCGCGTAATCTTGTTGTTCGTGCTCGTCCAGGCGTCCAGCACCTTACCATAACGTTCCCGCTCCGTAATGTGACCCCGCTGATAATCCCGCTGAATCCGCATCACTTCGCGTTCCGTCTCCGTCAAAATCTGCTTCTTCGATTCCGGCGTAATCAGGTCGTCCGTCGCAAACGACAAACCCGATTTCGTACTTTGACGGAATCCCATCTGGTTCATATCGTCCAAAAGGTCGATCGTCTGACGTACGCCCAAAATCTCGTAACAGTCCGAAATCACCTTGCCCAACATCTTGTTCGTCATCAACTCGTTGTAAAACGGCATCCCCTTCGGCAAATTGTCGTTGAACATCACACGACCCACCGTCGTCGAAAACCGCTGCCCCGGCTGAACGCTCGGATCGTTAGACACCCGCCCCCCCGCCGGCAAACGAACCTCGATCGGCGTATGAAGCACCACTTTTCCCATCGCAAATGCCGTGTGAACCTCGTCAAACGACGAAAATTTCATGCCATCGCCAATGCACTCGTCCAACTTCAACGTCATGTAGTAACAGCCCATCACGACGTCCTGCGAAGGACTGATAATCGGGTTCCCGTTCGCCGGGCTGAAAATGTTGTTCGTCGACATCATCAGCGTGTGCGCCTCCACCTGCGCCTCAATCGACAACGGAAGGTGTACCGCCATCTGGTCACCGTCGAAGTCCGCGTTGAACCCCTTACAGACCAACGGATGCAGCTTAATGGCGTTTCCTTCCACCAAAATCGGCTCAAACGCCTGGATACCCATTCGGTGAAGCGTCGGTGCACGGTTCAACATCACCGGGTGATTCCGAATCACTTCCTCCAGAATATCCCACACTTCCTCATCTTTACGCTCCAGCATCTTCTTCGCGCTTTTGATCGTGTCGGCATTCCCCAACTCCTTCAACCGACGGATGATGAACGGCTGGAACAACTCCAACGCAATCTTCTTCGGCAACCCGCACTGGTGCAACCGCAACGTCGGCCCCACCACAATCACGCTTCGCGCGGAATAGTCCACTCGCTTGCCCAACAGGTTCTCACGGAATCGCCCCTGCTTTCCCTTGATCATGTCCGTCAACGACTTCAACGGCCGATTGCTGCTCCCCTGCACCGGTCGCTTGCAACGGCTGTTGTCAAACAACGCGTCCACCGACTGCTGAAGCATCCGCTTCTCGTTCCGTACGATCACCTCCGGCGCATTCAATTCCACCAACTTCTTCAGCCGGTTGTTCCGGTTGATGATACGACGGTACAGATCGTTCAAATCGCTCGTCGCAAAATTGCCGCTCTCCAACATGACCAGCGGTCGCAAGTCCGGCGGAATCACCGGAATCACATCCATCACCATCCATTCCGGACTGTTGTCGCTGTCCCGGATCGCCTCCACAATCTTCAACCGATTGATCAGCTCCTTTTTCTTCTGCTTCGACGACGTTTTCTTCAACTCCTCCCGAAGCTCCACCGAAAGCTCGACAAGATTCAGCTTCTTCAACAACGTGCGTATCGCCTCGGCTCCCATTTCCGCCTTGAACGCGTCCGCACCGTAATTCTCCACCGCTTCCCGATATTCCTGCTCCGTCAAAAGCTGTCGCGCCGCCAACGGCGTCTCGCCCGGCTCCGTCACCACATAATCCTGAAAATAAATCACCTTCTCCAAATGACTCATCTTCATGTCCAAAAGATTCCCCAGACGACTCGGCATCGTCTTGAAAAACCATATGTGAACAATCGGCGCCGCAAGCTCGATGTGACCCATCCGCTGACGCCGCACCCGACTGTGCGTAATCTTCACGCCGCAACGGTCGCAAATCATCCCCTTGTACTTCATTCCACGGTACTTGCCACACGTGCATTCCCAGTCCTTCTCCGGACCAAAAATACGCTCACAGAAAAGACCATCCCGCTCCGGACGATACGTTCGGTAGTTGATAGTCTCCGGCTTCTTCACTTCCCCATACGACCAACTGCGAATGTCGTGGGGCCTGGCAAGACTGATCTTTACGGACGTGTAATCGTTGATCCGCTCGTAACCGCTGTCTGCACTGCTCATTTACCGATTCTCCTGTAGGATTTCTATCCCGACACCCTTCTTTCGAAAAGCGCCGAGGGTTGTTTGTTTTGTGGATGAGGAATTTTCAGTGCCCCACACTACCGTAGGACACCCCTTAAATACTCCGATCGGATCAACCAGGTGTTCCGTCACGAAAATAAATCCTTGTAACCCTAGTAAAAAGTTTTGGGAGGTGGGTCTTGGGAGGAAACCTTTTTAAAAAATTGTTTCCTCTCAAACTCTCCTTCAAAAAACTTTTCGTGCGCTCACTGCGTTCGCTATGTTCATAGTGTTTATTTTCTTTTTGTACTATTTATAACATGGATGCAGCACTAGTCCAACGCCGCCAGAACGTTGTTACCACGCTCCAACTGCATGTTCAGCCCCAATCCGCGAATCTCGTTCGTCAAAACGTCGAAGCTCGCCGGCGTTCCGGCCACCAGACGATTCTCGCCCTTGACCATCGCTTCATATATCTTCGTACGCCCTTCCACGTCGTCGCTTTTCACCGTCAGCAACTCCTGAAGAATGTACGCCGCGCCATACGCCTCCAACGCCCACACTTCCATTTCTCCAAATCGCTGGCCACCAAATCGCGCCTTACCGCCCAATGGCTGCTGCGTAATCATCGAATACGGACCCGTGCTTCGAGCGTGAACCTTGTCGTCCACCAGGTGATGCAGCTTCAACATGTAAATGTAGCCCACCGTCGTCTCCTGCTCGAACGGCTCGCCCGTCCGACCGTCATACAAACGCGCCTTGCCATGCCGCGGAAGGCCCGCTTCCTCCAACGCGTCGTTGATGTCCTCTTCCTTCGCTCCATTGAATACCGGTGTGACCGAACGGAAATGCGACGTCGCCCCCGCCCAGCCAAGGTGCGTCTCCAAAATCTGACCCACGTTCATTCGCGACGGCACGCCCAGCGGATTCAACAAAATCTGAATCGGTGTCCCGTCCGGAAGGAACGGCATGTCCTCCCGCTTCATGATCTTGGAAATCACACCCTTGTTCCCGTGACGACCCGCCATCTTGTCGCCCACCGAAATCACCCGTTTCGTCGCAATGTAAACCTTCGCCATCCGAAGGACGCCCGAACGGAGCTGATCGCCTATCTTCATCGTGTCCAGCTTCTGATCCAACGTGTCCAGCTGACGCTCCACCCGCGGACGACACTCCAACATAATGTCCAACACCGCCCGACGCTTCGCTCCCGGAAGTTTCAAGTACGACAGATAATCGAACTTTCGCGCTTCCTCCACAATCGCCTTGTGCGACTTGCCTTCCACAATCGGAGCACCCTCTTTGTCCAGAATCGGCTCCTTCAGCTTGTCTTCCATCCGCTCGATCATCGCGGCAAAAACCTCCGCAACCTTCTGGCTGTACTCGGTTTCCACCTCCTTCAAACGCGCCTCAAACTCGCTCCGCTCCAGCTCCGAAAGACTCGTTCGACGCGAATAATATTGCGTGTCGATCACGATCCCTTCCACACCCGACGGAACCTCCAGCGAATCGTTCTTCACATCCTCGCCAGCACGTCCGAAAATCGTATGAAGCAGCTTTTCTTCCGGCGTCAATTCCGTCTTGGACTTCGGCGTCACCTTGCCCACCAGAATGTCCCCAGGCTCCACATGCGTTCCAATCCGAACGATTCCATTCTCGTCCAGATTCCGCAGCATCTTTTCACTCACATTCGGGATGTCCCGCGTGAATTCCTCTTTGCCCAGCTTCGTTTCACGAATTTCAATGTCGTATTCCTCAATGTGAATCGACGTGTAAACATCGTTCTGAACCAATTCCTCGCTCAGAATGATCGCGTCCTCGAAGTTGTACCCTTCCCAGACCATGAACGCCGCCAACACGTTGCGCCCCAACGCCAAATTCCCCTGGTGCGTCGCCGCGCCATCGGCAATCACGTCGCCCGCCTTCACTTCCTGTCCCGGAACCACGATCGGCTTCTGGTTCTGGCACGTTCGCTCGTTCAACCCGATGAACTTGCGAAGCACATACTCATCCTCGCCATTGATAATGATCCGACGCGCATCGCAATACGTCACCTTGCCACCACGCCGGGCACGAGTCAATAAACTCGAATTCAACGCGGCAACCCGCTCCAGACCGGTGCCCACCAACGGTGTTTCCGATACCAAAAGCGGTACCGCCTGACGCTGCATGTTGGAACCCATCAACGCACGGTTCGCGTCGTCATGCTCCAAAAACGGCACCAGACCCGCCGACACACCAATCATCTGGCTGGGCGATACGTCAATATAGTTCACCTTCTTCGCATTCACCACTTCGTACTCGCCCGCACGACGCGCAATCACGTTCTCGCCCACCGCACGCGAATCGCCAACGATCACCCCGTCTTTGATCAACACGTCGGCCGGCGCAAAAATCGCGTCCCCCTCCTCGTCGGCACGCAGCCAGTGAATCTTTCCCGTCAGCTTGCCATTTTCCACAACCTGATACGGCGTCACCAAAAATCCGTATTCGTCCACCCCCGCGTAAATGGCCAAACTCGAAATCAAACCGATGTTCGTCCCTTCCGGCGTCTCAATCGGACAGATACGACCGTAGTGCGAACTATGAACGTCTCGCACGTCGAAGCCCGCACGCTTTCGGTTCAAACCCCCCGGCCCCAACGCCGACAAACGCCGCTCGTGCGTCAACATCGAAAGCGGGTTCGTCTGGTCCACCACCTGCGACAGCTCGCCACGACCAAAGAAAAAGTCCACCGTCGAAGAAACGCTCTTGGGATTGATCAGGCTTCGCGGTTCCATCTCGCTGACATCCTTCACCCCCATCCGCTCCAACACCGTACGACGCAACTTCGCAAAACCTTTGCGAATCTCCTCCGCCGCCAACTCGTCAATCGTTCGCAAACGACGGTTCCCCAAGTGGTCAATATCGTCAATCTGAATGCCCGGATCGCCATAATACAACCCCAACATCGCCTTGATTGCCGAAATCAAATCCTCCGGCTGAAGGTTCATCACCTCCTCCGGTACGTTCAACCCAAATTTACGGTTGATACGGAATCGCCCCACACGCCCCAGACGATAACGATTCACGTCCGTGAACTTTTCCTCAAACAGCTTCTTCGCCTTGTCCAGCTGCGGCGGGTTGCCCGGACGCATCCGCTGGTATATCCGAAGCAACGCCTCCTCGTACGACAACGTGACATCCTCCGCCAACGTGTTCATCAGAAGCGCGTTCTTCGCATCCTCCATCACCTCGACTTCCTCGACCTCCGAAGTGCAAATCTGCTCTGCCAGATTCTTCGTAATCTTCTGGCCGCACTCGACGATGATCTCGCCCGCATGCTCCGATTGCGACGGATAAATCACATTATCCACCGCAATCTTCCCCTCAATGTTCGCCACGTCACGACCCGTCTTTGTCTTGACAACCCGCGTCTCAAAAAATGCCCGAAGGATGTTCGCATTCTCCGAAAATTTCGGATCCATCGCCCGCAAAAGCGTGATTGCCGAAAATTTCCCCGTCTGGTCGATACGAACCGTAATGCTCTCCCCCTTGCTCGCCTTCTTGGAGATGTTCAGCTCAATCCAGCTCCCACGCTCCGGGATGATTCGGCAGCTGAAACTACGGCTCGCGTCGTTCGCCCCCTCCTCGTCCGAAATAAAATCCACCCCAGGACTGCGGTGCAACTGGCTGACCACCACACGCTCCGCACCATTAATAATGAACTCCCCGCCCCCAATCATGATCGGCAACTCGCCCAGATACACGTCCTGCTCGATCGGCTCGTCCTTGTTCAATCGCAAACGAAGCGTCAACGGACGACCATACGTCAACTTCAAACGCCGACATTCGTCCGGACCATACTTCGGCTTGCCCAGCTCGTAACTGACATACTCCAAACTGACTTTGTCGTCGTGCCCCGTAATCGGGAAAATCTCCCGAAGCACCGACTCCAAACCCATATCCTGCCGCTTCTCCGGCGGTATTTTGTAATCGTTCAGACGCACCTCGTCCGGAAGCCCCTCCCGCTGGTCTTCGGGATACTGATACTGAAGGAAACGCTCGTAACTGGCCGTCTGAATCTTCGTCAAATCCGGCGCTTCGACGACGTCTATGCTGGATCCGAATCGACGAACCTTGTCGGGGTAAATACGACGTGTTTGAGATGTTGCCATGAATTGCTCACCAGATGTCTTGTTAGAAAAACATAAACGAACGCCCCCGAAGTCCCCTCCACGAACGTTCTCCTTCACCCACGCGACGATGCCCTTTCCCACGACACAAAAAAACGCAAAACCTGAATCCACACAGGCCCTGCGCCACGTTTATTTTTTGTGTTCCGAAAAAAAGACTACGACGCGCATCTGTTCCTTCTTCTCCAAATAAATGGTCCGAATCTGTCGAAAAAAAATCGCAATTGCTTTTTTCGTCACGCATTCCATTCCACCTGTCGGCGAAAAAGAACAGCTCGGTCGATAATACTACCACTAACCAAAAAATGAATAGTCCGAATCTTACCACATTTTCCATTTCCTTCAAGGGGTGGGAACCCTTTTTTCTTCAAAATTTTTTTCGCATGGTATAAAATTTGCTTGCCCCATCCCAAAGGACGCTTCCTTTTTGCACAAAGACCCTGCTGGAATAATGGTAAATGGTTAATAATCCGTGCGGAGCCGTGAACGAAGGGCGTAGCCCGTAGTTCCGGAAAAGCAGTGGGGGAGACGCTTTCCAGTGCACGTACCAGCTTAATATACTGCCACCGATACGTATCGTTCCGGAAAAGCAGTGGGGAACGCTCTCTGGTACTCCGGGATACGCTTCGCAAGGAAACCTTCTCGCCCCCACCCTACTGTTTTGTCACGAAAATAAATCCTTGTAGCCAGAGTAAAAAGTTTTGGGAGGTGGGGGCTGGGGAGGAACCGCTTTTTCAAAAGGGTTCCTCCCCAGAGGTTGGAAGCGCAATAGTTAGAACTACCGCGATTCCAGCCTCTTGAGAGGAAACATTTTTGAAAAATTGTTTCCTCTCAAACTCTCCTTCAAAAAACTTTTAGTGCGCTCACTGCGTTCGCTTTTATTAATATTTATTTTCGTGACACAGCACTACTTCAAACTCCGCAACAGTGCAACGGCTGCCTCCACCAGCTTTTCCCCGCCCCCAGGTGCCACCGTCGAATTAATCGTCTCGTAACTTCCCTCCCGAAACGCTTTCTCCGTCGGCACATATTGCAAATTCCGCTGCGATAACTCCAATACAATCGTATGCTTAAACGGCGACGCTTTCTTAATCGCCAACCCCAATTCCACAAAAACCTCCCCCGGAAGCGCTACCATCGCCACATCTTCCGAAAAGCGAAACGCCTGCACGTCACATGCAACATTCTCCGGAAGTTGACTCACGCCCAAAATCTTTCCCGCACGAACCCGCTCCAAAAACGTATACTTCCCCTTGCTCGGATCCATGATCGCGTCCCGCATCGCCGCCGCTGCCGCAATCTCCTCCTCCGTAAACTGCTGACGGGGACACAACACCACCCGGCTTGCGACCGCAAAACTCGCAGGCTCCGACGTCACCCCCTTTTCCATCGCTTCCACCACCCGACGCCCCAACGCTTCGCCAATCTGCGGCGCCTTGCGACGGTGCGTTCCCGTCACGTCGATATGATTGATGTCCCCGCACGCCCCCGTTCCAAAAAAGGAGAGAAAATCCGCCCCATATTTCTCCTTGAGCACCTCCGACAAATAATACGGATAGTCCGCACTGAAAAGCGTCCCGCCCGTCGTATCCAAATGCAACGCAAACGACGTCAACGACGCCATCGCCCGCTCCGTTTTCTCCTCCTTGAAAACCAAAATCGAAACCTCAGGATCAATCGGCCCCGCCGCCCGAAGGATGTTCGGATTCTGAATCCCCGGATTGAAAACCACCTCCTCCTGATTCTTCATGAAAAAACGACGATTGAACGAAAGATCGTCGATTTCCGTCCGCGCAAAACCCAAACGTACCGGCTTCCGATTCTGTACCGCTGCCAAAATCGCCTCCGTCCCCCGGTCGGCCCAGAAACAGGAATAGTTGAACTTCTTCCAGTTGTTCTCCCGGATTGCCTCCGCCTGCATCTCAGGCGTTACCTTGGGATTAAACACATCCCGCGCCGGCCCGGTATGCGTGTGCGTCGCCGTTATCACAATCGCCGACTCCGAAATCCCCGTCTTTTCCTTCACCCGACGCCGAATTTCCTTCGTCACCAATTCGTTGATCGAAATCGTGTCGCAAATTAACAACACCCCCTCGTTTTCGCCCTGACGAAACGCCATCGCCCTGGCAAACAACGGATCCGATGTCCCCGTCGATAAACGAACACGATAATACCCCGCCATCGGAAACGAAAGCGGCGGCGTAATGTCCACCTTCGCGAAACCACATTCCAGCGGAACCTCTCCCGCACACAACGCCGAACAGGCCAGCAGCCACAGACACCATCCTCGCAACATTTTCATTTTTCTCTCCAGGCAGGTTTTTCTTGTTTAGAAAATTCAGACACTTTTTCGACGACAAAGTTTCCCTCAATATAAAAGATTCCCCACCGCATGTCAACCGTTGCGTGGTTCGCAATATTCCGCAAAGACCGCTCCCCGAATCTTTTTCCGCGAACTTCAAAAAAAAACGGGAGACAAAATCTCCCGTTCTTCGCTTTCTCTCGAAAACCGATACTATTTGATGGTGACTGCAGCGCCGGCAGCTTTCAGGTCGGCAGCAATCTTCTCGGCATCTTCCTTGGACAGGCCTTCCTTGACTTTGCAAGGAGCGCTCTCGACCAATTCCTTGGACTCTTTCAGTCCCAGTCCGGTCAGACCACGGATGACTTTGATCACTTCGACTTTTTTGTCGCCGAAGCTGTCCATCTGGACGGTGAACTCGGTCTGCTCAGCGGCAGCCGGAGCATCCGCAGCAGCCGGACCGGCAGCCATCACCACCGCGCCACCCGCAGCAGCTTTAATGCCATGCACTTCTTCCAGATAATCCGCCAACTCTTTGGCCTGCTTCAGCGTCAACGCAGCAATTTTGTCACCAAGTTCCTTGGCTTCCACGGAAAATTCACGTTCTTCAGACATTCTACTATCCTTTCAAAAATATAAGGTGTTTTCCGCAAATCACTTCCTTCAACGTTCTGCCTGCCGAAACTCAATCCGGTACTCACACTTCAGGCTTCCCGCCAAACTCCACAATATGCGACACATACAAAATGCAAATTAATTCTCCTGGAAAACAACCGCTCTCCAGGGCGATCCTTTTATCACTCCGCAGCCGCTTCGTCGTCTTTTTCCGCCTTGGAAGCAATCTGCCCCGCAACCGTCGAGCCAGGACCCAACAACGCCGCAACCAAACCCGAACCAGGACCCAAAATCTGGCCCACCAGCAACGAAAGCTGCTCCGTCCGAGACGGCCACTTGCTGACGTCTTTCACGCCATCCGACTCCAACCGCTCACTGTCCATCACGCCGCACTTCACGACGAATTTATCAGCATAACGCTTGTCGTTCGCCAAATCGCAAACCACCTTCGCCAGAGAAACAATATCCTCGCTGCCCCAGCAAATCGCCGCACTGCCACCCAACGTCGAAAACAACGGGGCCAGGGTCGTGTCCGCCAACGCACGACGCGCCAACGTGTTCTTCACAACCATCATCTTCACACCCTTCGCTTCCAACTCGCCACGAAGCGTGTTCGTCTCATTCGCGGTCAATCCAACCAAATCCACCAGCAACGCGTCCTGTACCTCGGAAACCTGCTTCTTCACATGATTGGCAACCAAATCTTTTACATATTTGCTCATTTCAATACCGTTTCCCTCTTACAGTTGAACTCGTACTCCGGGCGACATCGTGGCACTAATCGCAATGCCCTTCACGTACTGACCCTTCGCATTCTGGGGTTTCAAAGAGATGATGAAATCAATAAACTTCTGAATGTTCTCGACCAACTGCTCCTGCGAGAAACTCAGCTTGCCAACCACCGCCTGAACGGCGCCCGCAGAGTCGTTACGGAACTCCACTTTACCCGCTTTGTACTCGTGAATCACCTTCGTAAGATCCATCGTCACCGTGCCAGCTCGCGGACTCGGCATCAATCCACGCGGCCCCAATACTCGACCCAAAGGACCCACTACGCCCATCATGTCCGGCGTGGCAATGCAGACGTCAAAGTCCATCATCCCCTTCTTGATCTCCTCGGCAAGCTCCGCACCACCTACAAACTCGGCGCCCGCAGCCTTCGCTTCGTCAACCTTGTCCCCCTTCGCAAAAACCGCAACCCGGAGACTCTTGCCAATACCATGCGGAAGCACGATCGAACTGCGCACCATCTGGTCCGCCTGCTTCGGATCTATCCCCAACCGCATCGCAATCTCAACCGACTGATCAAACTTCGTCGTATTGAACTGCTTCAAAACACCAACCGCGTCCGACAGGGAGTAAAGCTGCTTCGCCTGAACTTTGCCGGCCATAGCACGCATTCTTTTCGATTGTTTTGCCATAGTCTTATCCTTCCACCACTTCCAGTCCCATGCTGCGGGCAGTGCCCTCGATCAACTTCCGACCATGCTCCAACGAACGCGCGTTCAGATCCGCCATCTTCCGCTTCACAATCTCATCCACCTGCGATCGCGTCACTTTGCCAACCTTCACCTTCGGAACGTTCCCCGAACCACTGGCAATCCCCGCCGCCTGCTTCAAAAGATCCACCGCCGCAGGACTCTTCGTCTCCAAATCAAAACTGCGATCGTTGTAACATCGTACAATCACCGGTATCCGAAGACCAAGGTCTTTCACCGTACGATCGTTAAACTGCTTCACAAATTGCCCAAGGTTCACGCCAAACTGCCCAAGCGACGTACCTACCGGCGGCGCCGGCGTGGCTTTTCCGCCAGGAACGTGAAATCTGGCAACTCCTACAAGCTGCTTCGCCATAATTCACCTGTCTCTCTTATGAAAAAATCTATCCCGAGCCTCAAACGCCAATATCCCAAAGATACCCGACGACGACTCTGTTCGCACGTTACCAGATTTCAGCTGTTCGCTTCTATCTGCCAGTATTCCAGCTCCACCGGCGTGCTTCGTCCAAATATGTTAATCATGACCGTTACGCGTCCGTTCGCAGCATCAATACTGCTCACTTCTCCCTCGTAACTCTCAAAATTACCCTCGTTGACTTTCACATGATCGCCTACCTTGAAACCAATCTTGATCTTCGGTTCTTCCTCTTCCTTCACTTCCGAAAGAGCAAGTATCTTCTCGATTTCATGCGGCATCATCGGGGTGGGCTTGCCGCCCGCTCCCGCAAAATCGCCAACGCCGGACGTCTGACGCACCAGGTACCATGTATCCTCGTTAATCTCCATCTGAATGATGATGTAACCCGGATACAACTTCTGCTTCGTTGTCTTACGGCGACCCCCTTTAAGCTCGGTCACAGATTCCGTAGGCACGATGATTTGTCCGAAATATTTCTCAAGATTCGCGATTCTGGAACGACGCTCCAAGGTCCTTCGTATCGAGTCCTCCCGATTACTCTGAACCTTTAAAATATACCATTCCATCTTCGGCGATTCGGACCCGGTACCAGCGTCTTGAGACGGCTTCTCTACTTTGCCGTCCGCTGCGGTTACTTCCACTTGCACAGAGCTTCCCGACTTCTCGTTCAGTTCAGAATCGTTTTTTTTCTGTTCTTCCGTCATCAGTTCACTCTTTCATGGACTCCGTATGCCTGCGTCAGGGAATCTGACTCCCACTGCTTAACGTTCGTGGTCAAACGTAAATTTGTTCGCTACACTCAAAAAATGCCAAGCGTCTGAAACAACGACCGTCCCCAGTCGCCGCACAACACCAGGAGATTCTTAATCAACAGGTCGTAGCCAAACAACAAACCTGCCAAAAAAAACATCACCACAATCACCACCACCGAACTGTTCACCAGCTCCGACGTCGATGGCCATGACACTTTTCGCATCTCCGCTTCCACCTGAATCAGGAAGTCCGCGAAAATCGGATAATTCACAATACGATAAGAGAACCACAGAAATACCAATGCCAAAACAAACGGTACCCCATAGTGAATCAACGGCGTATGCGACATCAATAAATTGGAAAGCTGCCACAAACCACCAAAGAGAATGACCGCAATCGTGGCGGCGGTGCACTGACGCACAATCTTGCCCTGCGTCTTCTTGTAAAGCTGATAACTCAGCATTTCCTGAAGAATATCCTTTAGCGTCGCAAGCATTCCCTATTCTCTCCGAATTTATCCGTATTGATTATTACCTAAACAGGGGCGGAAGGGCTCGAACCCTCAACCTGCGGTTTTGGAGACCGCTGCTCT
>JAUNBJ010000046.1 GCA_030535245.1 Planctomycetia bacterium | reverse complement strand
TGTTTCCTCTCAAACTCTCCTTCAAAAAACTTTTAGTACGCTCACTACGTTCGCTATTATTAATATTTATTTTTTTACACAGCAGTAGTCCCGGAGAACTGCCGAGCGATTTCCCGATTCATCCGGAACTACGGGCTACGCCCTTCGTTCACGGCTCATAGATTAATACACGTAGCCCTGCAAAAAATTTCGTCGTATCCCGTGGGCAATGACGTGAAAATATGCTATAATACGGTTTTGGAGATTTATGAAAAGGAATATATATAAGGAAAAAAGTGAAACCATGAATGAAATCGACGTTTATTCCTATTGTCCCGGCGGAACGGGAAACAAGATTAAATTCTGCTGTGCAAACCGATTGGAAGATTTTAAGAAAATTTACCGCTTCATGGAAGCGTCGCAGTTCGCGGCATGTCTGAAATATATCGACGGACTGCTGGAAAAAGACCCGGATCGCCCCTGCCTGCTGGCGTTGCGATGTGGGGTGCTGGATGCCATGCCGCAGAAAATGGACGAATATCGCGAAACGGCCAACCGTTTTTACACGTTGCACCCGAACAACCCGATTGCGCTGGTCGAGTCGGCCTACACGTACATGCTGTCCGAATACACGCGGATTACGTCGGAGCTGGAAACGTCGCCCCAGAAGCAAACCCCTGAAGATACCGGAAGTTTGCAGGAAAAATTCCGCCAGCTGGCCGTCGAAGTGACCAGACGTCTGGAGAAAGCGTTCGAGGATAGCAACACGGTACTGTACGAGCAGGTTTTGGACAAGATCGGCACGTTCGCGGAATCGTTGTTGGGAATGGGATTTTTCGAGGCGGCGACGGCATGGAACACGCTGCTGATTTCGCTGGGGCCGCAGTCCCCCTATTCGCAGAACGCGGCCCGGATGATGCAGAAATTTTACATGGAAACGTCGCTGCCGTTGTGTTTGCGTGTGGGGCTTTCGTTGCGAAACGCTCCGGCAGATGCCGACTGGCGTGCTGAATTTGACGCGGCGGTGTCCGTGGCTTTGCAGTTGCACTGGACGGACGCGGAAAAACGATTTCTGAAACTGGCAGAACGCCCCGCCGTGGCCGCCTGCGCGTCGTTGTGGTACAACCTTGCAACGCTTTCCGAATGGCATTGCGACATGAACCAGGCATGCGAATATTGGGCAAAGTGCTCGGAATGTTCGGATATTTCGTTCTACGACGCTTTGGCCGCCCGCGTGCGAATCCATTTTCTGAATCGCTTTCCGCTGGGAGACGCGATCGACGTTTACACCATCCGTTATTCTTTAAAGGAAACCGACGAGGTTCAAAAACTCCTGCTTTCCAATCCGATTTTCCAGCAAATTCGGCTCACAGACCGAACCGACCCCGCCGTGCTGGGGGTGTTCGAGCTGCTCGACTCGCCGAAACTGACGACCCTGGAGGGGCTGGACGCGGACGACATTCCGGTGGTGACGGGGCTGGCGTTTTTGCGGGGCCGGCAGACCGACCGGGAGCCGGTTTTGGAAATCCTCAACGTGCTCCGCAGCGGCGTCGATTACGTTCGGGAAGAACTGGACACGCTGCTGAAAAATTCGCTTGCGTCCGAACCGGAAGTGCAGCCCATGCGTAAAATCTCGGTGTCGGTCGATTCCATCGTCCGGCGTATCGGCATTCCACGCGGAACGAATGTGTCACAAATCCAGGAAATTCGCGACGCCCATTTCCGGAACGTGTTGCTGAATCACTGGATTCATTTCCCGCTTGGAGTTTTGGGGCGGAAATCGGTCGAAAATGCGGCCAAAGACCCGGCCAATCGGCTCCCCATCGAGGGGGTGTTGGCATACCTGCAATATTTTGTCAAGCGCGAGGGGCTTTCCACGGCACCGCTTGCCGAACTTCGGGAAAAACTTGGGCTTCCCCCCTATCCGGAAGTGTCGGCGGAGGAAGCCGGGGAGCTGTCGCCGTTGTTCTACCATGAACTGAAGGCGGACGGGCTTTCGGAGGAAGCGCTGGAGCGGATTCTTTTGAAGGCGACGCTGTACAGTGTGCAGGATTTGCCCGAAGCGTTTTTGGAAAACGTGGCTCAAAACACGACGGTGAACGACCTGTTTCGGATTCGTGTGATGGTTCTGCTGATTCAGCGGAACGTCGGCACGGAAAAGGCGGAACAGTGGCTTCGCGAGGGGCGGGAACTCTGCGTGCGGAAGAATCTGCCCGACGATAAATTCGACATTCAGGAGATTCAAAACGCAATCGTTACGGGGCGTCTGGAACGGGTGTTCCGTATCATCAAGCATATCCGCCAGGATCATAAAGACAATCGCGAGCTTCAGGAATACATCGCCGGGCTGGAAGGGTACCTTTACAACCTCATGCAGCAGACGCAGGGGCAAGCTCCAACAGCGGACACCCCCCCAGCGCAGCAGACCGCCCCGTCGGGACTTTGGACGCCCGACCAGCCTCAAAACAACGCGTCCCCCAAAGCGGGTGGTGCGAGCGGATTATGGCTTCCCGACTGAGTTTTATGTATGGAAAGTAAAAAACCGATGTTTTGGGTGATGGAAGGCGGCGACGGGGCCGGGAAATCGACGCAAATCAGGCTGCTGGCCGAATTCCTTCGGGAAAAGGGGCTGGCGGTGACAGTATGTCGCGAGCCGGGAAGCACGAAACTGGGGGAGGAAATCCGGGACATTTTGCTGAATCGCGCGTCGCTGACGATTCACCGGATGAGCGAACTTTTGCTGTTCATGGCGGCACGGGCACAGGTGACGAACGAAGTCATTCGCCCGGCGCTGGCCCGTGGGGAAGTCGTGCTGGCCGACCGTTTTGTGCTCTCCAGTATCGTGTATCAGGGGTACGCCGGAGGGCTGGACATCGAGCAGCTCCGTGCCATAGGCCATATCGCGACCGGAGGACTGGAACCGGACGGAACGTTGATCCTGGACCTTTCCGTGGCCGCCGCCAAAGCGCGACGGAACACCCCGCCCGATCGGTTGGAATCGGAAGCCGATTCGTTTCACGAGCGGGTTCGTCGTGGTTTTCTCTCCGAGGCGGCCCGCAACCCCGACAAAATTCACGTTATTTCTGCGGAACAACCTGTAGAAATGCTTCAACAAACCATTCGTCACCTCACCGAAGCGATTTGGGCTTCGTCGCAACCATGACTTCTCCCGCTGTCGTACCGTTTCTGGATTTGACCCGCGAGGGCAATCCGCTTCAGGAAGAAATTTCCACCGCCCTTCGCGACGTGGTGCTTTCCGGGCAGTTTGTGCTGGGGCCGCAGGTGGAGCAATTTGAAAAAACCCTGGCCGCATACGCCGGTGCAACGGAAGCGGTCGCCTGCTCGTCGGGGAGCGAAGCCCTGCTGATGGCGCTGATGGCGTTGGAAATCGGGCCGGGGGACGAGGTGATCGTGCCGTCGTTCACGTTTTTCGCCACAGCCAGCTGTGTGTCGCGGCTTGGGGCGACGCCGATTTTCGCCGACATGGTTCCCGGTACGTTCAACATTCATCCGGAAAGCGTTGCGGCCAAAATGACTGACCGCACACGAGCGATCATTGCGGTTCACCTTTTCGGGCAGTCGGCGGACATGACGGCGCTTGCACAACTGGCCGAAAAGCGGGGGATTGTCCTGATTGAGGACGCGGCGCAGGCGATCGGTTCGGAATGCGTGTTTCGCGGGGAAACCCGACGCGTGGGGTCGATGGGACGCATGGCCTGTTTTAGTTTTTACCCCACCAAAAACCTGGGGGCCATGGGGGATGGCGGCGCGATTACCACCTGCGACGCATCCCTTGCCGAACGGCTTCGGCTCCTTCGCGGGCATGGCATGAAACCACGTTATTTCCACCAGATCATCGGCATCAACGGGCGTCTGGACGCATTTCAGGGGGCGGTGCTGAACATCAAATTTCGTCATTTGGATCGCTGGACGAAAGCGCGTTGCACGCTGGCCGCACAATATCGGGAGCTGTTCGCGCAAACCGGGTTGGACGACGATTTGATAACGCTCCCCCTGGTTCCCGACACGGGACGCCACGTTTGGAATCAGTTCAGCGTGCGAATCCATCAGGGACGCCGCGACGCACTCCGCAAATACCTGCTGGCGCAGGGGGTTCAGACGGAAATTTACTACCCCCTGGGGCTGCACGAACAGGAATGTTTCCGTTCCCTTGGCGGTCGGCTCGGCGATCTTCCCGTCACGGAACATATCTCCCGCGAAATCCTTGCCCTGCCCATTTTCCCCGGCCTGAAACCGGAGGAGCAGGAAACGGTTGTGCGGCACATTACCCAATTCCTCCGTAATATTTAATATTTTATGAAAAAAACGTTCCTCGATTGGTATCGTCCCTGTTTGGTGTCGTTGGTCGATTGCCTGGCCAAACGTTATACGGTGGGGAACCGTCTGGATTTATCGGGGTGGGTTTTTATCTTCCCGTCCCGTCCGGCGTCGCGGCGATTTCTGGCGCGGCTGGCGGACTGGGCGTACGAAAAACATGTCACGGTGGAGGTGCCACGGGTTCGGCTTTCCAGCGATTTGCCGGAATTGCTTTACGAACAGAAGGCACCGTTTGCCACGCCGTTTGCCCAGCAGATCGCGTGGATGACGGCACTGCGCAGGGTGTGCCAGGGGTCGCCGGAGAAACTTCAGCCCATGTTTCCCAATCCGCCAGCCGACGAGGATGTGACCGCGTGGCTGGAGCTTGGGGAGCTGTTGACCGACATTTATCAGGAACTGGCCCGCGACACGCTCGATTTTGTTATGGTTCGCGACCGTTGCCGGCAGCTGGCGGAGCAGGGGGTGCTCTCGGAATACGAACTGCGGCGTTGGGAACTGCTGGCCCGCGTGTTTCAGGAATACCACCGCATTCTGGATCGGGAGCAGGTGTGGGACAAGCAATCGGCCCGCCTGTTTGCCCTGGAGAATCCGGGGCCACGCGATTTTCAGCCGGAATTTCTGATCGGAATCGTGGGTTGCGTCGATTTGAACCAGATTTTTCGCCGTTTCCTGGCTCAGGTAAAAGAGAGCGTGGAAGTGTTCGTCTTTGCACCGGAGTCGCACGCCGAGCGGTTCGAGTCGGACGGCTGCCTGAAACCGGGAGCGTGGAAGAAGCTGGACGCCCGCCTGGATGCCCGTCTGGAAGAAGTAGTGGAGCAGGTTACAACGCCGGAGGACGAAGCGAAAACGACGGCCCGGTGGATTTGCGAAGCGGCACGGACCTTCGCGAAGGAAGACTTGGCGGTGGGGTTGCCCGACACGGCGGTGGAACCGTTGCTGGTTCAGCTTTTGCAGTTGGACGGAATCCTCGGCCCACCGGTGAAACGGGAGGTTTCGCAACTCCAACCATGGCGGCTTCTGGAACGGGTGACGGAATGCCTGGAGGAAATGGCGGTGGATCCGAACGAGACGGAGATCACGGAGTCGTTCCGCAAATTGTCCCCCCGATACGCGTCGTTCGCTTCGTTGGTGCGTCATCCGGACATGGAAAATTACCTGCGTCACGCCTGCGGAATCGAGGGGGAATGGCTGGCGGAGCTGGACGCGTTTTACAACGTTCATCTTCCCGACCGGCTTTTTTCCGTCAATCGGTTTGCGCAAATGACGCGGGGCCGTTTCCCGCTGGTGCAGAAGGTTTACGAAGCGGTGCAGGGGCTGCTGGAAAAAATGGTGGCCGGCTACGGGCATTTCAGCCAGCTGAGCCTCGTGTTGTCCGATTTCCTGAAGGCCGTGTACTGCTGGAAGCCGGGGTACGACCTGACTCAACCGAAAGACGCCCAGATTTTGCAGTGCTGTACCGAGCTGGGCCGCACGCTTCAGGATAAATTTCAGGCATCGCCGGGGCTGCTTCGGGAGGCGTCGTTTTCGCTTCCCGAAGCGCTGCGGCTTTTGCTGGATCGGACGATGGGGCGGAACGTGCCGGTTTCCAATCTGCCGGAACCGATCGCCATGTATCGGTGGCTCGATTTGTCGCTGGACGATGCGCGGGCGGTGGTCGTCGCGGGGCTGAACGAAGAATTTGTGCCCGAAACGGTGAACGAACATCTGCTTATGCCCAACCGTCTGCGGATGGAGCTGGGAATCAAAACGAACGACAGCCGATTCGAGCGGGATGTCTACCTGCTCTCCACCCTTTTGGCGTCGCGGGAGTCGTTGAAGCTGGTGTTCGCGCGTATCGGGGCCGACGGCAAACCCCTGATGCCCAGCCGTGTGCTTTTGACGTGCGACGACGAAACGCTGGCTCGGCGTTCGCTGCGGTTTTTCAGGGAGCCGGAGGAGGAAACGGACTTTACCGCATCCCGAAAAATCGCCCCGTCCCTCACCCTTTACCAACCACCCAACCCGGTAGCGAAAAAGGGGTTCAAGCGGGCCATGTCCGTTACTGAGTTCGACGACTTCCTGACGTCCGAGTATGGGTATTACCTGCGGCACATTCAGAATCTGGAAGCGGTGGACGACGACGCCGAGGAGCTGAACGCCGCCCTGTTCGGCACCCTTGCACACAGCGTTTTGGAGCAGTTTGCCCGCGAGGAAATCGAACGGCAGAAAAACCGCCCGCCGCAAGAGTCGCTGGAAAAGGAAACGGCTCGAATCGTGGGGACGCTGCGAACGCTTCTGGAACGGGAATGCCGTCGCGTGTTCGACGCCACAACGCACCCGGTCGTGACCCTCCAAAAGGAACAGCTCGCCATTCGTCTGGCCGCGTTTGCCGTGCGTCAGGCCCAATGGCAGCAGGCGGGCTGGCAGATTCTTTGCGCGGAAGAAAACCTGAGCGGACTCTTTCGCACGGAAAACGGGCGCGGCGAACCGGTGAATTTTGGCGACGGCCCGATGGAAATCCGGGGCAAAATCGACCGAATCGACTACCATCCCACGCTCCAGCAGTGGCAGGTGTGGGATTATAAAACCAGTTCCGGCAGCAAACGCCCCAACACCTGGTTGGAATGGCGGCCCGAAGCAACTTCGCCCCCCCCCACAGATTCGGATACTAAGGATTCGAATACGGAGGATTCTGACGAATTTAACGGCGAAATCTGGAAAAACCTGCAACTGCCGCTTTATCGTCACCTGCTACACGCCATACGGCAAACCGACGCCGACGTGCATCCCGATTTACGAAAAATCGCGTTGGAAAAGACCCGCTTCGGCTACATCCTGCTTCCACGCAAAGACAAGGAGGCGGGATTCTACATCGCTACGAACTGGAACGAAAAATATTTTCAGGAGGCCGATTCCGTCGCAATCAAAATCGCCCAGACGGTTCGAGACGGTGTTTTTCAGAAAGACATCGACAAGATTGTCTATCGGAACGATTTGGGTTGGCTGTTATAATCGGTCGCAAAGTTTACCTAATCGTTAAAATCTGCAATCTTAACGCAGGATTTCTATAAATTTCTGAAAAATTTACTCAAGATGGTTTGCTAACGCCTATTAATAGGGTAGATTAAAGGTAACACTGAATGGATTTCAGAAACGTTCCTAAAGATTTTGGAAACAGGAGCAGGGTGGTTCATGTATTCGCTTTTTCTCGCAATCGTACTCGGCGTTACGCAAGATTTTCCAACCGTTGTGGACGCTCCTGCCGTCACGCAGGTCGAGGATTCCCGTTCGCTGGAATCGGTACTGGAGCAGGGGATTCGCCTGGAAACCGCACACCGCTGGGCACCCGCTCAGGAGTGGTACGACAAAGCCATGCGGCAGTTCCCGGATAACGTGGAAATCCAGAAACGTTACAATCGGGCCAAGATGTTCAACGACGTTCATCGCCGATTTTTGGACACGCATTACGTCGCCACGGTTCGTGCCCTCACGCCTGAGCAGCAACGGAAACTGCTGTTCAGCGTCCTGAATAAGTACGAAGCCTACTACGTTCGGTCGCTTGCCCCTTCCGAAATTTGCCATCGCGGGCTTTTTGGGCTGGATATTGCCCTGTCCGACGTGGAATTTCGGCAGCACGTCCTCCCCAACGTTGCCGCTGCGGAGATTGCCGTCATGCAGAAATACCTCCGGGAAATCATGCAGTCCAACGGCCCCCAGTCCGGACAGGAAGCGGTGCTGGTGTTTGAAAAAGTCAGCCGTCAGTGCGAACAGAAATTCGGCGCTCCGGCATCGTTTTTCCTGATGGAGTGCCTGGCCGGTTTCGTCACCAGCCTGGACCAGTATTCCTCCCTCCTGATCCCCACGCAATACCGCGATATGATGTCCTCGATCGAAGGGAATTTCGTCGGGCTGGGGGTGGAACTCCAGACGAAAAACGAACAAACCGTCATTATCCGCGTCATTTCCGGCAGCCCTGCCAAACGTGCCGGGGTTCGGGATGGCGACGTGCTGCTGGAAGTCGATGGAAACGCCACCCAGGGACGAACGCTCGACCAGGTGTCGCGGCTGCTTCAGGGGAAACGCGATACGTCCGTGAAACTGCGTCTCCAGGCCCCCGGCGAATCGCCCCGAACGCTTTCCGTTCTTCGCAGCAAGGTGATCGTCCCCTGTATCGAACGTGCGGAAATCGTGCCCAACTCGAACGGCACCGCCTACGTGCAAATCCTCAATTTCCAGAACAACACGGCCAAGGAACTGGATCGTGCCCTCTGGAAACTGCACGCTCAGGGGATGCGGCGGCTCATCCTCGACCTTCGCGGCAATCCGGGTGGACTCATGCGTTCGGCCATCGACGCGGCCGACCTGTTTCTCTCCGATGGGGTGATTGTCTCCACCGTGGGAAACCAGGGGGCCGAAAAGAACGTCACCTACAACGCCAAGACCTACGGAACCTGGCGGGTGCCGCTGGTGGTGCTCATTGATGAACGCAGCGCCAGTGCCAGCGAAATTTTCGCCGGAGCCATCCACGACCACCAACGTGGAAAAATCATCGGAATCCGGAGCTACGGTAAGGGAACCGTGCAGGGAATCTTCGAGCTGGATACGCAGACCCACTTCGGCGTCAAGCTGACCACCTCGCAGTTCTTCTCGCCCAAAGGAAAACGTTACCACCGCGTCGGTGTCACCCCCGATCTGGAAGTACACCAGGCCGCCAAACCCACGCTCCAGTCCCCCATGGCCGAAGCCCCCATCTCCCCACAGGTCGGTGCTTCCGTCGAGGAACGGCTTGAAAAAGATGCCGTCCTCTCCACCGCTGTGGAGTTGTTCCGCGTGCAATAAACCCCATACCGGGATCGGAGGAACCTTACCCCTACCCCTTGGTTTCTCCACCTTCCCGGCGCGGAGTCGGTTCCCCCTAACCGGCTCCGCTTTTTTTATTCTCTGCCCTCTGCTACGCGCTTAATTGATAATTGATAATTGCGATTGTTCCAACCGTTTTCTGGATGGGGGTAAGAATGTCACTCAACTCCACAAAAAGGATTGAATTGAGAATATTAACCATTAACCATTAACCATTAATTATCAATTATCAATTAATAAGTTCCTTATCGTTGGCTAACTGTTGGGGAGTAGTTCAGCGAAACTCCTAACCAACCGTCTTGAAGCACGCATTGATTGATACAGAGCATCGAAAAGCGAGGATCTCTCATTATTTCCTGTGTCAGAATGTTTCGTTCCAACTCTTTGGGAAAAATTTTGCTGAACACCCCGCGGCAGGCAATCTGCTGCGAAATTGGCATCCGACCGATCAGCCGAATGACACCATCCCGCTTCAACACCGCCTGGAAGCCACCATATTCCACCCAGAATGGCACTTCGATCGTGAAGTTTTTCCACGTATGGCGGTCGATCTTCAATTCTCGAAACGACAATCGAAAAATAAACTGCCGTTCCAGAATCCGCACCGATACCGCATCGTACGGAGAAAAGGTGAACTGCATATCGACCGGAATGTCCTCGTTCGAAGCGTTCTCCTGCGGTTTCCAGTTGGGAAAATGCTGCTTCAGGTATTCCCGAATCGTTTCCGGTGTGAACGTTTTCCCATCCAGCTTGAGCTGCTGAATAAAATTGTTCACGGCCGACTCGTGAATCTGGAAGTTTAGCAAACTTTCCGTTGGAACCGACGGACGGGGCGTGCTTCCTCCCGGCTGCTGGGGGTTGGCCAGACGCAAACGAATCGTCGCCGAATGTTCGTCTGTTCGCGCGTCCACCTGCTGGAAATCCAGCTCCATTCGGGAAAGCGCGCGTGTCAGCTTCGTCTGCCAAAGTGTGTTCAGGCGGTTCATTCGCGTGTCCACCTCCGTATCCAGCGTCGTTTGAACCTCGTTGCGTATTTTGTATTCCGTAATCTGACGTGCTTCCTCCTGCTTCGCCTCCGCTTGCGAGCGGGCTACCCCGTTGGCGACAAAACCGAGAATCGGAATCACGTCCAGCGGCGTCTGCAAATCCTGAAGCCGGACTTCGTTCCGCACCTGTGCCACAGCCGGTGCCGTTCGCACGCCCTGATCCGAAAATAGAATTTCCTTGAACGCCGAATAATCGGCCGTCGAATTGTTATAGACCCGCACTCCGCCGTCGCCGCTGTACGTGTTGGACTGAAAATTCCCCTGCACCAAAAAACCGAGCCGGAAATTTTGCGCGTCGGGAATCATCCGCACCTGCGTCGAGGTGGTGGTGATCCCCTTCCCGTAAATGGGACGATTGAACATGAATTCGCTGATCTCCCGTTCCTCCGGCCCCCGTTGGGGAACGTTCCGATTCAGAAATTCCTGCGACACCGCAAACCGAACATTGGCGTTCCGGTAAGTATATTCCAGCCCTTGCCGAAATGGTGCCCGCGCAGCATCCTGCTCCAGCGACAGTCGCAGGCACTCTCGAATCAGCATGTTCCCCCCACGAATCTCGTCCTTTCTTTCGTAGTTTTCCACCGTTTCCAGGAGGTAATCCGACGCGCATCGGGCCATGGCCAGGTTTTTCAACTGCCCCAAAAGCCGCAGGAACGGTTCCTGTGACAAAAACGCCTGCTGGGATGGATCCAGACGGTTCGCATCCAGACGAATCAGCGTCAACAGTGCCAAATCCCGCCGCACCGATGCGTCCAAACGAAACATCTGCGTAAGCGCATTGAACCGCAGGTACGTTTTCCACGTCTCCGCATGGGGATTGCGAGCCAGCAATGCGTCCACCTCCCCCAACACGGCATTCCAGTCCCCTTCCACAACCGGCGGAACCTCCCCCGGCGGAAGCGTCATCAGGCCGTCGCAATAACGCCACGCCGCAAGCCGACGCTGGAGGGTAAACGCCGCACGCCCCAACACCATCGCCGTTTCCAGCTCTTGCGGATGGGACTGAATCCACCCTTGCGCCTCCCGTATTTTGACCTCCAACCGCTTCAGGCAATCCTGACGACTCCGAATTTTCTCCGCATCCTCGAAATCCCACTCCAAAACCGTCGGTACCGTTTCCCGACGCAGGTTCTGAATCAGACGCCCACGCCCCACTCGCGGCAGGTTTCGATCCCCCGCCTCCGGTGCCGGAAAACATTCCGACAACTCCGCCAGCAACCGCGACACGTCCTCCTTCCACAACTGGACAGCTTCCGGCTGCTTCAAAGGCTCCATCTGCTCCAACAACAACGTCGGCTCGTACCACCGCACCCCGTTCCATTGCGTCCGAAGCCACTCTTGCTTGGCGACTTCTTCCTCCGTTCGCTTCCCATGCAGGCGATCCACCAACCCCCCTTCCATGGCCGACAGAACGGAAACCATTACCAAATAAAGAGATACCGCCAGACAGACGTCCCGAAAAAGGTTCCTCGTAGATCGAATTTGACGGTTCCTATTCATCTTTTTAAAAACGTATCATCCTTGACATAGGGGGGCGTGACCGGTGTACCTCCTCCTTTTATCGGCAACCATTCCACCATTCTAAATAGAAAAATCCTTTTTTTCGTTAAAAACGGACGCCGCTATTTCGTCCTTTTAAAAAGAAAAAGACGGAGTAAAAACCCCGTCTTTGAAAATCGCCTCAACAATAACTCGCGTTATTCCTCCGCTTCCTCGTCCGCAGCTTCTTCCTCCTCCGCTTCCTCGTCCGCAACTTCTTCATCCGCGGCTTCTTCGCCTGCCTCGTCGTCGGTAAATTCCTCATCCGCAGCTTCTTCATCACCGGCTTCGTCGTCCATCTCCTCGTCGTCGGCAAACTCCTCCTCGGTATCTTCCGATTCCTCGGCCGATTCCTCCTCGTCCATTCCCGCGTCGTCCGATTCCTCGTCGTCGGTAAATTCTTCCTCGACGTCCTCCTCGTCCTCGGCGGCTTCTTCCCCTTCCTCGCCGCCCAGATTCACATCCGCCAGCTGCGGTTTCTTTTCCTCCTGCGGCAAAGAAACATAATCCAACGGTTTTTCCAACCCGCTTTCCCGCAAACACTGAATCATCCCCCGCTCCGTCGCCAGATAAATCCGGTCGCTTTGGATGTTCGTCAAGCGATTGGGAATGGTCGGCACGGAAATCGACGATATTTTCTGCCCCGACATACGGTCGAGAATGACCAGATTATTTTCCTGGTCGATCGCATAGACCCGATTTTTGCTGCACGAAACGAATTGCCGGATTCCCGGAGACCACCACTTTGCTTCCGTCGATTCCCCGTCGCCCCCCGTAATGGCATCCACACAGAACATGCCGCCATGAACGGTAATGACAAATAAATCATTGTCCACATACACCGGCGTCTGCCAGACCTGCTCCCCCGTGGGGAAACGCCAAATCACCTGGCCGGTCTGCTCACGAATCGCGTACACAAAACCCTCCGTCGTCCCGGCATACAGGATTCCGGTCGTTGGGTCGGCCTTCCCCTTCTTTTCTCGATATGGACGATAACTGAGCGAATCGCGTATCTCGCCCATCAGCGACACGTTGAACCGCTCGTCCGCCGTGGCGTTCCGCATGTCCACGTCGCAAATGGTAACGACCTGCGACGCCGTGGGCCACGCGATATATTCGTGATTCAACGCCCCCTCGATCGCATCCTCATTCTTCCGCTTCGGGTCGTTGCCCGGACGGTTCATGACGTGAAACGTACGGCCCAGCGTCGGCGTCACGCTCATGTCGCCCATCGTCCGAATCCCCACCGGCGCCTTGTACGACTTCACCAGACGGAGCGAATTGATGAACTCCTGCCGCCGTGCCTCCCGCTCCTTTTGCGTCAGGTGCGAGTCCGATATGCCAAATTCCTCGAACGGGTCGGCCATCGGTTTCAGATCGTACGCATAGACAATCCCATTAATACATGGCACATACGCCCGCGTTTCGCCCAGAACCAGCCCCACCGACGGAATCGTTTCCATCTCAACGTCCAGCAACTGCCGTCCGTTCGCCCGGTTGAAAATATACAGCGTCGAACCACATGTAAATCCAACATAATATTGGCTTGCCGAAAGTCCCTGCACCATCCGCCCTTTGGACGAAATGGACGCCGCCCATAACTTGACGCCCGTCTCCGCATCGGTCGCCTGAATGCTCCCCTGCTGGGTCACGGTAAAAAGAATGCCCCGGTCGATTATCATGTGCAACAACCGATCCGTGCCTGGCGCAATCTGAATCTGGTTCACCCACACACGATGAAGGCCGTTGCTGTTGGCGACCGTCTGCGGAAGGATTCCCCCACGCCAGTCCTGTCCCCACGCTACGGAAACACCGCACGCAAGAAGCAAAAGAAACCGTAATCCCAAACCCGCTTTCGACCTTTTCATGACGAACCTCTGCGAAATCAACCACCGACTATACCTTATATCTTCTATCGGCAGGAACCTCTCCTTACGTACACTTCCCGACGAAAGAAACGATTGTAGCGGTTACGCCCCCTTTGCGTCACCATCCTTCCACGTATCGCTCGCAGGTGTACTTCAATTCCTTCGTCTCCAATCATTATACGATACGAAACTCCCTTGAAAAAAACAGTCCCGGAAACCTATTTCTGTAAAAACAGGCAAAATTTTAGGATAAAATCGAGCCACCTGAAGAAAAACCTGCTTTCCGATTAAAGAAACTTTAACGGTTGTGACGATATTAACGAGAGAAACAAGGGTTTCCATGTATTAATATTCCATGAAGGAAACGGAAAAATGATCGAAACCAGCGACGCCACGAAACGAATCAGCGAAGAATTGCAGAAGCATACGGACCAGATTGTGTCCCGTCTTCGGCTGCGGGAAAAAGATGTCGAGAGCCGTGAATCGGAACTGGCAAACCGACAGATGCAATTCGAGAATGAGCAGCGTACCGCCAGGCAGGCGTTGGCCCAGCAGGAAGCGTCCCTCAAGGAGATGAAGCAAAAACTTTCCGCCGATATGGAGAGTCTGGAAATTCGGCTGAAGAAGCTGGCGGATGCTGAGAAGGAGTACCAGCAGCGGTGCGTGGTGCTGGAGGACGTCCAAAAACATTTGGAAATCCGGGCCAAATCACTGGAAGAGGGGGAGGCGTCGGTAAGCAACGAGATTCAGAAAAAGCGGCAGGAGATTCAGAAAAAGTCGCAAGAGCTGGACAGTCTGCGGCAAAGCCTGATTTCGCAGCAGGAACAGTTTGAGGCCGATTCCAAAAGGCAGCTGGAGGAGGTGCGAAAGTACCTGAAAGAGCAGCGTGACATGGCCCGCCAGACGTTGGAGGATGCGGGAGTTCAGATTCGTTCCCGGCTGGAGGATGTGGAGCGTCGGGAGAAGAACGTTTCGCAGATGGAAGAAAAATTGGCTCTGGCACGGAAAGAGGTGGAACGGGAACGTCAAAGCCAACTGGACGAGTTTGCCGCCGCGAAGCAGGAACTGAACGAGAAATTCCGTCAGCGGATGCAGGAACGTGTGGCGGCCCAGGAAGCGGAATGGGAAAAGCAGTCGGAGCTGTCCCGTCGCGAGGTGGAGGATTTGATTGCTGAAGCGAAACAGTCGGTTTCCAACGCAAAACAAAAGGCGGTGGAGATCCTCCGTCTGGCCGAGGACAAGGGGGAAAAGAAGCTCCAAATGACTCAGGAAAAGGTCAAGGCGATGCTCCAGTCGGCGGAAGACGACATCCTGGCCAAGTACAAGGATGCGGAAAAGCAGGTGCAGCAGGTGCAGGCGGCGGCCGAAAGCGATATTCACGAAAAAACGTTGGCCCTGAACAAGCGGACACAGGACTTGCAGAAATTGCAGGCCGATTTGGAAGCACGCAAGGGAGAAGCCGACAAACTCCGTCGCAACGCAGAAGTGGAAGTCGAGCGGATGTTGGGCGAAGCGAAAGAGGAAATCCAGTTCCGCTCCCAGATTTTAGTGGACAACGAGGAAAAATTCCGCCGCAAGGCTCAGGAAATCGAGCAGCGTGAAAAGACCGCCCGCGATTTGGAGGAAGATGCCAAACGTCGGGCGCAGATCGTGCTGAACGATGCCGATTCCCAAGCGCAGAACCTCCTTGCCGAAACGCAAAAACAGGCGACCGCCCTGCTGGAAGATACGAAAACGCGAAGTTGCAGCGAGTTGGCCGTGTTGGCCGCCGACAGGAACGCCTGGAACAAGGAAAAGTACGCCCAGCAAAAGGAACTGGACGAGCGGAAAGCGAAACTGGACGACGCCTACCGAACGTTGGACGCCCAGAAAGCCCAGGTGAAGGAAGCCGAGGATGCCATTGCCCGAATTCGTCAGGAAGCGGAAACGGAAATTCGTGCCAAAGCCGAAAAGCTGGCGACCTGCTCCCGCGAACTGGAAGCGATGAAAAAAGACCTTGAGGAACGAAAACGCCACGCCCAGCAGGAATCCGACCGGATTCTGGCCGACGCGCGAAAGGAGCTGGAACTTCGCAGTCAACTGCTTGCCACTCGCGAACGTGATCTGGAAATCCAGAAAGAGGAATTGGCCAGCAAGAAACGGGTCTTGGACGAAAAACTCCGCGACGTTCGCACGGAAGCGGAAAAGGTGATGGCCGAGGCTCACGCTCAGGCAGGGGTCACGCTCGCGGAAGTGCAGAAACGCGCAACCTCCATCATGGAGGATACCCGTGCTCAGGCTGCCGCCCAGATCGCCCAAATCGCCATGGAAAAGAAAGCGTTTGAACGCGAAAAGCTCAATTTCCAGAGTGAAATGGACTCCCGGCGAGCCAGTCTGGATCAGGAATACCAGAACCTGATTCAGGAAAAATGCCGCCTCCAGCACCCGGTAATGACACCCCCCGCAGCGGGTATTCCCGAACCGGTTTACGATTTCCGCAAGGTTAAATCCGAAGCGGCCGACATCCTGCAAATTGCCCGACAGCAGGCCGAGAAAATCTTGACCGACGCCAAACAGCGGTCTGAGGAGATGTTCAACCAGCAGCCCGGCGAACGTGCCTTACGGGAACGGGAACAGAAACTGGACGCCCTGGCCCGACAACTCAAGGAACGCCAGGAACTTTTGACACAGCGAGAAAGCACACTTGCCGGCGTCCGCGCCGAAATGGAAGCCCTCGCCTACGAACTGGTGGACGAACAACGTAAAGTGAGAAACTAATGAATTGATAATTGATAATTGATAATACACTTTCGAGATGAAAGAATAACCTCACCACTTAAAAAAACGGGTCGAATAAAAATAATTATCAATTATCAATTATCAATTTCACGTCTTCCCAACGCGAAGCCACGTTCCAGGGCTGGGATGTTGGCTTCGTAAATTTTGTCGTTGGCAAAGTAGCCGCGGACGTATTCTTTCAGCTCCGGCAGGTCGAACATCTTCGTTTTTGCGGCCAGGTATGCCAGCACCACCGAATTGGCAAATTTACTGTTGCCCAACTCCATGGCAATGTTGCCCGCATCCAGTGCAAACAGGTTTTTCGTCTGGATATTCTCTGGAATTTCGTCGATCATCGTGCTGTTGTAAATAATGATACCGTCCTCCGGAACCAGCGGCGCGAAACGGAACATCGACGGCTTATTCATCGCCACCAGAACGTTTGGCGCGTCCACCACCGGGGTGCCGATTTTGGTTTTGGAGACCATCACCGAGCAGTTCGCCACACCACCACGCATTTCGGGGCCGTAGCTGGGGAGCCATGTGGTTTGCAGCCCCTTTTTCATACACGCGAACGCGAAAATCAGCCCCAGCGACAGTACCCCCTGCCCGCCAAATCCGGCACTTTTGAGTCGAATTTCCGGGAACGGAAGCGCACATGGTTTGTCGGTTGTTTCCTCGTTTTTGTCCAGTCCAATGGCATGGGCAATCGTCTGAAAATCGGGATGCCCCAGGGGGCGAGTCAACGCATCGCGTTCGTCGATCACATCCTTTTTAATCCCCAGCGGGAAGCACTTCGTGACCGTTTCCTCGATCCAGCGGCAGGCGTCTATCGGAGTTTTCCGCCAGTTGGTCGGACATTGCGACAGCACTTCGATGAACACGTATCCCTTGTGGTCTTTTTGGGCCTGCATTCCCCGACGGATTACCTTCCGGGCCTGCATGATGTTTTTCGGACTGTTCACCGCCACACGTGCCACCAGCACCGGAGCCTCCAGCGTGGCGATCAGTTCCGTCATGTGGAGCGGCGGGCCGTCGTTCTGAAGCGAGCGTCCGTACGGCGACGTGGTGGTTTTCTGACCGATGAGCGTCGTCGGAGCAAGCTGGCCGCCCGTCATGCCGTAGATATTGTTGTTGACGAAAAACACGATCATGTTTTCGCCCCGGTTTGCCGCGTGGAGGGCGTTGCTCGTACCGATGGCGGCCAGGTCGCCGTCCCCCTGATACACCAGCGTGATCCCTTCGGGATGTGCCCGGCTGACACCCGTTCCCACGGCACTGGCTCGCCCATGTGGTGCGGAAACGGACGCCACGTCAAAGTAATAATAATAAAACACCCCGCACCCGACAGGGCCGACAAAAATCGTCTGGTCTTTGATCCCCAGATCGCTGATCGTTTCCGCAATCAGTTTGTTCAGGATGCCATGGCCGCAGCCGGGGCAGTAATGCGTCGATTGCTGCTGCGACGGTTTGCGGTCAAAATTTTGGAAAAAAGCGGTTGGTTTTTGTAATACGGTTGGCATGGAACTTCCTCGTATCTCTTATTTCAATTTCATGATTTGTTCTCGAATTTCTTCCAGCGTCGGCACGTTGCCCCCGACACGACCGTAAAAACGGATGTCGAAACCGGGCAATGCCAGCCGAACGTCGTCCACATACTGGCCCGTGCTGAGTTCCACCACCAGCACCCTGGCGTTTTGCGGAACCTTTTGCTGGAAACATTTCGTCGGAAACGGCCAGAGCGTGCGTGGGCGTATCATCCCAACCTTCACCCCCTCGGCACGAAGGGAATCCACCACCGTGTGCAAAAGCCGGCTGACAATCCCATACCCGGTCACGACAATCTCCGCGTCGTCCGTCAAGTACGATTCCGCATCCGCTTCCTTCTCGGCAATCTCCTGATACTTCGCGTCCAGGCGACGAATATGCGTTTCCATGTCGTCAAAATCCAGAAAGATCGACGTGATCAGATTCTTGTTCGTTTCGGGGGTGGTGTCCACTTTCCACGGTTTCTCGTATTGGAGCACATCCACCTTCCGCACATCGATCGGTTCCATCATCTGGCCGATCGTGGCGTCGGCCAACACGTACACCGGCGTGCGGTACTTGTCGGCCAGCTCAAACGCGTGAATCGTCTGCGTGTACATCTCCGCGACCGAATTGGGAGCCAGCACAATGGCATGGTAACTGCCATGGCCGCCCCCTTTGACGATCTGATTGTAGTCGGACTGCTCCGGGCCGATGTTTCCCAGCCCCGGCCCCACACGCATGACATCCACAATCACGGCAGGCAGGTTCGCCCCCGCAAGATACGAAACCCCTTCCTGCTTCAGACTGATTCCCGGGCCGCTGGATGCCGTCATGACGCGTAACCCGCTCGACGCGGCGCCATAAACCATGTTGATCGAACCAACTTCACATTCGGCCTGCACAAAAATTTTGTGCAACTTGAGAAAATACTCCGACGCTTTGTGGGCAATTTCGCTGGCCGGGGTGATGGGATAACCGAAGTACGCGTCACACCCGGCGACCAACGCTCCGATGACGACCGCTTCATTGCCTTTGACTAATGTTTTCATGATCTCAAAAGATGGTAAAGGATAACGACGGATTTATCCGCCTGAAAAATTATTTTTTGCCAAAACCCCAAAAACCGGTTTTCTTTTTGCTTTTGCCAATATCCGATACGGAGGAAGTCACTCCCCCCACCGGCGGAGCCATGATCGGCGGTGGCGCAATCGCCGGCGCCGGTGCCAACGCCTCGAACGTCTCGTCCCCCCGCTTCCATTCGGCCCAACCTTCCCGCCAAACCAGCGTGTCGGCCACAATCCGCCCTTCGGAAAGCCACACTTTGATCGCCTCCCGATCCACCGGCCCGTACTGCCCCCCTGCCGAAGGACGCACGTACCAAACCGTATCTGCCGGCCCCTCAAACGGGTCGGGCAACTGCGGCTTGGGAGGTTCCACCGTCGGAAGCGGCGGCATCGGAACCGGGCCTGGAGTGGCGTTTGCCGGCGTCGCCGACGGAACCGACGTTTCCGCAGACGGTTCCAAATGCTCCTTTGGAATATCTGCCGGAACGTTGGACATCCCGATCGCCCCCACCGCCTGCTGCTCTCCCGCTTCGGAGAACAGTCCGGTATGGATTGCGTTCAGGTTAATGATCCCGGAGGAGCTGCTGACCTGGGCGTCAAAATTCTGGGGAAGGGTTCCCTCCCGACGCGCTTTCGCCTCCCATTCTGCCGCGATAGGGAGGTCTTTGGAACCGGCCGGTCGCGTACTCTCAAGCGGAATGGTCATACTCGCCCCACAACGTGGGCACATGCCGCGCTGCCCCGCCTGAAACTCCTTCACATTTAATTTGTGTCCGTTTGGACAGTAGAATCGGATCCCCATCGCCTTATCCTGACCTGTACCTTTAGGCTACTTCTTCTAAAAACAGTAACAACTTCCAATTCATTATAACGCACCCTGAAAAAAATGGAAGGTGGTACGCAGCGGTGAACGGATTTCCATTTCGGAAAATTTTCCCCGCTCCTTCCCAATTTTCGCAACCATGCTATAATATGGCGGTTTTTGTATATTAATACATGAGGAATGTTTATGAAATACGCGATAATCCTTACCGATGGTGCGGCGGATGAACCGATTCCGGCACTGGACGGAAAGACCGTTCTGGAAGCGGCCCACTTGCCTCATTTGGACCAAATTGCAACGGAGGGAATCGTCGGGTGGTCGAACAACACGCCAGACAACCTCCCCGCAGGTTCCGACGTGGCGACCATGACGGTGCTGGGATACGACCCGCAAACGTATTATACCGGTCGCGCACCGTTGGAGGCGGCGGCCATGGGGATTGCGCTGGGGCCACGGGACTGGGCGATTCGTTGCAATCTGGTAACGGTGGAAAAGGGGAAAATGGTCAGTTTCAACGCTGGACAGATTTCGTCTGCCGAGGGTGCGGAACTGTTGCAGGCGGCCAACGACAAGCTGGGGAGCGACGCAATTCGGTTTTATCCCGGTGTGAGTTACCGAAACCTTCTGGTCTGGCGGGATTTGGCCGACATGCCGGCACCGCTTTCGAGGGACACCCGAACGTTTCCGCCGCACGACTACACCGACCGTTCCATTTTGAGCGTTTCTCCGGCAGGGCCGGGGAGCGTGGAGATGGTGTCGCTGATGGGGGAAGTGCACCAGATTTTCGCGGAACATCCGGTCAACAAAAAGCGGATTGCGGAGGGGAAACTTCCCGCGACCGACGCCTGGCTCTGGGGGCAGGGGTTGCGTCCGCAGCTTCCGCCGTTTACGGAGAAATACGGCTTGTCGGGCGTGATGATTACCGCAGTGGATTTGCTTCGGGGTTTGGGGGCGATTTTGGGCTGGAAGCGGATCGACGTTCCGGGAGCCACGGGGCTTTACGACACCAATTACGAGGGAAAAGCGTCGGCAGCCATCGACGCCCTTCAGGAGGTGGACGTGGCGTGCATTCACATCGAGGGGCCGGACGAGGCGGGCCACGACGGTTCGATGGAGACGAAAATATACGCGTTGGAGCAGATCGACCGATACATCATCGGCCCGTTGTACGAGGCGCTGAAGCAGCATGGTGCGTATCGGATTCTGATCACGCCCGACCATCCCACGCCGGTACGGCTCAAAACGCACACCCACGCAAACGTTCCATGGGTCATGGCGGGTACGGGGATTGTTCCGGACGCGCACACATCGTATTGTGAAAAAACGGCAGCCGACAGCAAAACCAACTTCCCGGAAGGTTTTCGGATGATGCGTTTTTTCGTGGATTCCACTAACCATTAACCCTTGACCATTAACCCCTAGCAGCATTACCATGTCTATCATTGTTCAGAAATTCGGCGGAACGAGTGTCGCCGACAGTAAAAAGATTTTGGCTGCGGCGCGTAAGGCGATTCGTGCTCGCAAAGAAGGCCACCAGGTCGTCATGGTCGTCAGTGCCATGGGCAAGAATACGGACAAGTTGATTGCCCTGGCAAAAGAGATTCACTCCGATCCGCCGTCGCGTGAGATGGACATGCTGCTTTCCACGGGGGAGCAGGTGAGCGTAGCGTTGATGGCGATGGCGATTCAGTCGCTGGGGTATCAGGCAGTCAGCATGACGGGGGCGCAAATCGGAATCAAGACGGACAATTCGTTCATGAAGGCGCGGATTCAGTCGATCTGCACGGATCGGATTCGTCAGGCGTTGGATGCGGGGAATATCGTGATTGCGGCCGGTTTCCAGGGGGTGGACGACGAGTTCAACATCACCACGCTGGGCCGGGGCGGAAGCGATACGACGGCCGTGGCGCTGGCGGCGGTGCTGAATGCCGAGTCGTGCGAGATTTACACCGACGTGGATGGGGTGTACACGGCCGACCCGCGGGTGGTTCCAGACGCTCGCCGGGTGAAGCGGATCAGCTACGACGAAATGCTGGAAATGGCCAGCCTGGGGGCGGGGGTCATGCACAGTCGCTCGATCGAGTTTGCGAAGAATTTTGAGGTTCCGGTACATGTTCGGGCCAGTTTCAGCGACGAGCCGGGCACGATGATCGTTTCGACGCCGGAGTCGCGCAATCGTGCGGTATGCGGGGCGGCAATCGCCAAAGACGAGGTGCGGATTTCGGTGCGGGGCGTTCCGGACTGTCCGGGGGCGGCCAACATGCTTTTCCAGCCGATTTCAAACCGTCGGATCGCGATGGATATGATCGTCCAGAACGTCGGCACAAACGGCAAGGCGGAGATTTCCTTCACCATTCCGGCAGGCGAGTTGTCCGCGACGCTCAAGGCTTTGGACGAGGTGAAAAAGACGACCCCCAGCGCCTTCGAGTCGCTTTCCTACGACGACAACCTGTGCAAGGTTTCCATCGTGGGGCTGGGGATGGAGCAGCAGATCGGCGTGGCGGAGAAAATGTTCCAGGTCATTGCCGACAAGGGAATCAACATCCAGATGATCACGACCAGCGAAATCAAGGTTTCGGTGCTGGTCAATCAGGCGGAAGGGGTGGAAGCACTGCGGACGGTTCACGATGCGTTTGCGTTGGATCAGGCGCCTTCGGATGTGAAGGAATTGGCCAAAATCGAGCCGATTTCCGACGCGGAAAAGGTGCGGATGATCAACCGTATCGAGCATATGGAAGATTTGCTGATCGAGTCGATCGATCTGGATGAAAAACAGGCGCGTGTCACGTTGTTCGATTTGCCACAGACGCCGGGGCTGGCCGCGAGGATTTTCAAGCGGGTCACGGAGGCCGACATCGTGGTGGATATGATCGTTCAAAGCAGCGGCGACCACCAGACCAACCTGACGTTCACCGTCTTGCGGGAATATGCTGACAAGGCGCTGGCCCTGGCGAAAGAGATTGCCGCGAAGTTGGGCTGCACCGCTCCGACCGAGTGCCCGGACGTGGACAAAATTTCGCTCAGCGGCACGGGAATGCGAAGTCACACGACCGTAGCGTCGCGGATTTTGAAAACGCTGGCCGACGGTGGCGTGAATATCGATATGATCAACACTTCGGAAATGCGGTTCAATCTGGTCGTGGCGGCGAAAGACGGCGAGCGTGCCGTGGCCCTACTTCGCAAAGAACTGCGGGACGCCATTGTAGAATAAAAAACATCGTAGAATCAAAAACTCCGGGGAGAAACCTTCTGAAAACGAGGCTTCTCCCCGGAGTGTTTTCTGGCACTTTCTATCGGTTTCGTGCGTTTCTCGTCAGGTAGAGCACCCCGCCCAACAGGATCAATATCCCCAGCAGCACCATCGCCACGATCCGATACACCTGTTCCAACTGGGCCATGTCCACCCAAAAGATTTTCACGATAATCACGGCCAAAAACAACAGGCCAACGCCGCGCAGCGCCCGTATTGGATACCGCATTCCCGAACCGATTAGCGTCAACGCGAACAGCGTCCAGAGCACTGAAATCGCTCCCAGTCGCATCGGGGCACAATGCCGCGCGAACCACAAACTCGTCTCCGCCGTCAGAAATTCCAGCAGCCCGATCGTCGCCAGGGAACCGAGAAGCACCGTGAGCGTTTTGGTATCGTCGAGATGTTTTTCCGTCCGTCCCCGCCATGTCAGCCACGTGGCCAAATACCCGCATACCACCGGCAGCAGGAACCGAACCAGCCGCTGCGACAGCTCCATCGACGTTTTAGGAACATACTGCGTGGAGAAAAATTGTACTTCCCGCAACTCGTACGCTGAGATGATCCCCGTCGTACAGAGTACCACCAGCAGCAGAATCACCGCGCATTGGGCCAGAATCGTCAACGTTTGGCTTCTGGCTTTCTGAACGACCCACAACATTGCGACCGCCTCCATGATCCAGAGCGGCAGCAACCAATGCGAGTATACCAGCAGGAACATCATGCCCAAACAGAGAAACCCAAGTCCCAAATCTACGTTTCGGAAGATACGATTGTTGGCGTACGTTGCGTCCAATAACCGGGTCAACCCAAAAAAGAAGAGCGTCGCCAGCCCGAACGTCCCTCCGTGCAGGAGGTCGGAAAGCGGGAACCCACGCCAAATCACCCCGTCCGCACGGTGAATGATCGCGATAAACACCAGCGAGAAGAACAGCGTACTAACCCCAACCAGCACCAGCTCCCAGAACGTGCCGTCCTGCGTGCGTCGGCGAAAATGCCGCTGCGCAATCATGTGAAACGCCAGGAACAAAAGTCCCGCAAAGAGCAGGCAGGGTACGACCCTTTCCTGCTCCCGAAATTGAGCCAATATCCCCACAAGATAAACGACCGTTCCCAAAAACGCAATCCAGACCGGAATCATCCAGTTTTGCCGACGTCGGATGATCGCCAGCCCCACGGCAAGAATCGATAGATACACTAAAAGATGGTACGGCGTTTGGGGCGTCAGGTCGAGCATCTCTGGCGTGCCGTACGCTCCCAGCATTCCAAGCGTCGCCAGAAGGGGACTGTTTCGTTTCCATGCCGAGAAAACCAGCATGGCGGTAATGATACACGTTCCGCCGGAAGCCGTGTCGAGCGAAATCAACGCGTAAAGCTCCCCCGCCGCGTAGCACGAAAAGTACAGCACCGCCGCACCGCCCGCCGTCAACGCCTGCCCCAACAGATTCAATCGCCCGTTCCAGTAGTACAGCCCGGCAAAGTACATCCCCAGCCCGACCACCGTCGTGGCGAAAAGCCGTACCGTAGGAGGTAGCAGTCCGTAATCAATCGAAAATTTGACGAAAAATCCCAGGCCGAGAACCAGAATGATCATCCCCAACCGCGTCAACCAGCTGGCCGCCGCGATGCTTTCCAGATCGTCCCCTTCCTCCAGCTTTTCCTTGCCGATCCAGAACCAGTTCCAACCCCGCCTGAACAGTAACTGCGCCCGGCTTTCGAGGTTCGGGACGAGGGACTCCACCGGCGGCACAGTCTGGGCGGCGACGACCGGTGCGGGAGATTCCTCGACAACCACCGGCGGCTCCGGCTGAGGAACGACGACCGGCGTTTCTTCCACCGTTGTTTCCGGCTGCGGCTCTGGCGGAAGTTCTGGTTCCGGCTCCGGTTGAGGTTCCGGCTCCGGCTGCGGCGCTTGCGGAACGACCGACTCTGGAAGGGGAACCGGTTCCGGCGTTTCCAGTTTTTCCACCTTCATCCGAATCTGGTGCAGCTCGCTGTACAGGTAGTCCATCCGCCGAAACAACTCCGCCGAGGAAAGATTCATCCGCTCAAACAGGGTGCTTACGCGATCCATCATGGCCGTCCCGACGCCACATAGCACCAGGATCAACACGACAAACGCAAAAAAAGCGAAAAGAATGTTCACGCAAATTCTCCTTATCTGTTCGGAAATACACAAGGTTAGCGTCGGCCTTCAGGCCACCCGATATAGGAAAAAACGTTTTTCCCCCATATGCCCCAACGGGGCAATATCAATAGCCTGGGGCAACGCCCTAGTGCTGTGTCCAAAAAATAAACAATATTCGT
>JAUNBJ010000193.1 GCA_030535245.1 Planctomycetia bacterium | reverse complement strand
CTCCCAAAACTTTTTACTATGTTTACAAAGATTTATTTTCGGGACGGAACAGTAGTAGGACTTCTCCCAAAATCACTGTGCCAACGCGAAAAATCACTGCGCCAGATTCAAATCGTCGTTCAGCTTTTCCGGAGGACGCCGTTTCTCCACCACTCGACGCGTCGCGACCGTTTCCGATCGTTTCTCCTCCGGAACCCGACGCAGCGTTTTGTCCGTTGGCCGTAAAAACGTATCCCCACGTCGCCCCGCCTGCGGAACTCGCGGTGACGGTGAATTCAATAGCGCCTCGTCCATCGCCTCGAAATCATGAACCGTCGCCGTCACACTCACCCCCGATGCCTCAACCGAATTTCCATAAGAACGATTCCGAAACGGCAAAACCGGCACCCCGCTCGACGTCCCCCCTTCGTTTGCCCGCGTCACTCCCCCCATCACCGCCCTGCCCCCGTCGGGAACCGTCACCGTCGTTTGCGTTCCAAAATTCTGAAACGTCGGAAGCTGGACCGATTGCCCCCAGGCCACCATTCCACAAAAAACAACTGCAAAAAACAAAACGGCTCGCATTGCCCGGTTCCTTAATAATGCTAAACAATTCTTCCCCAATATCCAACAACAGACGAAAAGCACGAAAAAAATTGCTTTTCTTCGTGCTTCTCGCTTTTTTCAGGAGGGCTTGCGCCACAATCCGTCAGCCACTAAAACTTCCCTTTATAGGAATCCCGGTGGTTCTTTTCCCAGTACATACGCGGGCCAACGACGAAATCCTTCATCGGTTCCCCCTTCCACTGGAACAACAACCGCTGATCCACTTCGCCCTTTTCGTTGGTCTTGAATTCCATCAAATAGGGAGCCGCGTTCGCGTTATCACCATCACGCATGGCCACAACCACGCCATTGCCACTGGCCATTTCCGCCTTGCCCGCCGGAGGTGCAAACGAAAGCATGCCCCCCTCGTGCAACCGCTTGCCAGCCGGCAACGTGTACTTCGTCACCTCGGAATCCCCTTCCATCAACACCACCGTATTGCCACCCTGCGTGGCCGCCCACTGATCACTCGACGGATCGGCCGCCACCGCACCAGCTTCCGGAAGCACCGGATGACTGGCCGCCATGGCTCCCTTGCCCGTGAATCGGTAGATGCCCGTTTCGCCATCGGTGCCCAACAAAATTGCCTTGTCACGCCCCACCGCAACCGACATCCGAGCGTCGCCCGAACCGATACTGTTCAACTTCTTATACGTGTCCAAAGCCTTGCCCTGAACATTGGTCAACAAAATCGAATCCGTTGCGTTGTCCGCCACGACAATGGAATCGCTGTTCGCGCCCACCGCAACGTCCACCGGATGAATCATCTTGGCGTCTTTTTCCATCACCATCTCGGCTTCGCCGCCATCGTCAATGCGATAAATCTTTCCCCCTTCACGAGGCGTTACCGCCACCAGGCCGAAATCTTTATGCATCGTCAACCCCGTCGCCGCCTCCGGCAAACGAACTTTACCAAGGACACGCCCCTGCTCGTCAACCTGATACACAATTCCTTCTTTGTCGTCGCCACAGGAAAGGTACAACACCATGCCGGGCTGCATGTCCGGAATCGGCCCCAAGTCCACACCACTCAAATCCACATCGCCGTAGCCGCCGCCTCCGCCGCCGCCACCGCCGCCTCCGCCACCACCGCCGTAGCCATAGCCCGGCTGATAGTACGGGAGTTGCGGATTCCAGTACGGAATCTGCGGATTGTACACCAGAAGATCCGGACCATAAATCACCGGCACTTCCGGCAACTTGAGCTTCGGAGCCAAATTACGCACTCGCTGACGATACTGCGGTGCCAAATTGATCCGGTTGCTCAGCATGTTGCTGTTCCCATTTCCGTTGCCGTTCCCCGGACCTTCGCCCGGAGCCGGATTCTCTTTCGCCAAAGGCTCGTCCGGATTCGGACCTTCCTCCGGACCAGGACCTTCACCAGGCCCCTGCCCCTCGTTCGGTTCCGCCGCGTCGCCCAATTCTCCATCGCCGTCGCCACAGTCGCCAGGGCCATCTCCCGGACCCGGACCAGGGCCAGTACCCGTCCCCGGACCCATGCCAGGGCCAACGCCCGGAGCGTCGCCCATTGCCAACGTCGCACCCATTCCCAACGTCTTGCCCAGCGGATCAATCGCCCACATCGCGCCATCGCCGGCAGCAATTCCAATACCATCCCCATAGCCATGGCCATGACCATCGCCAATCACAATCGCACGGCATTCGTCGCAGTCACAATCCACCACGTGACCTTCTACATGCCCATGATGATGCACATGATGCACATCGTCGTCGTGAACCACGACATCTTTATCATGATGGTGATGATGAACCACCACGTCGTCACGATCATGATGAACCACACGCTCTCGCACCACATCCCGATGATCGTCGTACACGTGCGTCACACGGTCGCGAACCACCACGTCGTCACGCACTTCACGCACGACCGGAACGTCTCGATGAACCACCACCGGCTCACGAACCTCACGTACGACCGGCGCCACGGTCGGCGTCTGCACCACCGGAACCGGCGTTTCCGTTCGCACCACTTCCTGTGGAGCGGCATCGACCGGGGCCTCTTTCTGGAACAGCGGGACGCGTACGTCGCCATTCTCCAGATAACGCCCGATCATGTTGGTCCAGTCGCCCTCAAAGACGACAATGCCCTGCTTCGGGTTGTACGACGCGGGGGAAGCGACCTGCTCGCCCTGCTCGTTTACCACCTTGAAGAGGCTCCACTGCGGAGCATCCCCCGTCACGTTTAACTTAACGTGGAGGAATTTTCCGGCACTTTCCACAGCCGTAGTCTCGCCCGGCCGGTCGCTGCTCTGTTTCGAGGACGAATCTACCGTCCATTCCGCCGAAACAAACGCAACACACCAGACAAGGCCCAGGCCAAGCAAACCTCGGATTGTCCATTTCATGTTACAACTCCTGAAAAAAGTTTTGGATGAGTTACGGGATGAATTTTGTCTCTTGACCATTTTCGCAATCATTGCATGACGATTGTTCTACAACAAGAAAGGAAAAATCCATACCTTCCCTACGCACTAACGTTACGCACGAAAGCTATGAATCACACCCAAGTTTGTACGCAAGAAGCGCAGTCCAAAAAAACAACCATCGGACTATTCGCCCCTTCCCCTGAGCGAAATCCTTCCTACAAAGATTAGTTTACCAAGTTCCCCCCTAAAAAGCAAGCGTGTGGGGAAAATTTTTCCAAAAAATTTTAAAAATTATCCAGATTTTATTGGAGATTTCTTGTGAAATGATTTGTGTATGTAACATAATGAAATCGGCTGCAATGAAATCTTTACGATTTTATGCTTCCTGGGTATTGCCAGCCGCAAACGAGGCTTACGCTGCCCCGAAACTGCCGAATCCTTTTCCCATCCCCCTTGATAACGATAGATTTATCGTCTACAATAAATCTATGTCAACGGAGAAAGTCATGTGCAGGGGTTCATCATCGTCCGCCGTAGTGTATTGTCCACCCCAGGGCAGGTTGTACCGGGGTTTTACGCTTGTCGAGTTGCTGGTGGTGATCGCAATCATCGGAATGCTGGTGGGGTTGTTACTCCCCGCAGTTCAACAGGCACGGGAAGCGGCACGGAACATGGCATGCCGCAACAACATGCGGCAGATCGGTTTAGCGTTTCATAATTACGAAACGGGATTTCAGAAGTTACCACCATCGCACACGCTCACACCGTCGGAACAAAACTGCCTGACGTTTTTGTTGCCCTATCTTGAGCAGGAGGCGATCTACCAGCAGTTCGATTTCAATTACAACTGGAATAAGGGGGTCAACGCGACGGCATACAAAAATGAGGTTCCCATTTTTCGGTGTCCGTCGGCGCCTGGGGGTCGGGAGTATGTTTCGGACTATGCGGCCGACGTGAAGATTCAGCCGGGGATTTACAACATTTTCATTCAGGCAGGTCTGGCCAGGCCGCGGGATCTCTGGTACAACATGCTGCGTCCCGACCAACAACCGGTGCAGTTTGCGGACGTACTGGACGGTCTTTCCTACACGTTTCTGTTTTTTGAGGACGGAGGAAGGCCGGAGGGGTACACCAACGGCGCTCGAGACGACACGAAGAACATTACGGGAGCCAAGTGGGCGGACGTGGACGCGTACTATTACACCCATTCAGTCGATGGTTCGGCAAAGCTGATTAATTACAACAACCACAACGAAACCTACAGCTTCCACCCCAGCGGCTGCAATTTCCTCTATGGTGACGCGTCGGTCCATTTCCACAGTCCGAGCATTGAAGCGGAGACGTTTTTCAGCCTGTTCACCTACAATCAGGGAGATATCGTCGCGGCAGACGGTTTTTGAGACACGAATGTTAAATTAATAATGGTTAATGGTTAATGGTTA
>JAUNBJ010000003.1:15303-84602 GCA_030535245.1 Planctomycetia bacterium | reverse complement strand
TGGACGAACTGGTTCGGAACCCGCCGGACGAGATGGAGATCACGTATCGTCATGAAAAGGAGAAGGAATTTCACCTTTTTATTGCGGAGTGTGCCCATTGCGAGCGGTTGGTAGCCGATTTGCAGAATTTGGACATTTATTTTTTCATGTTGATTTCCAACGACCTGGTGCGGGCGTTGCGGAGGAATACCCGGCTGGTGCCGCACGAGCAGATTGCGGAGGCGATTTTAGCGGGGGACGCACCCGGAGCGGCGGAGCGGATGCAGCGTCATTTGGAGGAGTCGCCGGAAGTGGCGGGTTTTACGCAGTGGTACGTTCAGGAACGAAAAAATTCTACGAAAAGAGCCGTTTTGTAGGAGGAAGCAATGCATTGGGAAGTGAATAACGCCGTCACATTTTCACCCCCCCCCCCTAGTTTACCATAGGGGTTGGGTAGAATATCGCGTTAAGAATCTTACGGCAATCTCTTTTGCCGGCAGGGAGAGGATTTCTTGCCTCTTGGGGAACGTTCTTCCCTTTTTTGTGGAAATTCGTGCAGAAACCTTGGGAAGGAGGAGAGCTATGAAGCGTAAGGCCTTTACACTTGTAGAGCTACTGGTGGTGATAGCGATTATTGGGATGTTGGTGGGGTTGTTGTTGCCGGCGGTGCAGCAGGCGCGGGAGGCGGCGAGGCAGATGCAGTGTGGGAATCATCTGCGGCAGCAGGCGTTGGCGTGTTTGAATTTTGAGAGTACGAATCAGCGATTTCCATCGGGGGGGTGGAACTGGGCGTGGCTTCCCGATCCGGATCGTGGGAATGGAGTGAATCAGCCGGGGGGTTGGCAGTGGTTTCTTTTGCCGTATTTGGAGCAGACGGCCCTGGCGCAATTGGGTTCGGATGGGGATGCGGAAACGGTGACATCTGGGCAGCGGGAGGAGATTAAAACGTTGGTGAAAACGCCGATTCCGATGTTCAATTGTCCTTCGCGGCGGGCGCCGTTGGCGTATCCGGGGAATCGAACGGTGTTCAACGAGGGGTATTCGAACATTACGGAGAAGGTCAAGACCGATTATGCGGCGTGTTGGGGGGATCATGGTCGGGGTGACGATTCGGTTTTGAGCAATCCGACGTCGTACAGTGCCGCTAAAAATTTGACGGAAAGTCAATGGCGGACGGCGGTGGATTTTACGGGGGTGATTTTTCGCTACAGTATGGTTTCTTCGGGATCGATTCCTGATGGATTATCCAACACGTATTTGGTGGGTGAGAAGTATCTCAATGCCTACAATTACACGAATGGCGAAGATGGTTGCGAAAACGCGACGTTGTACCGTGGTTTTGACCAGGAGCAGCAGAAAAAAGCGGATGTCTTGCCGATGCAGGATCGGGCAGGCTGGGCGGGCAACATTAATTTTGGGAGCTGCCATGCGGGAGCGTGGGGCATGGCGATGTGTGACGGTTCGGTTCATCGGATCAGTTACAGTATTGACTTGAATGTTCACAAAAATTTGGGTAATCGAAAAGACCAAAATGTCGCTTCTGTACCGCAGTAAGGGATATTTCGGAGAACGTTTAACAGAGGAGAAGAATGATGAAACGGTGGATTTTAGGGTTGGTGGTCTCTCTTTTGGCAAATCCCTTCCTGACGGCGGCGGAATATACCTGGAGTGGAAACACAACACTGACAGGTGGGGAAGGATATCAGGCGGGTGACACGATCACTCAGTCGGTGAACAACATCTATCTCTACTGGAATGGGAATACCTCCTATGAGATTCCTTCGACGGTTAATGCACAATACATTCGACCGTCGGTATCGGCGAGTGAGTTGATTTTTTCGGGGAACTTGACAGCAAGTACGATGAATATTCAGACCGCCAATGGGAAAGTCGTCCTTACCGGAACGGCTTCTTTCACCGGCAGTGAAGCGTTGTGTAGCTATAGTTGGCTTGTTTTAGGGACGACCCCTACCATGACGGCGACCAATCCGACCATGAACATTCATGGCGGCGTGATTTCCTCTCAGGCGGGTAAGAATATCTCCTTGAATACTGGAAACATGGATATTGGACTGTGGGCTAATCAACAAAACGCGGCGTTGATTGCGGAAACAGGCTCCACTTTAACCATCGGTGCACGTATCCACGTTTATCGTAACAGTACGGATGCGGAGGGAAAACTCTACATCGGCCAGGCCGCGTCGGCAGGAACGGTGATTTTGAGCAACTCCGATAACAGCTATTTTGGCGGAACGTATATCGGTTATCCGGTGGTGGGGAGGGGCCTGACAATCAATGAAAGCCAGGCCGTGGCAACGTACACCGCACGTTTGCAAATGGGGGCGAGCGATGTTCTGGGGACGGGAGTGGTGGACTTTTATTCGGGAACCAACGTCCCAACCAGTGCGACCTCCTTTACGCTGGACATGAACGGGTTTTCCGATACGGTTGCCGGCTTGCAGGGGTTTGGACAGGTGCAAAACAGTTCCACCTCGACACAAAGTCTCTTGACGCTGGACGTTGCGTCGGGCAGTGCGTACGACTTTTCCGGGACGATTACCGGTGGGACGAAGGGGATTGTGTTGACGAAAACCGGGGCGGGAACACAGACCTTTTCGGGGGACGGGAACTCGGGCCTCGACATGATTGCGTCTGGTGGAAAGACGATTCTGGCCTCCACGACGACTACGGGGCTGGTCAACAATCTGACTATCAACGAGGGTGCGGTGGTGGAGTACGCGACGAACGCCTCCACGAATCAGATTCTGGGAAATCTTACGCTCAACAACGGTACGCTCGATTTGAACGGAGGGAGTGAAATAGTTACCAGTCTTAACCCGAGTAGTGGAGAGACTTCAACCCATGGAACGGTTAACAACGGGACGCTGACGGTTAGAGCCAAAAATGACTATGTTTCCATCGGCGGTTCGGGAAAACTGGTGTATGAGAGTGCGGGACGAATCAATTTTCGCGTGGGAAGCACCTACACGGGAGGAAGTTTGTTCAACACGGACAATACTGCGATCTGGCTGACGGGTAATTTGAGTGGCCAGACCGCAACGTTTGATCCTCTCGGCACCGGAGCGGTTCAGATTTCCGCCAATGTGCAGTTTAACAATCTGGGGTATGGTGGTCTCATTTCGTTGAACAACGATTTCCTGATTGATTCGGGGAAAACGCTGACACTGAATCTGTCCGTGGATAATGCCGCAAACGGATTCCTTTTCACGCAAACGATTTCGGGGAATGGAACGCTGGCAAGAATCGGCAGTGCAAATGGAACGGCACAACTTCTCGGTACGATTTCCCCCGGAACCACCGCGAATCCGGTCGGAACGCTGACGCTGACCGGGGATTATACGTTGGGCGAAGATTGGCAGTTGGTGGTCGATCTGGGACTCGACTCAAACGGAAACCTGATTCATGACACGCTGAACTGGGTCGGCGGTGAGGTGGAAGCGATCCCGGAAGGTTCGATTCTGTTCCAATTCCTGAACGGGCTGGAGCCGGATGAAAACATGCGGTGGAACGTCGATTTCCTGACCGGCCTGACCGGGTGGAGCGAAGGACGGTACGATTCCCTTCTGGATTCCTCGCAGCAGGGGCTTTTCCACCTGGCGTACACGGCGGATGGGTTGTACCTGTTGGGGAACGCTCTGGTACCGGAACCGGCGACGTGGAGTTTGCTTCTGGGGCTGCTGGCCGGTTTCGGCTGGCTGCGAAGGAAGCGGGCGTAAAAATAAAAGTGCCAATCCTCGCGGTACGATGGATTGGCACAGAACCACTGATTTTCCGTGGATGGAAGTCCACGGAAAAAGGTGGGGCAGGGCATCTTAAAACGCCCCAGAGGTTAACGTTACCGTAGCGTCGGGAGCTTCGGCGTCGGTACGGTCTGGGGATTTTCCAGCCAAACGTTGTCCAGCTCCACAGCGTCCACATCGCGCCGCAGCAGCATGTAAATGCCGGTCATGGCGGAATTACTGTAAACAATGCAGAACGCCAGCGGAACCAGTCCCATGATGTACGTCCAAATCCAAACCCACAGGTTCGGTTCGTCGATGAAACTCTTTCCGGCGCAGTAGAAGAAAAATCCAATCGCGCAGGCAATGATCAGCCGCATGGCAAGGTACCCCAACACTCCGAAAAAGAGAGCGGCCAGCAGGTAAAACGCGTATCGCAACGGACGCTGGAACGTGTAGGCGTATGCCCGGCTCAGGCCGTCGAAGCAGTCGGAATTTTCCGCCATCAGCGTGGAGAGGACAAACGGAATCCCCACCACCCCGCCAATCACGATAAAGACCGCCAGCACGTTGAGCATCAGGGCCAACGGCGTGACGAGGATCATGCTCCACTGCGGCAGGAAACGAACCAGCCACGATGGGGTGACGACCGCGATGATTCCCAAACCGATAAACACGATCGCGGCGGTAATGGCCGGCAGTCGCCCCCACGCAAACCGCATGGCCTGAAGCAGGTAGGGACGCGTGTCGGTGGCAATCTTCACGGCGGTAATCCGGGCAAATGCCATGTACAAAAGCACGGAAACAAACGTCACATAACAGAGCACCAGCACCTGGCCCCACAACGGTCGCGCCGGTCGCTCGATTTTCTTCGGCTGCGGGTTCCCCAGTTCCTGAAACTGGGAAGCCATTTCCGCGGCTTTCTGGTCCAGGCTCGTGGAGGAATCGACTTCCGGCTGGTAGAAAAAGAGTGCCGTACGTGTCACCGGAACGTTTTGATCGACGATGGAATATTTGCCCATGGCGTCGGCGATGAAATGGACGTACGTATTTTCCGTGACGCCATACATGAACGCCCATGCCAAAAGCAGCATACAAAACGCTAAATGGAACGTCGTGATAAAGAGTAACCGAAACGAGAATCCGAGCCGCAGGCATTTGGTCAGCAAAAGCCACGGGCAGACCTGGTTCCAGTCGATCGCGCGAAGCGGGGAAACGGTGACAGTCGCGTTTTTCATCATAGGTTCTCCGTAATTCCTTACTGCATGTCCAGCTTGGATTTCATATCCGCCACCCGCTCCTGGGCCGCCATTCGCAGGGAGTTGTCCTTTTCCTTGCCGGATCGCTTGTCGGCATCCTTGACGTATGTCCGTGCCTGCGTTTTGTCGTTGGCCGTGATGCAGACCTGGGCAATCTGGCAGAGCGTCATGGCCTGAGCACCCAAACCGTCGATCTTTTCCACGATTTCGACAGCCGTCTTGAGCGTCTTGTCGGCAAGTTCCTTCAGGTTGTTTTGGTACTGGATTTCCGCAAGACGACAGTAAATGTCGCAGCGCGTTCGCTGGTTATCCGAAGCGTCGGCCGTTTCGATCAGTTTGGCGAACATCTCGTCCCGGCTGGCTTCTACTTTCATGGAGCAATAACCATTCGCGATCTTGATCATCGTGTCGATCTTGCTGATATCGCTTTCCATCTTGTCGATTAGCGCGTACGCACTTTCCAGGCTTGCCGTCGCGTCGTTCACGCCACCGACCGCCCCCTGTGCCGACGCCAACCCCACGAATGCCTCCACACGCTCTTCCGGCGACGTGCTTTCCGGCATCTCCTCAATGGCCGTCTTCGCCTTCTTCAATGCCTGACGCGCCCCGCTGCTGCGACCCAATTTTACGTACGATTCCGACAGGCTGGAATAGGCACCCACACGCGCCATCGGATCCGTAATCTCGCCGCACGCCTTGTCCGCAAGGCTGATTGTCAGGCTGGCCCCCTTCGCGTCCTTCAAAAGCTCGTTCTGGCTGACCGCCAAACGCGCCAACTGCGACGCCCGTTCGCCCGGGTCGGAAATACTCTTGGCCGACTCGATCTCCGAAATGACTTTTTTGCCGGCACTGTAATCCTTCCGCTTGAAACATCCCGTGTCCCAAACCAAAAGCATCGCCAGAATCACGACGATTCCGAGTTTTTTCATAACGTGGTTCCTTCGTGGAAAAATTCGTGGAAAAAGGTTAAAATTTCAAATTCAAACGCTGGAGTCGCTGCCGGGTCTCCTCCATCAACGCGTCTTCCGCCGCCTCATCCTCGGCGACATACGTGACGCTAAACCGCAGGAACGCTCCGGCATCGTCCCACGGAACAATACAAATGGAACCGTTCCGTATTAAATATTGGCTGCACGCCTCCGCATTGGCAAAAACCGTGCCGTCCCCCAACCCTACAGGACTGGGCGTGTAAAGGAAATACGACCCGCCCGGAACCTCGCACTGAAACCCAACGCTCCGAAGCATCGCCACCAGCTTTTTCAGCCGACGCAGGTACTTCGCTCGCGTGGCGTCCGGAATCGCATCGTCGTCCAACGCCACCGCAGCCGCCTTCTGGATCGCCTTGAACTGCCCCGAATCGCTGTTGTCCTTCACGTCGCCGTAAGCCCGAACGATCGTCGGATTGCCGCATACCCAGCCCATACGCCAGCCGATCATGTTCCAGCCCTTCGACATGGAATGAATCTCCACCCCAACGTCCATCGCCCCCGGCGTCTCCAGAAAACTGCGTGGCCGATCCTCGTAACTCATCATGATGTGTGCCGCGTCCTGAATCACCACGATCCGGTGCTTTTTGGCGAACGCCACCACCTTTTCGTAAAAATCGGCCGTGGCGTACTTCCCCGTCGGACTGTTCGGGTAATTGAGCACCAGCAACTTGGCCCGCTGCAAAATAGCTTCGGGAATGCCGTCCAAATCGGGATAGAAATGGTTTTCCGCCAGCAACGGAAGGTGATGCACCTGGCCGCCGCAATACTTCGTGTGGGTCCCCGCCACCGGATACCCCGGCACCGTCAGGAGCGTTATGTCGCCCGGATTGATGAACACCTCCGGCAACATCGCCAACGCCGGTTTGGTTCCGATGCTGTGGATGACCTGCGTCACCGGGTCCAGCACGACGCCAAAGCGACGCTTCATAAACCGGGCCGCCGCTTCCTTAAATTCGATAATCCCATTGTCCGCATACCCGCGATTCTCCGTCAAAAACACTTCCCTTGCCAACGCTTCGCAAACATGCTTTTCGGCGGGAACGTCGTTCTCTCCAATTCCAAAGTCGATCAAGTGACGCTCTGGAAAATCGGCCAACGCCTGACGCTTGGCACGCTTGATCTTCTCAAACTTGTAGATGTCGTTGGACTTTCCGTAAGAAGCTCCGCCGATGCGGTCGGCAAACAATTCCTGAAAATAAGGTTCGGCCATGGCTGTGATGATAAACGCTTTCTGAAAAAGGAAAAAATCGCCGCTTTCTACTATTATCGGCATTCGTAAAATATTATTGTATCGATTTTGCCCCAGAATTGCAAGCCCCGCCCCCTTTTTTTCAAGGATACCGACGGAAGCGATTCTTTCTCCCGTTGACATTTCCCCACCTTCTCGGTAAAATAAGAAGAAAAGAGACTCCCCTTTGGAAAGGTACGTTGATGAAAAAATTGCTTCCTCTGTTTGTTGTGTTGGGGATTCTCCCCCTGGTTTTCGCGGAAACTCCGGAGAATACCGGCTCGCCGTACGGAACCTGCGCCCATCTGGCGGGTGGGCAGGAACACCTCGCCATGCCGCAGAACCTGAACGCCATGCACGCGGCGGGGATCCGCTGGGCACGGGCAGATTTCTCGTGGAGCGGTGTGGAGCGGCCCCAGGGCGAATGGCATTTCGAGCACCTCGACCGTATGCTTGACGAAGCCGACAAGGCGGGAATCACGGTTCTGCCGATTCTCGATTACTCCACCGCCTGGGCCAAACCGACCATCCAGCACCTCGACCTGTGGGAGGAATACGTCCGCCGTGTCGTCACCCGCTACCAAGACCGGATTCGCTATTGGGAGGTCTGGAACGAAGAAAATCTGGAACATTTCTGGGGGAAAAAACCCGATGCCGCCGAGTATGCCACGTTGCTGAAACGAACGTACCAAATCATCAAGGAAATCGACCCCGATTTGCAGGTCGTGTACGGTGGGCTGGCCGGAGTTCCCGCGAAATATTTTGAGGAAACGCTTCAGGCCGGCGCGGGAGCCTATTTCGACGTGATGAACATCCATCCCTATCGTGGTGGAATGACGACGTTCGAGAGCGTGACTCAATTTCAACGCGACATCGAGCAGTTCCGCACCCTCATGAACCAATACGGCGTACCGCAAAAACCGATCTGGATTACGGAAATGGGCTGGGCCACGCCTCCCGCTCTGGGGGCAACGACGAAAGGGATTTTGTCCGCTTCGCTCAAAATCCTTTTCCCGGAAGGAATTACAAAGAAAGTAGCCGTTTTGCACGACCCCGCGTTTCCCCCGTCCCTGCGATGGATGGATGGCGATTGGCAAAATCTGCTGCCGCAGGGGATGGCGTTTTCGAGGTTCTCTCTGAACGACCTGGAGAATTTGAACGAACGCGAATTTCCCGTTTTGCTTTTACCACCGGACGAGGCGTTTCCCGCAGAAAAGGCCGACGCGATTTTCCGGTACGTCTGCCGGGGGGGAACGCTTTGCCTGCTGTCGGGGGTTCCGATGTACTACCATTATGAAAAGGATGCCGACGGAACGCTCGTTCGCAAAGGGAGTTCCGAGGATATTCGCAAGAAGTTCCAGATCGGCTGGCAGGCGTGGTGGAACGCGCCCAACACCCCGGAAAAGGCCCCGCTGAAAATCACTTCCGACGCGTTGAAACTGCGGAAAATCCCGGAGGGGAATCGTTTCCTTACGGAAAGTCGGCTTCGGCCCGGCGACCGGATGATTCCGCTTTTGGTGGCCGATACGGAAACGTTTTCATTGCCCGCAGCGGCGATTTACCGATTCGATAACGACGTGTCGCATGGAAATATTGTCGTCAGCACGGTTCTCAACGATGTTCCTCTGAACACCAACCGCTGCGTGCCGGAGAATCAGGGGGTTTTTCTGGCACAGTCGATGCTGCTGGCGTACCAGTTCGGCGTGGAACGATATTTTAATTACGAATTTCAATCCGTCGAGCGGGACGATGTGGATCCCGAACACCATTTTGGAATCACGCATGCGGATTTGACCCCGAAAACCGGCTATCTGGCGTACCGGGCGTTGACCCAGGCGCGTCCGGCGGGTTCGGTGCAGATTTCAAAAACCTGGCGTGAAGGGGATTTGTGTAAGGTTTCCTGGAAACGTCCGGACGGTCGCGTGGGGGTGGCGCTCTGGGTTCCGTCGGGGGAAGCACGGTTTGTGGGGAATCCCAACGAAATTGCCGAGGCGTTCGACGTTTTGGGGAATCCCGTGACCGTAACCCCTGAAATGACCGTGACGCGGAATATCCTTTATTTGATTTACAGCAGCCACTAAAAACCGCTTTCATGGGAGGGCGTCTTGATTTTTTTGGAAAAAACCGGTAAGATAAAAGGGTAAGGGGACGTTTTTTAGGAATTGGAGTACAGGAGCATTCAATGAAGCCGGCACCTCAGATGTGTGAAGTGGAAATTTTCTGCGATATTGTCAGCGTTCGTTTCAGCAACGTGGGGACGGGGCTGCGTGCGGCGGTTCCGGGGGGAGCGGTCGAGGGTTTTGAGATTGCCGGGGCGCGGAAGAAATTTTATCCGGTGGCGGGGCGTATCATGGGGGCGGATTCGGTGGAATTAGTCAGCGAGGAGGTTCCGAAGCCGAAGTTTGTGCGTTATCAGGCACAGCGGGGGACGTTGCGTAATTCGCAGGGGGTTCCGGCGGAATCGTTTACGAATGAAAAGGGGAAAGAATGAAGACGTGGTTGGTTTTGTTCTTTGTTTTTGGATTCCCCTGGATGCTTTGGGCGGACGAGGCTAAGGCGTCCCCGAAGGGATCGGAGGAGGAACGGTTTGAGGACTACCGTATTTTGATCGACACGATCCATGAAATTCGGCAGAATTACGTGGGGAAGGTGACGCAGCAGGAGTTGATTGACGCGGCGATCGAGGGGGTTCTGAAGAAGCTGGATCCCTATTCGGACTACATCCCGCAGCGTCAGATGGAGTCGTTTCGCAAGAACATGGACTCTCGTTTTGGTGGGATTGGGGTGCAGATTGCGGAGGAGAATGGCCGGGTGGTGATTTTATCACCGCTTTGGAACACGCCTGCGTACCGGGCCGACCTGTTCGCGGGGGATGTGATTCTGGAAATCGATGGCAAGTCGCTGAAAGGCGTTTCGCTGGACGACGCGTCGCTCTGGATGAAGGGGGAAATCGGTTCGCAGGTGCGGCTCCGGGTGCAGCGTGAGGGGAATCCCCAGCCGTTTGAGGTGACGATGGAACGCGAGTTCATCACCATGGAGACGGTGGTCGGGTTTGACCGGAACGACGACGATTCGTGGAATTACTGGCTGGATCGGGCCAACGGGGTGGCATACGTTCAGCTTCTGTCGTTTGGGCAGGATACCGCGACGCAGCTTCGGGAGGTGATCGAGAACCTTCAGAAGCCGGAAAAGGAAGGGGAACCGTCGCTGCGGGGATTGATTCTGGATTTGCGGTTCAATCCTGGGGGAATTTTGCCGGTGGCGATCGACGTTTGCGACATGTTCCTGAACGAAGGAGTCATCGTCAGCACGAAGGGGCGGAACACGGAGGAGCAGGTTTGGCGTGCGAAGGCGGAGGGGACGTTGGCGGCGGACTTGCCTTTGGCGGTACTGATCAATCATTTCAGTGCCAGTGCCAGCGAGATTGTGGCGTCCTGTCTTCAGGACAACAAGCGGGCGTTTGTGGTGGGCGAGCGTTCGTGGGGCAAGGGGAGCGTGCAGAACGTTTTGGAGCTGGAAGGGGGAAGCAGTGCGTTGAAATTGACGACGGCGGGCTATTTCCGTCCGAATGGCAAGAACATTCATCGTGAGGAGGGGGCGACCGAGGAGGACGAATGGGGGGTGATTCCGGAGGAGGGATTGCTTATCAGCATGACGCCGCAGCAGGTGGCGCAGCTTTCGCAGGATCAGCGTCGGCGTCAGGAGCTTCGGACGCACCGGAAAGATGTGGTTTCCAGGGGGCCGTCGTTTGACGATCCGCAGCTTCAAAAGGCGTTGGATTTGGTGGAAAAGGCGTTGAAAACGGACGCAAATACGGCGGTACTTTTGCGACAGCGTTTGAATTTGCCGGTTTCGCGAAACACTCTGGAGGCGTCCCGTTCGAGCTGGCAGCGGTAACGGCGTGGTTTCCCGGTCGGACGGGCGAATGGGAAGGTGGTTGATCGGCCATGTTTGCGATGGTGGACTGCAATTCGTTTTTTGCGTCGTGCGAGAAGGTTTTCGTGCCGTCGCTCTGGAATCGGCCGGTGATTGTGTTGTCGAACAACGATGGTTGCGTGGTGGCCCGGTCGCCGGAAGCGAAGGCGTTGGGGATTCCGATGGGGGTGCCGTTTTTTCAGATGCGGGCCTTGTGTCAGCGGAATCGGGTGGCCTGTTTTTCCGCGAATTTCGAGCTTTACGCCGATATGAGCCGTCGGGTGATGTGCTGTTTGCGGGACTTTGCACCGCAGATGGAGATTTATTCCATTGACGAAGCGTTTTTGGACGTGAGCGAGGTTCCCAATGCCCAGACGGAAACGTTTCAGCGGGAGATCGTAACGCGGGTGTATCGGTGGACGGGGATTCCCGTGTCGCTGGGGCTGGGGCCGACCAAGACGTTGGCGAAGTTGGCGAACCATCTGGCGAAGGAAAAACGGTGCGGCTGGTTTTCGCTGGTGGATTCTGGGGATTTTCGGGAATATCTGCCGCAGGTGCCGATTGGCGAGGTCTGGGGAGTCGGGCGACGGACGGTAAAACCGCTGCAACAGATGGGGATTCGCACGGCGTGGGATTTGTATTTGGCGGATCCGATTGCGATTCGTCGGGCATTTTCGATCGTGCTGGAGCGAACCGTTCGGGAGCTGCGTGGGGAACGGTGTCTGGAGCTGGAAAACATGCCGGCGCCGAAGCAGACGATTCAGGTTTCGCGTTCTTTTGGCAATAAAGTGATGGGGTTGGACGCACTTCAACATCCGGTCGCGTCCTTTTTGAGCCATGCCATGGAAAAGCTCCGGAAACAAAAGGGGTTTACGCGTGCCGTGTACCTGTTTGCCTGTGGGATACGCCCGGATCCCACAGGCCCGCAACCGTTTTCCGCAGGAACGACCGTAACGTTGGACAGGGCGGCGGACGATACGCTGGAGGTTTTGCCGCCCGTGTTGGAGGGATTAAAGAAAATTTACGACCCGGAAGTCCGTTATGCGCGTGCCGGGGTGACGCTTTTGGGGATTTCGGAACATTCGGAGGAGGACAAATACCGGATGTTTCAGACCCCGGAGGAACAGGCTGCGGAAGCGCAAGGGGCGGCGGCCCGGCGGGAATTGATGAAAACATTGGATCGCCTGCACCGGGAGCTGGGGCGGCGCTCGGTGGTTTTCGCGTCGCAGGGGCTGGAGAATCAGACCGAATGGACCAGCCGCAGTGCATGGAAATCCCCCGCCTACACGACGGAGTGGGCCGACCTTCCAAAAGTTCGATAAGCCGAAAGTTCGATAAGAAATAAAAAACCAGCACCGTCCGGGGTTTTCGACGATGCCGGTTTTGGGTAAACGAAGAGAACGCCTGGAAATCAGACCGTGCGGAGCGTATGTTTCACCACGCCCCAAATCTGAAGATCCGTTCCGGCCGGAATGACCAGGGACGGAAAATCGGGATTTTCACTTTTCAGTTCCACATGGGCATCCGATTTCGACAAACGCTTTACGGTAAATTCGTTATTCACGACCGCAACCACAATGTCTCCGTCCTGAGGCTCGATACTTTTGTCGACCACCAGAACGTCGTCGTCGAAGATTCCCGCGCCGGTCATGGAATCACCCGTGGCACGCATAAAAAACGTGGCGGCGGGATTCTGCACCAAAAAACCGTTCAGGTCGAGTTTCTCGGCCGGCTGGTCTTCGATGGTAGCAGGGAACCCTGCCTGCACTTTGCCAGGATACATCGGGTAAATGTACCCTTTTCCATGAATAAAACTGATAATCTGGTCGACCATCGCTTCCGGGACACGGATAGCCTTCGTCGGTACACCAAATTTACCTGTTCCCTTGGGGCGTCCTGCGCCTTTTCTTTTACCACCTCGAGGCATCATGCTATCCTTTTCAAAAAAAATTAACAATACGGCCAAAGCCGTGGAAACTAAAATGTACACTCAAATTATAGGAAGTCGGGGTAGTTCCGTCCGCCTAAATGGCATACAATTAACATCTTTCCTGAAAATCAAGGAAATTCATATAGGTTTTCTACGATTCTCCAGGTACTTCGGTTCGCTTAAGTATCGTAAAAATTTCCCTACAACTACCGTATTATACCAGAATTCTGTACTTTGTGAACCCCCAGGGGAGAAATTTTGAGAAATTTTTGAAAAAAATTTACGGAGAGCCATCCAGAAGGTAAAATTCCTCGTTTTTTGTGTTGATTTGGGTAATTCAGAGAGGTTTTTCTGGGAGGTGGAGTGCGTTTCTCCAGAAATTTGTGCGAGCGGTTTGGATGGATTGTCGGGAATTTATGCTCTCTTGCTTTCTCAACGTATTTTGTTTTTTCGGAATTTCGGTGGGGATTTTGGAGTTTATTTGAGCATATGCCGATAACACACTCATATTTTTATTTTTTTGGGTGCGAAAAGTTTTTAAAATCGCTCGATTTTGGGAACCTTCGGGAGGAGCAATGGGTAAATCAGCTGGGTTGGGAGTGCGTATTACGACGAGTTCGGGAATGCGTGAAGGTTGGATGGTGTTGTCAATCTGTCTTGTCATTCTATTTCTATCTGTGGGGCAAACGGTTTTTGCTCAGCGGGGGGCGATGGCAAGACGGCAGCAGCCGCAAAGTGATCCGCGTTTGTTGCCGCCAGAGAATACAATGTCAAATGTTCAGAATACCGTATCGAATATAGAGGCGGCTCCGGTACCGGCGACCCCCTCGAAGCAGAAGCCTGTGGAAGGTTTCCTGAGGTACGATGTGTCGTTTCTTCCCGATACGCATCAGGGGGAAGCGAGGGTGCCTTTTGAGGGAAATCAGGCGTCGCAGGAGATTGTAAGTCTGGCGATTCAGGAGATTGTGAATGGGATTACGGAGCGGAACATGACGTCGACGTACAATCGTTGGCGGGCGTATGTGGAGGGGGAGCTTCGGAAAACGTCGGGCGTTTATACCGGCTCGGAGATCACGGGGCTGGGGCGTTTGAACTGGTTCAAGGAGATCATGGCGGATCCGCTCAAAGGGCCGCAGGATGCCGATATATTCACGAAGGAGCTTCATCGGGATTTGTGCGAGGGGCCGGCGGGGTTGGTACGTGCGATTTTATTGGGAGGGCAGCGTCTGGATTTGGATTTGGACATTCCTCCGTATGCGGGTTTCAAGAAAAAGACGTATCGATCGGCACTTTCGACTTTGGAGCGAGGGCTTTCGGAAGCCAACGTGCTGCATGGCCGGGCGATTGAGTCGCTTTCCAAGGAAGAGTTGCGGTATTTCTCGACGAACGCACATTATACGCTTACACTTCGGACGAGTGTGGGGCACACGGTTTCGCCGCGGGCGTCCTGCCGTCAGTTGATTTTGACGATGGAAAAAATGGATCGGGCTGCGATGCTGGAGGGATTTGCGAAGCTGGCGTTCCTGACGGATCCGGATTTTATCGCGGCGATCAACAAGATTCCGGATGCGGAAAACGATGCGGAACCGTTGACGTTGGAGGGGGTTTCGGGGACGATTGTTCAGTTGTTGGAGACGCAGGCGGGGCTGGTGGTGATTGGCGGACGTGGCGAGAACACGTACGAGCTGGAAAAGATGCCACAGGTTTGCGCAGTGGTTGACCTGGGGGGGGACGACACCTATCTGGAAGGCGTGGTGAATTTGGAGCGTCCGGTGTTGGCGATTTTGGACCTTTCCGGCGACGACACGTACAAGGGGAATCTTCCGGGCATTCAGGGCAGTTCGCTGATGGGGATTTCCCTTTGGGTGGATTGCCAGGGGAACGACACCTACACGGCGACCCATTTTGCGCAAGGTTCGACGATTGGCGGTGCGGCGGCGTTGGTGGATTTCAGCGGCGATGATTCGTACAGCGGAAATCGGCGTGTTCAGGGGACGGCAATGGGGGGATTGGGCTTGCTTCTGGACCGTCAGGGGAACGACAAATACCGTGGCGCGATGTGGGCGCAGGGAGTGGGTCAGACGTACGGTCTGGGCATTCTCGAAGACTGCACGGGCGACGATAACTACTACAGCGGCGGGATGTACTACGATTCCTATCCGGAAACGCCCGGTTATGAGGGGTGGGGCCAAGGTTTAGGAACGGGGATTCGCGGCGTGGCGGCAGGCGGTATTGGTGTTCTGCTGGAGGGCGAGGGGAACGACCATTACGAGTACGACTATATTGCGCATGGCGGTGGTTACTGGATGGGATTGGGATTCTTCCGTGATTTTGCGGGGAACGACGAACATCTGGGGAGCACGGCGGCGATGTGGGACGGTTCTCCGCGTCGGGAATCTCGATTCCAGCGGTTTAGTACCGGTTTTGGCTGCCATTATGCGGCGGGATTCTTTTTTGAAGATGATGGCGACGACCAGTATTACGCGAACATCATGTCGTTGGGGTTTGCGTGGGACTGTGGCGTGGCGTTTACGTTTGACCTGGGGGGCGACGACGTATGGACGGGGGCCGGCAGTGGCAATCAGGGGCAGGGGGCGCAAGCCAGCCTGGGCGTGTTGTTCGATTATAAGGGGAAGGACACGTTCTATGGTTCCAGCCAGGGATACGCTTCCGGGAACATCACGTATCATCAGCTTCCGTATTGCGGAGGGAATTTCAGCTTCATGATTGATTATGGGGGACTGGACACGTATGGGTCGCGGGCGTTGAACAACGCGTATATTCGTCGCGGAACGTCTGGTGGGTTCCTGATTGATCGTCCGGACGTACTGGAGCTTCAGGAACAGAAAGATGCGTTGGCGAAGGCTCAGGCGCAGAAGGAAACGCAGGTGAACACGGCGAGTGTCCCGCAGGCGGTTCCGGCGAACTGATTGCAAGAGAAAACAGACGTGGGTGGTGAAAACCCGGACAGCGGAAACGTTGGACGGGTTTTTTTTATGGGTTGGGGGGGAAAATGTAGGATTGGGGCGGCGTGCCCCCTACATTTCGTGGGGGAAAAATGTTAAAATACGGATGAGGTGACATTGGAGTTACCATCCTGCCTTCCGACCTTAAAATGAGTGGAGAAAAAATGAAAAAAGGAATGTTCTTGCTGTTGTTGATTTTCTGGAGTGGTGTCGTTCTTGCCGAAAAGGTGGATTTAATGCAGGACGCGTGGAAGCTGAACGGTCATGCCGGGCGGCGTTTGGAGTCGGCGGACGGCGTGACGGGGCCGGTGTTGGAGGTGACGGGCGACGGCACGTATTCCAACGCGTGGATTCTTTCGGGGGTTTCGGTGAAGGAGCTGCGGGAAGCGTCGGGGCTGGGGCTTTTGCGGTTCAAGGTGCGTCGGACGGCAGGTTCGGGCGGCGGCATGACGGGGATGGAGTTTGCGAATTTCGACATTCCGGTGACGGAGGATTGGAAAACGATCACGCAGATTTTCCGGATTCCGGAGGGGACGGACGTATCGTCGATTCGGCTGGGGCAGTGGCGGGCTTCGGGAACGCTTCAGTTTGCGGAGGTCGCGTTGGCTCACGTGGTGCCGACCGAGGGGCTTTCGTCGGAAGAAGTCACGGACGGGGCGGAGTACGTTTTCCGTTCGCAGTTTGGCAGGAACATGAGCAATTACAGCCGGCCGCTGGAACGGGCCCAGTGTGGGTTCAATACGGATCGGTGGTGTTTCGGCGGGAAAAGTGCGTTGATTTATCGTTTCACGGCGAAAAAGTGCGGCGGGGAGAAATTTTACGGCGGCACGCTGGAATATACGGTGGGGTATTTCGTCAAGGGGACGCTGGCGGCGGAATATTCGCTGGATGGGGAAACGTGGGAATCGCTGGCGGTGCTGGAGAAATCGGGCACGGTAACGGCGTCGCTTCCGGAGTGGACGGAGGGGGTTGCGGAGTTTCGGATTCGTTTCCGGCTTTTGGACGGTGGCAATTTACAGATGAATCGCGTTTCGCTGACCGGGAAACTGGGGGGAGAAGCCACGGTCGTCAGGCGTGGTACGACATATTTCTGGGAGCTTGTGGAGGGGGATTCCGGTTTTCCGTATCCCAATGGGGTCTCCATGAAGGCACCGGGCGATCAGACGGATACGCTCACGGTGACGTGGGAAGATGGTGGCGTAGAGAAAAAGGCGGTGATTCGCTGCACGTACTATGTGCCGGATTATTACCGTGAGGATTATGGGTATCGGCTGAGCGACGATTTGTGGTGGTGCGAGGCGACGCACAAGGTGGCTTTGAAGCGACGCGTACCGAAGGAAGCGGACGGGGTGCTGCGTCTGTCGGCAGCGGGGAACGATTACGAATCGTTGCAGATCGTGCTCTGTCCAGAGAAGGATACGGTGTTGAAATCGGCGAAGATCACGGGGTTGCCCAATGCGGAGTTGCGGCGGGTGTACTACCATTTTGTCGAGCATCCGACGGATCGGACGGGCGTGGTTGCGTTTTGGCCCGACGCGTTGGTGCCGTTGGAGATGCCGTGGAAATGCCAGGCGGGAAAGAATCAGCCGCTTTGGTTGACGGTGTATGTTCCGGAGGGAACCCCGGCGGGGACGACGCGGGGAACGGTCACACTCGTTACGGAGTGCGACGGGGTGGAGCAGACGCGTGAGATTCCGGTGGAGCTGCGTGTCTGGGGCTTTACGTTGCCGAAGGAAAATCACGTGGCGACGGCGTTTGGATACTCGGCGGGCACGGCGTACCGGTATCATGGGGTGAAGGAAGCTTCGGATCGGGAGAAGATCAACGACGCTTATCTGCGTCTGATGAGCCAGTATCGGATCAGTCCGTACGATCCGACGCCGACGGTGGGTCTGCCGATTTCGTTTGTGGTGGATCGCGAGAAGCCGGAAAACAGCCGGGCGGTGATTGATTTTTCGCAGTTCGACCCGGCGACGGAGGCGGCGTTTACGAAGTACCATTTCACCCACATGAATCTGTGGTTGCCGGGGATGGGGGGCGGCACGTTCCATTCGCGTACCGAGCCGAGCATCCAGGGTTTTGGCGAAACGACGCCGGAATATCAGGCGATGTTTTCCAGCATGGTACGGCAGCTGGAAGCGCATTTCAGGGAAAAGGGGTGGCTTGACAAGGTTTACGTTTACTGGTTTGACGAACCGGAGGCGAAGGATTACGCGTTCGTCCGCAACGGGATGAACCGAATCAAGAAGTACGCACCGGGGATTCGCACCATGCTGACCGAGGAGCCGTCGAAGGAAGTGATCGAGGGCGAGTTGCTGGGCAAGGTGGACATTTGGTGTCCGGTGACGCCCAATTTCAACGAGGAAATGGCGAAGAAGTGCCGGGAAAAAGGGGAGCGTTTCTGGTGGTACGTCTGTTGTTGGCCGCATGCGCCGTACTGCACGGAGTTCATCGACCATAGTGCGGTGGAGCTGCGGACATGGCTTTGGCAGTCGTGGAAGTACGACGTGGTGGGGGTGCTGATCTGGACGAGCAATTATTGGACTTCTGGCGCAGCGTTCCCGGACGGGGCGCAGGATCCGTATCGGGATCCGATGTGCTACGTTTCGGGGTACAGTACGCCTCCGGGAACGAAGCGTTTCTGGGGGAACGGCGATGGACGGTTGTATTATCCGCCGCTTTCGTGTGCGCAGCCGTCGGAGACGCCGAATTTTGATGCACCGGTTCCGTCCCTGCGGCTGGCGATGTTGCGGGAGGGGATAGAGGATTACGAGATGTTGTACCTGCTTGAGGAGCGGCTGAAAAACGCGACGCCCCAGCAGCGTGCGAAGTACGCGTCGTTGCTGGTGGTACCGGAGAGTGTCACGAAAAGCATGACGGAATTTTCGACCTTGCCGCGTCCGATTTACGAACATCGGGCGAAGGTGGCCGAGGCGATTGAGGCGTTGAAATGACCCTGTTTTCCCATGAAATTTTAAGGAAGGATCCCATGAAACGAAATATCCTGACAATGGTTTTGTTTTTTTTGACGATTTCCGCGTTTGCGGGGCGACCGATTCCTCCGTCGGACGTGGCGCCTGAGGACTGGACGCGGATTCCGTACTGCGAGAGGCGTCCGGAGTTTGTGCCGACCGAAGCGGAAAAGACGCGTGGTTTTGCGTTGTTTACGCGACCGATTACCGACCCTGTCTATCCGGAGTCGCGACCGGGGGCGGAGGAACGAACGACGGAACTTTCGGGTTTCGCGGCGGGCGACCAGTGGCTCACGTTGAATTTCGCGGTCTATCCGCTTCGCGAGTTGAAGAATCTGCGGGTCGTGGCGGGGGAATTTGCGTGTGGGGAACATCTTCTGCGAGACGTTCAGGTCCGTTTGGTGACGTATCGGGACGTTCGTTACACCCATTACAATTCCAAGACGAAGCAGTATCGCGTGCTGCCGGAATACCTGCAACCGGTGACGGAGTGCGACGCTCCGGAGAAGGTTTCGCAGCGGTATTTCCTGACGTTTTACGTTCCGAAGGGGTGTCCTGCGGGGAAGTACACGGGGAGGGTGACGGTGACGTACGACGGTTTGTCAAAGGCGGCGACGCTGCCGGTGACGCTGGAGGTACTGCCGTTTGACCTGCTGAAAGACCCGACGAAGCACTATTCGGCGTATTATTACGCTCCGTTTCGGCATACGCTGGTGCAGACGGGCCAGAAAGACGAAGCGTGGGCACGCGAGGTGATGCGGAAGGAGTTTCGCGTCATGCGGGATTATGGTTTCGACCGTTCGCCGGTGATGTGTATGGGTTACGATTTGGAGGAGAAGAAGTTCTTCATTCCAAATTTCGATTTTTGGCAGGAATTGATGAAGGAGAACGGCATGGAGCCGCCGATTCCGACGATTGGCGGGTCGGTGTCGTGGGTGCTGACGAAATATTGCGACGTGAAATTTGGCAGCCATTTGGTGATGACCGGCACACCGACGGAGGAGGCGTACGCGGAGATTGAAAAACTATGCCGGGCGTGGAAGAAAGAGTGCGACGCGAAGGGGTATCCGGCGATGGTCTTTGGGCCGTTGGACGAAATATCGCCGCAGTCCACGGAGTTTGGCGTTCGGATTTACAAGATTTTCCACGACGCCGGGCTTCCGACGTACACGACGAAAGAGCCGATGGATCCTTCTTTCATGGCGTACGATCCGGTGGTGGATATTTTCGCGTCGCAGGTATTTTTGCCGCCATACGACGAGGTCATGACGAAACACAAAAAGGAGTATTGGTGTTATCCGAACCACAATTCCTACGAGCGCAAAGACATGGTTATCATGTGCCATGGGGGGCGGCAGACGTATGGATTCGGGTTTTGGCGGAGCGGTTTCGACATGCTGGTTCCGTGGATTTGGCGGAACAATTCGCCGGATCATTTCAATCTGGCATCCAGCGGCGGCGCGAACATCTTGAACCCGGAAACGGGCGACATGATCATGACGACGTACTGGGAATGTTTCCGCGAGGGGATTCATGACCTGAAGTACCTTTACACGCTCCAGACGGCCATCGTCCAGCGGGAAGAAGCGACCGATCCTGCGGTACAGGCGTTGTGTCAGTCGGGCAGGGCACTTTTGCAGGAAATTTGGGATTCCATTGTCGTGCAGGAAAAATACCTGTCGGGCGATCTGATTCCGTCGGAGAAATTTGACGTGTACCGTCGTGCCATGGCGGAGGTGACGCAATCCCTTCTGAAATATCCGGCAACGAACGAGAAGGTCGCACCGTCGGTGATCGTGGAGCCGCGAAACGTGGAGCATCCGGACAGTTTTGAGGTACAGTATCAGGAAAAGCTCAAGGCGGGCAAACTCCGTCTGATTCCGGTCGATCTCACGAAGTGTCGTGCGACGGAGAAGGAAGCGACGGTGGAAGTGGTTCCGGGGAAGGACGGCAAGCCCAACGCGATGTTGCGGGTACAGGTGGACACCCAGAACGACGGCACGGGCAATCCGTCGGGGAATTATCTGTCGGGCTGGCCGGCGTTGGTTTATAATTTCCCGGCGGGGACGTTCGACCGCGTTCCCAAGGGGATTCGGATTCGTTATCGTGTGACGTCCAGCCGTACCGATTGTGAGAAATTCCCGCTTACGGTCGGGGTGCGGCCTGTCACGTCGTTTACGATTACAGGCAAACCGATGGGCGACGCGGTTCAGGAAGTGGTGCATACGCTTTCGGACAACAACCGTTACGACGGCCTGGCGACGTCGGATGCCGTGCCCGCGCACCTGCGGTTGACGGTGTCGGAGAACCATTACCAGAACAGCGACGACGTGCGTTTTCTTTTTGAGGAAATATCCTTAATCGATTGGGACGAACAGGAGTAAAGCATTACGGAGAGCATTATGGAAACTGCCAAATATTTTACGCTGAAGGCATCGGACAAACTTCAGAAAGTGGATGTCCATTTAGACGCGACGACGTACCGTCACGCCGATTTTCGGAACGTGTCGATCACGCATAAAACCTTACGTGGCGGGCCGTCCGACGGGGTGGATATGCTGGAAATTTCCAACGGACAAATGACGTTGTTCGTCATGCCCACGCGGGGGATGGGGATTTGGAAGGCGCACGTCCGGCAGGGGGGGAAGAAAGTCCGGGTGGGGTGGCATTCTCCGGTTCCGGTTCCGGTGCATCCCCGAAACGTGCCGCTGTATCAGCCCGACGGGTTTGGCTGGTTGCGGGGGTTCAACGAGTTCGTGGTTCGCTGCGGTCTGGAGAGCAACGGGGCGCCCGATTTCGATGAAAAAGGGACGCTTCGCCATCCGTTGCATGGGCACATTGCCAACACGCCCGCCTGGAAGGTGACGCTTGAGGTGGACGACGACATGCAGGTCGTTCGTGTCACGGGGGTGGTTCGGGAAGCGCGGATGTTTTTCAATTCGCTGGAGCTGGAAAGCACGCTGACGGTGCCGTTTACGGGAACTTCGTTTCGGATAGACGACGACATCGAAAACCTGAGTGCCAGGGAAAGCGAGCTGGAGCTTCTGTACCACATCAACACGGGCGAGCCGGTGGCGGGCGACGGGGCGAGGCTGCATATTCCTTTCCGTCGGGTCTGTCCGCGGAACGCCTGGGCGGCGACGCAGCTGGACACGTTGTTCGACTGCCATGCCCCAACGACGGGCGAGGCGGAGACCTGTTACTATTACGACCTGGCGGCGGACGAGGCGGGGAACACGCGGGTGTTTCTGGAAAACGCGTCCAGCGATTTTGGCGTTTCGGTGGGGTTCAACAAGAACGAGTTTCCCTGTTATTGCCAGTGGAAGTGCCAGCACGCTTCGCAGGACGGCTACGTTACGGGCATGGAACCGGCGTTGAATTTCCCGAACGACAAGACGTTCGAGAAGGCCAACGGGCGGGTCGTGACGCTGGCGCCGGGTGCGAAGCGGCATTTTGGGCTGGATTTCCAATTTTCCGTGGACGTCAACGAGGTGGCGGCGGAAGCGGGCAAGATACGTCGTCTTCAGGAGACCTGTTCCGACCCGGTTATCGAGCGAGAACCGATTCCGGAGTGGGCGAACTGAGGGATTTTCCGGGAGGGGAAAAACTCCATGCGGGCAAGGCCCCGTGCGAAAGGTTGGAGAGATGTTGCGAGATTGGGAGAAGGAGCGAGACGCTCGGGTGATCTGGATCCGTTCGGTGTTGAACGGGATGGGAGTGGTGTATGGCAACAGCGGCGGCAAGGACTGCACGTTGGCCGGGATTTTGTGCCGCATGGCGACGGACAGGGTGCTGGGGGTGATCCTCCCGTGCCAGAGTTCGCGGAATTTCGGCCAGGATCGGGACGATGCGCTCCGGGTGGCGAAGCAGTTCGACATCCCCACGATCGAGGTGGACGTAACGCCGGTGAAAGAGGCGTTTTTACGGGTGCTGGAGCCGGTGCTTCAGGGGATGGAAATTTCGGAGGAAAACGCGGCGAAGGGGAAGATGAACATCAATCCGAGGCTTCGCATGACGACGCTTTACACGATTGCTCAGTCCCGTGGGGCGTTGGTCTGCGGGACGGGGAACCGTTCGGAGGCGACGATGGGGTATTTTACGAAATGGGGGGATGGTGCCTGCGATTTCAACCCGATTGCCGACCTGACCGCGACGGAGATTTTCGATTTTCTGCGGTTTTTGGGGGCACCGTCGGAGATCATCGAAAAGGCGCCGTCGGCCGGGCTGTTCGAGGGGCAGACCGACGAAGCGGAGATGGGCATCCGGTACGCGGAGATCGACGAATACCTGCTTCATGGTACCGGGACGGAGGAGAACATCGCCCGGATTGAGCATGTTCGCGACGCGACAAGTCACAAGCGTACGCTGCCGAAAACGTATCCTGGATAACCGACGGAGGGGCCATGGTTTGGGTATGGGTATTGCTCGTGGCGCCGCTGGTGCTGTGTATCTCCCTGATTGTCTATGGTGCGGCGGGGTACTATCGGCTGAACGAGCAACCTTTTTGGGTTTTTTGGGGAATGATCGGGCTGGTGACGGTTTTTGTCGGTATCGCGGGAGGGTTGCGATATGTGAACGAAGAACCTCGTCCGGTTCCGGTGGTTCCGCTGAAAGAAAAAGAGACGCGTGAAAGGACGCTGGAAGCCGATTGGCCCGACGCGCGGGAGAATCGGAATTTGGAATATTATCGTGTGGCGGTGGAAGAATCGTTGCAGGAGAATCATTCTCTGACGGAGCAGCAGATGCGTGCCCTTGCCATTGCGGAGGATTCCCGGAGGGAGGAGGGGATTCAGCTGGTGTTGTGGGATGGGCTGTTGCTGTTGGGGAGTGTGGGATGGATGGTGCTTTTGCTTTGTGCGTGGCGTGTGGGATATTACATGCGTCCAAAGTTGCTGGCGGACGAAGAAAAGGATTGGGATTACGGCGTGTGAAAGACTTTGGGAGGAGACGCATGAAATTTCTGTTTTCTGGGTTGGTGGTGTTCTGGACGACGTTTGCGGCTTGGGGGCAGACGTTGGAAAACGCGTCGCTGAAGGTGGTTTTTCGTCCGGAAAATGGTGCGTTTGACGTGCAAGACAAGCGGACGGGCCGGAACTGGAAAGCCTTGCCGGACACGCTTCCCGTGCTGGCGGTTTCCGGGGTGAAAGCGGAGGAAAACCGGCTGATGTTTACGTTCCGGTATCCGCAAATCAACGCGGACTTTCACGCCGTGCTGACGTTGGAGCAAAATGCGTTGGGCGTACGGCTTGACGCGGCGCCGGAATCACGAGTGGGAACGCGGCTGGAGTATCCGTACCCGTTTGAGGCGGCAAAGGGGGAACGGGTGTTGCTTCCGCATGGTTGTGGGTTTGCGTTTCCGGTGGAGATGGCGGATGTGGGAACCGACCGGCTCGATTTGTTTGGCGTGTATGGCCGCGACATGAACATGGGCGTTTGGGGGCAGTATGCGGAAACGGTGTCGGAGGATGGCGAGATTCTCCCGGCCTGCGGGTACATGGCGATTCTGGAAACGCCGGAGAATGCGGCGATTCGGTTTGCGGTGCGGAAGAACGGGCTGCGGCAGATTAATATTTGCTGGACGCAGGATAAGCAGACGTTCGGCTACGCCCGGTCGATTCGGTATGTTTTCATGGAGAAGTGCAATCCGGTTTCCATTGCGGCCCGGTATCGGGAAATCATGCGTGCGAAGGGGTATCTGGTCACGTTTGAGGAAAAGAAAAAGCGTTCTCCGAAGCTGGCCGGGCGGTTGGACACCCTCATCGGGGCACCGAACGTCTGGTACTGGGATGCGGACAAGGAAGCGGCACTTACGCGGCTTAAAGAGCTGGGATTTGACAACGTGCTGATGAACTGTGCAGGCGGGGCGGAGACGTTCCAGAATCGGCGCTCTTCCCCCGAACAGGTCCGGAATCTGGCCCGATTCCCGAACGTGTTGGTCAGCTGTTACGACATTTACAAAGACCTGATCGAACCTGAAAAACTTTCGGAGGTGCGTTACGTCAGCAGCGACTGGATTCCGGAAGCGTGGACGAACGACGACATCGTGCGCAGGCCGGACGGGACGCCCGCACGGGGGTGGCAGGTGTTCCCCAAAGACCCGGAAAAACCGATGATTCCATGCGCGTCGTTATGCGAGGCACGGGCGTGTGACTATGCCCGCAAGCGGATTGGAAAGATTCTCGAAACGTCGCCATATTCGGCCCGATTTCTGGATGTGACGGGGTGCGGTCTGGGGGAGTGCTGGAATCCGAAACACCCACTGAATCGGCGGGAGAGCCTGGTTGCCCGGCAGAAACTTTTTTTCATGCTGGGGGAGGCGTTTCATCTGGTTTGCGGCACGGAGGATGGCGTCGAGTGCTTCGTGCCATGCTGCGATTATTTCGAGGGGATGTTCAGCGCCCCGAACCACTATCGCGTGGATGGGGGACGCTGGCAGACGAAAATTTACGACGAGGTGCCGGAAAAAATTCGGTTGGGCACAAGCGAGCAGCTTCGGGTGCCGTTCTGGGAGCTGGTGTTTCACGACTGCGTGGTGTCGTACTGGTACTGGTGCGATTACAACAACAAATTCCCGGCAATCTGGTGGAAGCGGGATTTGTTCAACGCGGTTTGCGGCACGCCGCCGATGTACCTGTTCGACAAAGCGACGTTTACGCAGATTCAGCCCCAACTGGCCGAGAGCGTGAAAATTGCCGCCCCGGTTTCCCGAATGACGGGAATGTCGCCCATGACGAATTACCGCTGGCTCACGCCGGATCGGAAAGTGCAGCAATCGGAATTTGGCAACGGCGTGCGTGTGACGGTCCATTTTGGGGACGTGCCGTACCGCATGACGGACGGTTTCGTGCTGGAACCGCGTGGCGTTCGGGTGGAAAAGAACGGCGTCAGCGTTTCACGGTGATCTCCGAAAGCATGGTCCAGCCTTGGGGAGTCAGCTCCACTTCCACGTACCGGGCCTGCGTTTTGTGGGCGTTGTGCGTCAGGGGAACGACCTGGAGGTTGCGGCATTTTTTCCGGGGCGGCAGGGGGATTTCCTGCGGGGAAGTCCACTGTTCGCCATCGGTGGAAAAACGGACGGAAGCGTGGTCAGGAAGACGAACCCCTGCTGCACCGCCGTCCAGCACCCAGGCCGTCACGGAGCCGACCGGAAGCGGCGTGCCGAGGTCGAGCGTGACCCGCATTTTCTCGGTGTGGGAACCGAAGCACTGCTTGGAGAAATCGGTGCCGACCTGTCCGTCCGTCAGTTTTTGCCCATCGTCCGGATAGGGGTTCTCTTTCGTTTGCGTAAACGTTTCGGCACGGGACAACCGATAGCAAAACGCAGAGGAATCGAGCCGTTTTCCATTGCGGAAAAATTCCAACTCCGACAGGAAAAGCCAGCCGGAGTGGGAAAGGGAAAGCGTCATGCTTCGCGCATGGGCCGGAGCGTTCCGTTTCCATTGCAGGAAATCCCCCTCTTTCTGGAAGTGGAAATCGGCGACCGCTTCGAGGTTTTGGGGGGCTTTTCCCATGCCGGACAGACGGGGCGTTTCGGCGGCTTCCGAGAAAATCGCCGTCACGCTATCGGGGAGCCGGATGCCTGCGCTGGGGCCGGGGTGTGCGTGGATACGAATTTCGTCAAACGTGATTTTTTGGTGGAAATCGAGGGAAATCGTCACCGGCAGCGACCCTTGCCAGCCGACATGTTTCGACCATTCGCGTCCCGTCACGCCATCCAGCAGCTTCCGCCCGGTGGTGTCGGGATACGTGACTGTGGGGGAGGGCTGGTTCGTGGTGTACGTTTTGCGGTACGCTTCGGAAAGCAACAGCGGAGGAATCGTCGCGTCCAAATCCACATCCGTTACGTTGGGGGGAGCGGAACCGGCGTCGGGCGTCATTCGGATACGCAGCTGGCGAACGGCCTGTCCCGGCAATGCGACCGAAAGATTCTGGTGCGTCCGATTCCGTGGATTCCAGTCGCGACGCAGTTTCCACGCCGTTGGCGTCCAGGGATCGGATGCCTGAACCCGCGTGTCGATTTGTGTAAGTCCCGAAAAAAACGCCGTCTCCGTTTCGGTCAGGAAAATATCGACGATCCGCACCGCTTCCGGCTTTTGGCATGTGTATAGGATTTCAAGCGTCCCGTCGTCCCGCTGCGTTTGCGTCCAGGTGCCTGGTGGGTCGAGGGAAATCGGCTTGCCCGCCAGATAATCCATCCAGATGGCATACAACCGACGGTCTTGGGGGTCGGGACTGGTGGGCCAGAAAAAACGGTTGCCGAAATAGGCTGCCGACGGTGCGTGCTGGAACCCGGTACGCGTTCCGGACTCCAGCGTTTGCAGGAAGATTCGTCGCCATTGGGGAGTGGAGGAGGGATTGATTTCCAGCTCGATTCCCAACCCCTGTTCCTTCGCAAATTCCGCAGCCAGCACGATCCGATTCCGTCGCGCTCCCGAGTCGCCATCGACGCGGAACGTCCAGTTGCTTTGCTGGATCACCGCATCCATCCCCAGGTCGTATCCCTGCTCAACCCCCTGTGCCTGAAAGTATGGAATCCACAACGCCCGATACCCCTTCGCGTGAATCACGTCGCAGTATTGTCGGGCAATGTCCCCATCCGCTTCGCTCAATCCCTCCCGCATCATGTAGAAACCCCAGAGTTCCAGTTCCGGAAACGCCCGCATTCGGGAGAGGATTTCCTCTGTGAACCAGTTCAGCACCCGTCGGCGTCCGTCGGCGGTGGAGAGATTTTCCGAAACGCCGTCGCCATCCACGTCGCCAAAATCGGTTGCTTTCGGAGAGAGCCAGGGAATGGCAAACATCACGCGAATCGGTGCTTCGCGTTTCAGAAACCCCTCGTTCCGCAGTTCTCTTACCGCACGGTTCAGTTCGGGAACATCCGCCGCATTCTCGAAACAGGAGGTAAGGAACCACTGAAAATCCTCTTTGCAAAACGTGGCGACTTCCGTTTTCTTCCCATGGATCGTGTAGCGCAAAAACAGAAATGCGTCGAACCCTGCCTGCGTCGTTGGTTGGTCGTCCGTATATTTGACCAACATCGGACGGAAATACGCGGCGTCGGCGTCCGGATTCTCGTAACACAACGCGATGTTTCGGAATCCGGCCCGCGATTCCGTCAGGTAGTCGGCATAAACGGAAGGAACCAGCCACCCCAACAGTCCGACAAGCAGGGAAAGATTTTTCATGGACGCCTCATGGGAAAAAAGGAAACATGCGTTAGAACCAACAGGAGGTAAACCCGCCGTCCACGCTGATATAGGCGCCGGTGATGAATTTACCGGCATTCTCGGACAACATCAACAGCGACGCTCCGATCAGTTCGTCCGGCTCGCCGTAACGCTTCATGGGGGTGTGGTCCATGATGTGTGCGACCCGCGAGTCGTCCAGCAGTTTGCGGTTCTGCTCGGCGGGGAAAAATCCGGGGCAGATCACGTTGACACGCACGTTTTGGGAAGCCAAATCCTGTGCGGCGTTGCGGGAGAGATTCAGCACGCCCGCCTTGCTTGCGGCATACCCGAACACGCGGGACAGTGGCAGGATGGAGTTCACGCTGCCGAAGTTCAAAATCGACCCGCCCCCCTGGAGGGCCATATGCTTGCCGAAAACCTGCGTGGCGATGAAAATCCCTTTCAGGTTGATGTTCATCACGAAGTCCCATTTTTCTTCGGGGTAGTCGAGGAAGTTGGAACCGTAGTTGACACCGGCGGCGTTGACCATGCAGTGGACCCGTCCGGTGATTTTGGCGGCGAAATCGAGGGCGTTTTCAACCGAAGCACGTTGGGTGACGTCGATGAGCGTCCAGGAGGCTTTGCCGAATTGTTCCAGCTCGGCAACCCGCTTTTGGCACGGTTCCTCGGCGACGTCGGCCACCACGACATGCGCTCCGGCCTGCACCAGACCACGGCAGATCGCTCCGCCCAACTCGCCGGCTCCGCCAATGACGACGGCGACTTTGCCATCAAATCCAAACAGTTTCTGAAGATATTCAGGAGTAGACATCAATGATTTCCTTGTAAAAAAAGGGTAAAATATCGGGGAATTCGGTTACGCTTTGACAAGCGGCGTTCCCACTTTGGTACGGTAGTACATTCGGTATTCGTTAATGAGCCGCTGCATTTCCTCGAAATTCGTCATGCCGGGGATGTTGAGCGTTTCGATCGATTTTCCGTTGTTTTCGTTCTGATCTTTGATCCGGAGTTGGACGGTGCCAACACCGATGATTCGCTCCCAGAGGTTCCGTTTGATGTTGACCTGCTCGATATCGAACAGTTCGATAAAACGGGTATGCTGGACGATGAATCCATGTTTGTAGATGAAGTTCTGCGGGTTCAGCTCGTAGGAGGTGCAAAGCCGCCGGACGAAAAACATGTTGGCAATCCAAAGCCAGTACAGCAGTGAAACGACGCCCAGGATTCCGGTCAGGATACCGAACAGGGAGAGCCACGTGCCGCCCCCCATGATCCAGAAAATAAGGGTGATGGCCAAAAAAACGACGCCGAAGATCATTTCATCGGTGAGGTCTTTGGCGGCGTAACGCCAGGTGTAGGTTTCCGTGGGGGCCGTATTTTGCTCGCTGGAAGGGGACGTTTGGGGATTGGAGGGGGGGAAATCGGACATGGGCAGCTCCTTTTGAGTGGATTGACGAAGAATGACGCAAACACTTCACATCCTATTGTAGCATTTTCCTACCCAAAAATCAAGACACCCTCCAAAAGGGGTGCCTGCAAATTTCGTGGGGGGGTGTTTGTGTGTCTTTGCAAGAACGGGGGACGTGGGGCGTACACCTTGACAATGGCGTGTCGGAGTTGTATCATACGGGAGTGGATGTGGGATTTGTCGCTGGAAAAGAGAATGGGGGAGCCATGAAGCGAGCGGAGTGGAAAAATTCGAGGAATGGGGGCCATCTTGGGGAACAATTGCAATGGGTGGAAGCCGTAGTCGCCCCCGGTCGTACCGGCCCAGAGGCCGTTCTGGAGGACAGGGAGGCCAGGAGCAAAGCGACTGCCTCACGACGCCACTGGCAACCGGCGGTAGCCGTAGTCGCCCCCGGTCGTACCGGGTGCCGGCCGCACCCGGGGCCGGGCTTTACACTGGTGGAGTTGTTGGTGGTGATTGCGATTATAGGGATGTTGGTGGGATTGCTTTTGCCGGCGGTGCAGCAGGCGCGGGAGGCGGCGCGGAGGATGCAGTGCAACAACAATCTGCGGCAATTGGGGCTGGCGGCGTTGAATTTGGAGAGTTCGCACAAACATTATCCCACGGGGGGGTGGAAGTGGTCTTTCACGGGCGATCCCGATGCGGGGTTTGGGGTGGGGCAGATGGGGGGTTGGGCATACTCGTTGCTTCCTTACCTGGAGCAGAACGCGCTTTACCAACTTGGATCGGACGGTGATCCTGGCACGGAAACCGCGACGCAAAAGGAGGGGGCGAAGCAGCGTGCGGAGTCACCCATTCCGATTTTCAACTGTCCCTCGCGGCGGACGTGCAAGACGTACAAGTCGGGCACGCCGGTCAATTCAGGTTCCACACCGTACGCGGGAAAAAACGATTATGCTGCCAACAGTTGCAATTCCTTCAACAATGGTTATGAAGTGGCGAATTTTGCGGCATCCAAAAGTGTGGATTGGGGAAATGCCGCATCGAAATCGAACGGAGTCATTTTTGGGCGCAGCACCATTACGATTGCGGAAATACGCGATGGAACCACCAACACCTACCTGATAGGTGAAAAGTATATGCCTCCGGAATACTACGAAACGGGCACCCTTACCAGCGACAATGAAGCGATCTATACTGCTGCGGACTGGGATTCGTATCGCGCCACGAGCACTTCCTACCGGCCCCTTCAGGATCGGAATGGGTTTGAGTCCAACAGTTCCTTTGGAAGCTGTCATGCAGGGTCGTTTAGCATGGTGATGTGCGATGGGTCGGTGCAGGGGATTCCTTATAGCATTGATATCAACGTCCATATTTATTTAGGGAATCGAAAGGATGGTAAAGTTTTTACGCTCCCGTCGCTTTGATTCTTCCCGGCAGGAGAATGCTTCGGTGTCAGGCTTTGGCTTTTCGTCGGTGTTCCAGGAGCGTATGGCCGTAATACTTTCGGAACACTTTCCCCATGTAACTGTCGTTGGCAAACCCGCATAAAGGGGCCAGCTCCGTCAGGGGAATGTCGGTTTCGGACAGCAGTCTGGCTAATTTCCGCAGCCGTTGACGAAGCAGCTCCTGAAAGAGGGTATGTCCCATTTCGTCACGAAAATTCTTTTCCAGAGTTCGTCGGGAAATGGGGAACTGCCGGGCCACGTCGGCGACGGTGATCATCTGGCTGCAATGGTTTCGGATGTAGGCCACCGCTTCCACCACCATGGGGTTGTCGGCGACGACGATTTCGGTTGAGCCGCGAGATTCGATCCGGCACACTCCGTAATAATACGTTTTTTCTTCGGTTTTTTGGCCCTTCATTTGGGTGTGGAGCATTTCCGCCGCGTGCCATCCTGCCCGTTCGAGATGGAGACGAATGCTGCTCATCGACGGGGTGGTCATTTGGCAGAGGAACTCGTCGTTATCAACGCTCAGCACGCTGATTGCATCGGGAACGGGGATTCCAAGGCTGGAACAGCAGTCGATGATTTGCTTGCCCCGCATGTCCAACGCGGCGAAAATCGCGGTTCGTGGGGGAAGGTTTTGGAGCCATTTACGGAGCCGGATTTCATCGGCTTTTTTTGAGGGTTGGGATTGGGAGGATTTTTCGGGGGGGGGGGGTTGGGTGGATTTTTCCAACGATTCGTAAACGATGGGAACATACCCCCGATCCGTCAGCGTTTGACAAAAACCCTCGCCCCGTTTTCGGGACCAGATAACGTTGGTTCGTGCTCCGACGTAGGCAAAATTGCGAAAGTTTTTCTCAAGAAAAAATTCGGCGGCAGACTGCCCGACCGTGAACGAGTCGCACGCGATTCGGACGCAACGATGAAATTCGGGAAGCTCGTCGTATTCTTCCCAGGGATTGATCAGAACAACGGGGATTTTCTTTCGGATGGCCCGTCGCAGTTTCTTTGCGGTCGTCGCGTTGTTTCCCCACGCAATGATTCCGTCGGGGAAGGGGTTGGAAGCGATGGGAATGCTCGGTAGTGCACAGTCGTTTTCCCAATATTGGTTTTCAAGCTCCAGGCGGACATCCCACGGCCCGTTTACTTTTTCATAGAGCAGGATGCCGCGAAGAATACCACGCATACTTTCATGGTTGATTCGCATGAAAACGGAAATGGACGGTCGAAGGGATTTCATGGCGGCTCCTGTTTCGCAAAGTTACTAAAATTTTACGCGATTCTTCCATTGAATGCAACGGGGGGATAGGGTAGGATGGATGTTCAGGGTGCGATCAAACTTTCTGCGTGCCGTAGAATTCCCCTTCTTTGAAGGGGTACGCCCGAAGGGCGGGGGGTAGTTCCGAAGTTGGAAGCGCTTTCCCTCGGCGAAACACCCCGTCAGCCTACGGCTGCCACCCCTCTGAAAGAGGGGAATTACCCGTCTTGCCCAAATTCGCAAGGAAATTTGATCGCACACGATGTTCAGGACGATGTTGGGGAAGCCCTGTGTCGCAAGCCGTTTTCAAGAAACTTCAGGAGAATCTACCATGAAACACCTTTTATTGCTGCTTTGGGTTTTTTCGTGTGGTGTCGTTGGGGCGGAGGTTCCCGGCTGGCACCCGTCGGGCGACCTGGACTGGAAGCAGACGTTTTCGGACGAATTCGACGCCCCGACACTGGACGAAACGCGATGGTTTCCGGGGTATCGGCTCGGGCGGATGGAGTATTACAAGAAAATCGGTTTTCCGAACGAGCATGGCCGGGCATGGCAACCGCAGCCTCCGATGGCGCATTACGTACTTCAGGATGGGGTTTTGAAACTGCGTGTGGACAAGGATTTGCCCAAGCGAGACAAACCGGAGACGCTTACCGTTTCGTGCCTGACGACCGCGATTTACCGCTACAATGAGGCGACGCGAAATTTTGACGACGAGGTGAAATTTTCGCAGAAATATGGCTGGTTTGAGATTCGTTGCAAAATGCCCAACTGCGGCAGCGGGCGTTATACGGCGTTTTGGCTGCACCAGGTGGGGGCGAAGAATCAGGAATACACGCCCGAAGGTGTACGTCGCAGCAGCGCGGGGGCGTTGGAGATCGACATTTTCGAGTGGCTCGGCGGGTCGCCCAAAGAGAACCTGTTCAACGTGCATTTTACGCCGAACGGGCATTTTCGTTTCCCGCTCGACTTTGATGCGACGAAGGAGTATCACGTTTGGGCGATGCACTGGGAGGAGGGGAAACTGACGTGGTATCTCGATGGGAAACCGATTTACACGTACCAGGGACAGACCCCCCCAGGGCCGATGTACCTTCTCGTGGCGATGTTTCAGGCGGCCAGCTGGACCGGCCCGCTCGATACGTCGATTCCGTATCCGGTCGATTTCGAGATCGACTACATCCGCGTCTGGAATCGGAAGTAACCCTGGCGGACGTTTTCAATTCGCAAAGTTACCATGATTTTTCGCAAAATTACTATAGTATTTTGCGCTTATCGGTTTAAAATAGAAAGCGTTGTGAATCGACAGTTCCTGGAATGAAACTTTTGGAGATGATTCTAATGAAAAATTTTATCTGCGTGTTGCTTGCTACAACGACGTTCTTTTGGGCTGGAAATGCGGTGCTTGCCGATACGACCTGGACCGGGACGACCGGAAATTTGACCGACAGTACATGGAGCGGCGGCAGTTCGCCGTTTTCGCAGGACGTTTCGGGGTATCTGGGGGTGGATTACAGCAAGGCGTATCAGGGAATTTATATCAACTCCGGGACGGTAACTTCTTCTGGAACGGGATTCTTTCTGACTTCCGACGGGGGCAGTAACCCAGGAGATAAACCGGAGTATGCCAACCGCACGGTGCTTCGGCTGACGGGCGGGGAGCTTCTTGTGAACCCCAACGCGACGCAATTTACGATTCACACCGGGGCAGGGTTTATCCAGACCGGCGGGACGCTGACGATGAATACGCCAAATCTTACCATGAATTTCATGGGTTCCAAGGTGGAAAATCGCATCACGAACGGCACGATCACGGTGTCGAAAATCCAGATGAAGGATGATGGTAAAATCACGTTTGGCGGAACGGCTGTCGTCACGGCTTCCTCGGGTTTTGCGGATTCGACGAAATCTCGGTTTGAGGTAGCGGACAACGCAAACGTCACATTGAATTACGCGAGCCATCCTAATTTTAGTGCCTCTGGAGACGGCGCGGGGTTTTACGTTACCGGTGGAACGCTCACTTTCCAGACGACCGCCAATTTTGAGGGATATTTCAACATGTCGGGGGGGACGATGCTGTTCGATGGAACGGGCCAAGCGGGTGGCAAGAATATTAACGTTTCCAATCAAAAGACGACGGGGAATTTCAACGTATCGGGCGGCGAGATTACGGCGGAAAATATCCGAATTGGAAATGTTGCCGGTAGCGTGGGGGTCATGAACGTTTCCGGTGGGAAAATCACCGCCACGCAAACGGGCGAAAACGACGGAAACGGTTTTTTTGTCGGGAACGATGGGAATGGAACGTTGCATATGACGGCGGGTGAAATCGACGTGAAAGGTCGTTTCTACGTGGGAAAAGCTGGTACTGGAACGCTCACGATTTCGGGCGGGAGTATTTCTGCGGCCAAGTTTTTTATGGGAGGTTCTTCCACGGGCGTAGGGCATGTTACGATGAGTGGCGGTTCCATTAATGTGACGGGGACGGGCATGAACGTCGATACGTTTATCCTCGGAAACGGTTCGGCGAACGAGAACACGTTTACGCAAACCGGGGGAACGTTTTCCTCCGTGAATTTTGTGAATGTGGGACTCAACGGCGGGAAGGGGACGCTGGAGATTTCCGGAGGCACGTTCACGACCACCGACAGCATGTACGTTGCTCGAACGGGTACCGATTCGGTTGGCACGTTGACGTTAAGCGAGGGAACGTTGTCCACGGGGAAGAATCTTGTCATTGGGGAAAATGGTCAGGGAACGTTCACCCAGACGGGGGGAACGGTGAAGGTGGGTACGGTGAGCACGCAATATCGCGAATTTTACGTTGCCCGGCAAACGGGTTCGACGGGGACGTATCATTTGGAAGGGGGGCTTTTAGACGTGACGACCAATGGCGGCTCGATCTATTTGGCTCGCACGTCCGGGAGTTCTGATGCGACCGGCACGGCGACGTTTGTGATTTCGGGCGGGGAAGCGAAGGCGGTTAATCTGTACGCAAGCACCGGGGGAGAGGTTCGGTTTCTTGTAAACAATGGTCAATTCGGAACGGTCACGCTTACAGGCAAGGCGGAGCTATTGGGTAAGAAAATCGTGGAAATATCCTCGTCGGGAATCTTTACGGCGGCGGACACGTCTTACGAACTTTTGAAAGTTGGTACGGCCAGCGATCTTTCAGGCTTCACCATCACCAACAACAGCAAAATCTGGAACGTTTCCGGGAACACGACCGGTTCCTCTGCGTTGAAAATTGAGCTGAACAACGTGCAGGAAAACGCTTACACCATGGATTCCGGCTTTCGCGGTTTGGGCGATTCCACGTCTGGGGCAATCGAGATTCTTCCTGTGGGCGATCCTTATGTGATGGCGTTGAGTGTGTCCAATCTAACGGATGCCGGGGGAGAAGCGTTTGCTTTGTGGCTGACGGAGAACTCGGATTACACGGCGGAATACCTTGGCGATGGCTGGGTTCAGCTGGGAGTGTTTGCGGATTTGGCGACGTATTTTGCGTGGGACTTTACCAATTATACCGCCATTGAGGGGCTGTCGCTTCGCGGTTTCAGCGGTTCGAGTGTTCCGGAGCCGGCGGCGTGGGTGTTGCTGGTATTGGGGTTGTTGCTGGGGAAGCGGGTGGTTCGTTCCAGGGGAGAACGGTAGTTCAGGGAAGATTGGGGGGTACCGTGAAACAGGAAATTGTGATACCGGAAAAAGCCGCCGCACGTACCAGCCCAAAGGGCGTTCGGAAAGTAAGGGAGACGCCGGCCTCCCGGAGCGATTGCAACCGGCGGCAGCCGTTATGTGCCGCCCCGCACCCGGGGCCGGTAGCCGTAGTCGCCCCCGGTCGTACCGGGTGCCGGCCGCACCCGGGGCCGGGCTTTACACTGGTGGAGTTGTTGGTGGTGATTGCGATTATAGGGATGTTGGTGGGGTTGCTTTTACCGGCGGTGCAGCAGGCGCGGGAGGCGGCGCGGCGGATGTCGTGTTCAAACAATTTACGGCAGGTGGGGCTTGCGGTATTGAATTACGAGACGATGATGACGCAATTTCCGGCGGGTCGGCAGGGGTGTGATGGTACCTGTTTGACGGACAACACGGTCAATTCAACGAAGCGGTATGCATCGACGCCGTTTGTTGCGTGTTTACCTTATATGGAGCAGGAGGCGTTGTATCAGGCGTTGAATGATGGGAACGTGTATCCGTGTGGCAATGGGGAGACTCCGGACTCGTCGGTGAGTGGGTGGAACACGGCGGCTTACGTGGAGGCGGCGAAGGTTGCGGTACCGATGGTGCGGTGTCCTTCGTCGGACGTTCCGGACGAGATCATCACGACGAACTGCCTGACGGGGAAGACGCCGTACACGATGTCCAAGACGGACTATGCGTTTTGTGCGGGAAAGAGAATTCCATCGACGTGGGGTTCCAATCAGATGAACATCAAGTACAACAATGATGGGGTCTTTTTTTACCAGCGTCAGATTCATGGGGGGGAGATTCGAGACGGGCTTTCCAACACGCTTTTTGCGGGGGAGTTTACGGACAATGGGAACGATCGGTCCAAGACGTCGTATTTAGTGGGGCTGGTTTTTCGGACGTTGCGTGCGACGGACAATCCGATCAACACGAAGGCGGGGTATGGGGTTACGATTAATTTTGGCAATTATGAATTGAACGCGGCGTTCGGGTCGTATCATCCGGGTGGGGGGAATTTTCTGTTTGGGGACGCGCACGTAGCGTTTTTGACGGAGGGGATCGACTACACGGTGTACCAGGCGATGGGGACGCGTGCGGGAGAGGAAACGGTGGGGGGTACGTACTGATGAGGCGGGGAGTGCTTTTTTTGGGGTGTCTGTGGTGGCTTTTTTTGGTAGCGGGGTGTGGGGATGGACGTCCGCTGCGGGTTCCGGCGGGGGGCGTGGTGTGGGTTGATGGCAAGCCGGTGACGGGGGAATTTAACGGGTTTGTGCGTTTGTATTCGTTGGAGGGGAAGCGTCCTTCGTCGGGTCGGATCGGGTCGGACGGTCGTTTTGTGTTGGGGAATTTCGACGAGGCGGACGGATGTCCACCCGGGGTGTACCAGGTGGAGGTGAGTGCCACGATTAGCGACGGGCCACGGAAGGTGAAGTACCTGATACCGCCGCGGTATGGGTTGCGTGAGACGTCGGGATTGACGGTAACGATTTCAAAGGAGTGTACGGATTTAGTGATCGAGACCAAATGGCTTCCGGAGGATGGGAAATACCGAGGGAAATTTGTCAACGCGGCGATGTGAGGGAAAGAATCTTTCGTGCGGTTGGGAACCAGAGCTAGGTGAATTGATAATTGATAATTAATGGTTAATCGGGTCGTGTGGAGCCGTGAACGGAGGGCGCAGCCCGTAGTTCCGGAAGAAGTGGGGATTCGCTTGGCTAAATTGACAACTAATAATTATAATTAATGGTTAATTTAATAATTAGTGGCTAATTTTCAAGTTGTTTTCAGGGGGATTCTTCCACGCGGCTGGAGATGGTTCCGTCGGAGAACTGGGTGACGATTTTCTCGCCGGGGAGAAGCTGTTTCGCAAGCCGGACGACCTCGCCAGATTCGGTGCGTGTGATGGAGAAACCGCGTGCCAGGACGCCAAGCGGGCTGAGGGATTGGAGCTTCCCCGCAGCGTTGGCCAGCCGGTTTTCCAAGCGTTCGATGGGAATCCGGATGGCCCGGCGGAGGGTGGTTTCCAGCATGTCCACCGCCTGCGAAGCCTGCTCCCAGGGGCGATAGGGGAAGCGGAACACCGGGTGGTTTTTCAACGATTCCAGACGGGTTTCCAGACGGTCGAGTTTCGACTGGAGAGCGTACCGGAGCCGTTTTTCGTGCTGCCGCAGTCGCATGAGCCGATCGGAGGCGTCGGGCGAAACGATTTCCGCCGCCTCGCTGGGGGTGAGGGCACGCCGGTCGGCAACCAGGTCGCATAGGGTCACGTCGATTTCATGGCCGACGCCGGAAAGTACGGGAAGCTCGGAAGCGTAAATGGCCCGGACGAGGATTTCCTCGTTGAACTCCCACAGGTCTTCCATGCTTCCGCCACCGCGAGTCAGGACGATACAGTCGATTCCCAACCGTCCGGCATGGGTGTTGAAAAAACGTACCCCCTCGGCAAGCTGGGCGGCCGCTCCACGCCCCTGAACGGCAGAGGGATAAATCACGACATCCACACCGCACCAGCGACGGCGAAGAACCTGTAAAAAATCATGAATCGCGGCACCGTCGGGACTGGTGACGACGCCGACAGTACGGATCGGCTGGGGGAGCGGTTTCTTATGCTCAGGAGCGAAAAGCCCCTCCGCCGCCAGACGTTGTTTTAATTTCAGAAACGCCGCCTCCAGCGACCCCAACCCCTTTTCCTCGACGGCCGTCACGATCAGCTGATACGTTCCCCGTGGTGGATAGACGTCGATTCGTCCCCGGCAAACCACCTCCATTCCGTCACGAAGCTCGACCCCCGCCTGTTTCCGGGTCGTGTTCCAGATCACGGCAGAAAGCTGGGCTTCGGCGTCTTTGAGCGTAAAATACCCATGCCCGCGTGAAGCGATGGTCAGGTTGGTAATTTCACCCGTCACCCGCACGTCGGCAAACACCGTGCCCAGCAGGTTCTGCACCCCCGCAGTAAGCTGATGGACCGTAAACAACGGCGGCAGGTTTTCTTCATGCGTACTCATGGAATCATCATCGGATTAATGGTTGTACACTTTTCTTGGAGTAAAAGGTTGCTCTCTATTCCACAAAAAAGGATGGAATCGAAACAATTAACCATTTACCATTTATCCATTGACCATTAATTATCAATTTCCCAGAAGTTTGAGCAGTGCGACCAGCCACGAACGGTTGTCGGCACCGCAGTATGTCATGCGTCCTCCCATGCGGTGGAAGGTTTTGCAAAAACGAAGGTAGTATGCCGGGTCGTCCATCGGCGGCTCGCTGCCGGAAGCCCAGTCCCACGACGATGTGGCCAAATCGACCACGTGAATCGAGAAATCGGCGATTTTCTTCCCCGACTGCCGGGCCATGTTGCGTGCCATGGAAAGCGACTTCTCGAAAATCATCGGCGACATCACGGCGGAACCGACCGACAGATAGACGCCCCCTTCCAGCCCCGCAACGGATTGGGCGTACGTGAGGAAATCCCGCTGGGCCGCCCGGCCAATCGCGGCACCATGGTTGCACGGGTGAGTGTAGATAATATCGTGCCCAATCATGGGGTGACATGTGAACGGAACCCCGGCCCGCACCGCCTGATATGCCAGCGACGTCTCCAAACAGGGGTGCGCGACCGGCAAAAATCCCGACGGAATCTTCTGCCGTTCCAGCACCAGAAGCAGGTCGGATGCGGCAGCACACTTCTCCCGTTCCTCCTCCGTCGCGTTGGGAGCAGCCCCTTGGGCGACGTCCGCCAACAACGTCTCGCGGGTTGGAATCTCCAGCCCGTTCGCAGCAATCATTCGACCGATCGACTCCCCGTAGCCCCATCCCTGCCACGCGCCTGTGGCAATCGCCAGATTCAGATACGCCCCCGTTTCCTCCCAGATTCCGAACTGCCCCTGTGCGACGTACTTCTGCACATCTTCGCCCGTTTGCCCCTGAAACGCAAATTCCCAATCGTGAATCATCCCCGCCCCGTTCGTCGCAAAGTGGGTGATCCAACCTTCCCGCAAAAGTGCTATCAGCACGGAAGCCAGCCCGTTCTTAATGGAATGCGCCCCAAACGCCAGCATGACGGAAGCGTTCTTTGCCCGTGCCCGACGTATTTCCGCCGCCGCCCGCGCTACGTCCTCTTGCGCCTGCGGCGTCAGATGAACGGGAAAATCCTCCTCATTCACCAGCGTCGTGGCAAGGTCGAGTTTGTTCACCCGCTCGGACAGCGGTAAAATTTCCATGCGATTTCGATCCAACTGCGGAACCATTATTCCCCCTTTTCCTTCCAACCTTCCAATTTTTTCAAAACCTCACGCACCTCGTCAGGCGACGCGGTTCCGGTCACTCCGATTTTCCGAATCGTGATGGACGAAACCACCCCGGCAAACAGGGCCGATTCCTCCAACGACAAACCCCGCGAACGCGCCAGCAGGAACCCGGCATTGGTCGCGTCGCCCGCCCCGCAAACGTCGTAGGGTGGCTCGACGGGGATGGCGGGGATTTCCCGACAGCAAACCGCCCGGCCCGACTTGTAAAACAGCAACGACCCCAACGCGCCACGCGTCACCATCACCGGTTTTCGATTCCGCCGTGCAAGCCACAACCCCGCTTCCCGGAGCGATTCCTCCCGCATATCCGCCTCGGTATCCGGTGCGATTTCCCGCCCCCGCTCCCGCCAGCAGGCCAAAAGCTCCGCCGCGTTGCACTTCACCAGAATGTTCCGATATTTCCCACATGCCGCTCGCGAATCCCCCAAAATTGGCTTGTCCGGGTACGCCGCCGCCAGTTGCGCCACCCCCTTCCGCAAAGCATCCGTCACCACGGAACCTGCCTCGAATGTGAACTGATCCGACACGATCATCCCGTCCATTTTCGGAAACACCTCCGCCGCACGGTCGATCACCTTTTGCACCCACTCCCGCGGCGCCGCATGGGCGTTTCGCAAATCCAAACGATTCATCTCCACCCACCGATCGTTTTCCCACGTCATCGGTTTCATGTAGGTGTTCGTCCGTATCTGGCTCGAAACGAACAGCCCCCGAATGTCCGCCCCGCACGCCCGCAGTGCTTTCCGCAGCTCGAATCCCTCGCCGTCATCACCGCAAAGCCCCAGGCAAAAGACCTTCGCCCCCAGCGACGCCAGATTTGCCGTAATCGTCCCCCCCACGCCGGGAAAAATCCGAACGTCGCGTATCTGATACGCCGTCAATCCCGTTTCGACAGACGGTTCGTCCAGCTCGGCAAATCGATACAGGTACTTGTCCAGACAGTAATCGCCCAACACCAGGATGTTCGACCGTCGCCCCCGAAAAAGCTGCGAAAATCGGGAAAAATCAAAATCAGAAAACTGCATTTTCACCCCCTTGACACGTGACGCAGAACGTCAAACAGGCATTCGGCGTTCGTGAAATCCGGCACGATCATGTCCGCCCCCGCTTCCAGCAGCCGGGCACGTTTCCAGAGATTCACCCCCTGCCGTTTCGTTTCCTCCGTCGCCACCCCCACCGCGTAGCCGCCCACCTCACGCACGTTCTGAATCTCAACATAACCGTCGCCAAAACCGACCAACTCCTCCCCCCCCAGCCCGTTTTGCTCGACCAGCTGCGCAATCACCATCGCCTTGGAAAACGTCTTGTAATCATCCCGCGCCCCGTAAATACCGCCGTCGAAATATTGCGTCAAATCCAGCAAATCCGCTTCCTCCCGAACGTAACACGCGTCCGTCCCGCTGGCCAGATAACACGAAATCCCCGCACCACGCAGCATCTCCAAAAACGCCCGGCCCCCCGGCACAACATGCGTATCCGGAGAAATCTTCCCTTCGCGAAGCCCCTCCAGCCGCCCGTTGATTTTCTCCAGCAGCCGACGGTGATACTCCCGTTTGTACGCCAGCGGTTCCAACGCCCTGCCGCCCCGCTTTGCCACCTCCTCCGAAAGACGTATGCACTGGTAAATCGTCTGTTTGCCGGTCAGGAAATCCACCCAGTCGCAAACCTCCCGATAAACCCCTTCGGCATCGTCGTCCCACGCGCCCAGCACCTCGCAAAAATACGGAACCATGATGTCCCGCCACCCTTCCCGTACCAGACTCACCGTTCCGTCAAAATCGAACAGCGCCGCACGGATCGGCCCCTTTTTTCGATACCGACGCACCTCCATCAACGCCTGGGAAGTGGTTCGTTCGTAATATTCCAGCCGTTCCGCCGGCTCCATCGTATCCAGATTGTTCATCCTTCCGCCCTCGGTTACTATATCTATCATTATCGTAAAATCTTTCCCCGGAGGCCAACTATTTTAGCGCCGCCGCCAAAATTTTCGCTTCGCGTTTCACTTCCTCATCACTCGTCGTTGCAAGAACCCGCTCCAACAGGGTGGCCATTTGAGGGGATTTCCCCTTCACCTCCTTCGCAATCGTCACGACACACCGACAGGCAGCTTCCCGGCACGCCTCGTCCGAAGCATACGAAAACGCCGCCTCTGCCGTCGCGGGACTGATTACCCGTTTGAGCACATCAAACACCAGCAACTTGTCCTCCGGCCGCCTGGCAGTATCGAAAAACGTACGGCACATGGCTATTTTCTTCTCCTCCGGCAGGTTGAACTGACGCGGAATCCGGATGTAGCTGCGCAACCCGCGAATCCGATACTTTTCGTCCGTCGCCTCCCGTGCCAGCTTCAAACAGACCTCCGCCGACGCCTCGATCGTCTGCGGGTCGTTCCACTCGCCCAAAATCCTGGTCGCCACCTCCTGCGTCGCCGCCTCCCAGCAGGCACGCGAAACGCACGCCAACGCCGTCTTTCCACCAATCACTTTCAGCACCGGCAACAGCTTTACCTTTTGCGACAGGTCTTTTTCCCCGTCGTATAACTTCACAATTTCCGCCGCGCTGGCCTCCTGCGGTAAATGAACGCACACCTTCTGATACAAAAGCGAAATCTGCGTCTCGTTCGGCAAACGTTGCACGTCGGCCACAAACCGAAGCAAATGATCCTTTTGCACCAGCCGCGCTGCCGCCGAAATGAGCCGATCTCGAACCGGTTGGTCGGCATCGTGCTTTTCACACAAATCCAGCAACACCTCCGCCGCCGCGAAAATGCCCCGCTGCTCCGCAATCGTCGCCAACAGGTGCAGCTTCTCCCTGGGAGCCGTTTTCAACGTCTCGACCACCGCCGCATCCAAAACCTCTCCCGGCAACGCGACGCTGGCCGCCAGAACATCCGCGTACAACCCCTCCGTCGCACCCGACACGTTCAACACCGTTTCCAACGCTTCCCTGGGAAGCACCCGAAACAGATTTTTCATCGCCCGCACGCCCGCCACACGATACGCTTCGTCCGGATTCGCACACCACGATTTCAACAGCGGAAACACCTGACGCAAACTCCCGTCGTCGTCCCGGTCGGCCAGAGCGCGAACCACTAAAAACCGCTTTTCCACCGGAAACCTGTCCAGACCTGCCAACAACGGGCCGCACACGTCCACGTCCGAAGAAATCTCCCGAACCGCCTTGAGTGACGGCTCAAAAATATCCCCATCGTCCGAACGTAACCCCGCGAAAAGTCGCTCCACGTCCGGGTCGGCCAGAAGCCCACGATAAATCCCCGCCCGCTTTGCCGGCGCTGCAAACGGCCCCTTCGCCAGCACTGCGTAAATCTCGACGGCCCGATCTTTGCGAAATTCCGCCGCGCTGAGAAGTCCCGTCGCCAGCCCGTCGGCCTTGCCGTTGTTCTCCACTTCCGCCAGCAAAAACGCGATCGCCTCGTCCGTCGCCATGCGTCCCAACGCCTCGTACGACGCCTTCCGCACCCACGGGCAGTCCGATTTCCCTTCCGCCGCCACGATCTCCGGAACCGCCGGAAGATACCGCCGAACCCCCAACGTGTCGATGCAATCGGCCTGCAATTTTCCGGAAAGCGTCCGCACCGCCTCGACCAGCGCCACGTCCGCCGCCGTCGATGGAATCGCCACCAGTGCATATCGGGCATAATGATTCAGCTTCGGCTCCGAAAGCATTTTCGCAAGCGCCGGAACCGCCTTGTCACTCCCATAACTGGCCAACTGCTTGCACGCAATCGACGCCAGATAAAGCTCCTCCTCGTTTGTCGGCATTTTCTCAATCACACGAATCAGAACCGCTTCGTCCTTCGTCGTGAGGATTTCCTTTTTCAACTCCAGATTCACCTCCGCATACGCGAAAAGAGCGAATCCCCAAAGAAACAACGTCGTGATGCAATATTTCATGATTAATCCCTTTATTTCGTTTCTGGAAGTTGCCTTAATTCAGCGTGTATGGTTCCCGCATGGATCGAATGCCCAGACCATCCGCCGCCCGGTCGTTGAACTTCTCCGTAACGGGGTCGAACGTCAACGCACGCCCCAACTTCCAGCATATCGACGAACAGTGGCACGCAATGTGCGAATTTACCGTCACGCGAACGTTTGATGTCGGGTCTTTGCGGGTTCGGACGCACTCCAAAAACTCCGTCACGTGCGGCCCCTCGTACATGCCGTCACGATACACCCCCATCCCCTCTCGCAACCGGTCCGACGACACCGCCACGCGGCTCGAATCGCCCGTTTCCACCCAACCGTCCTCCCCAACCAGCCGGAGCGAACAGGTTCCCAAACCCATGAATCCGCCCGGTCGCATGATGAGTTTCAAACCGTCGGCGTACGTTGCGTGAATGTCCCACTTCTGGTTCCCCTTTTCATCGAACTGCGGATACCACGCGACCGGAACCGTGTCGTCTTTCTTCGCCGCCCACTGCGCCATGTCGATGGTATGCGACGCCCAACCTGGCATCTCCCCCTCAAAATCGTCGATCCGATACCACCCCGCATTGCGGACATAACGCGAATGGTACGGACGCCACGGCACCGGCCCCAAAAATTTGTCCCAATCACACACCTCCGGCGACGGCTCCGGTTCCCCAGGAAGCCACTCGTGACGCGTTCCCGGCCAGAGAATATTCGCGTGTACCTCCTTCAACTTGCCCAATTTCCCGCTATGCGCCAGCGAAACGGCAAACTTGTAATTGTCGCTGTTCCGACGCTGCGTTCCCGCCTGAAACACCACGTCGTACTGCCGGATCGCTTCTTCCAACGCGTGCGCCTCGTAAAGCGACATGGAAACCGGCTTCTCGCAGTAAATATCCTTCCCCGCCCGCGCCGCCCATATCGACGCCAACGCATGCCACCGATTCCCCGTCGCAATCAGCACAAAATCAATATCCTTCCGCTCGAAAAGCTCCCGCATGTCGATATACGTGTCGCACGCCTGGTCGCCGTTCCGCTTGTCCACCATCTCCTTGTTGAAGTCCCGTCGACACGACTGCACGTCGCAAACCGCCAGAACTTTCACATCGTCGTGTTGCAGGAACGTGCGCAAAACCGTGCTCCCACGCCCCCAAAGCCCCACGCCCCCCATGGTCAGCTTGTTGGAAGGAGCCACCGTGCCATCCCGCCCCAACACCGACGCCGGAAAGACCAGCGGTGCCGCCCCTCCCGTCAAAACTGCCAACGTTTTCAGAAAATGCCGTCGCGTACTCATGGTTCCACCCCTTCCTTATAAAAAACATTCTTCACCTGAATCTTCATCGCCGGCCCCCGGTGCATCTGCAAACCCATCACCCCATGCGGCGGCTTGATGGAGTCGTCCTGAACCTCGGCCATCTTCACGCCGTTGATCCAAAGCGTCATGTGCCCTCCCAAAACCTCCAGCCGAAACGTGTTCCAACCATACCGATCGATCGCTTCCAGCAACACTTGCGCCGTACCAAACGTCTCTTTCACCGTAATCTTACGCCCCGGTGCCACGGCCACGCGTTCCCCCCGCCACGCCAATACCCCGTCCCGGTAAATCGTCCCCAGATGTTTCTCGTGGTCAAAAATATCGGCGTGCGTCCCCAGAATATTCCACGGCTTCCCCGCCGTCTCCTTCGCCCGAAACGATAACCCCGAATTGCACCCCTTCGACATCCGGAAATCAAACACGATCGTGAAATCCCTCGGATTTGCCACCTTCCGCAAAATCAGGAACGAATTGTGCTCCACCTGGTTCTCCGGCGTCGATTCCCCCGTCAGGCAACCCTCCTCCACCCGCCAGAACTTCGGGTCGCCGTCCCAACCGTCCATTGTCTTGCCGTCAAACAGCGAAACAAACCCCTCCGGAACCGCTTTGTCCGGACAGGTCTCTCCCGCCCAAAGTACCCCTGTCCCCAACAGACACCCTGTCAAAATCAAAATTCTCATTCTATCCTTCCCACAACGCAAAATGACCCAGGGATTCCACAACGCTTCCGCGAACCTCACCCCAGTGTAACACAATACCTCGCAAAACGCAACCGTTTTTCTGCGCAAATGCCATCTCTTTTTTGCGCAAAACATCCCCCGGCAAATCCCCCCCTGAAAGGAAATATTCACGGCTTCAAACAGACCTCCGCCGACGCCTCACGGTCTGCACAATCCTTCCGGGTCGGTTGGAAAACAGGACTATCGGCGATTTTTTCGGAATTCGCCGGTAGTTTTTCCGAATCTTTTTTTGAACTGAAAGCTCAGGGCGCTGACACTGCGAAAACCGCACAGGGAGGCAATTTCCGCCACGGTCAAATCGGTTTCCAGCAGAAAGCGACAGACCCGTTCAAACCGGACGCGCTGAATCTTTTCGAGGAGCGTGCAGTGGTATGCCTGCCGAAACGCCCGTTCCAGCGTGCTTCGAGAGGCGTGGCTGTGGGCCACCACATCGGCAACGGAGATTCCCTGCCAGGCATTTTCTTCGATAAATTCCTTCACTTCAACGATGAAAGGATCGAGTTTGTAGTGGATGGAGGTACTTCGGCGTTCGCATACCCGCAAGGTCTGGTAAGTAGGGGTTTCCGGGGGAGGCGATTTTCCGCGCATTCGCTTGTCGAGCCATTCCGCCGCGAGGAATCCTCCGTACTCGCAGTCCAGAAGGAGGCTGGAAAGCGAAGGATCGCACATCTGGCAGAGCATTTCATCGTCGTCCACTCCCAGGAGTGCAATCTCCTGAGGAACCTCCAGTCCCGCTTCATGGCACGCATACAAAACCTGAACGGCCCGCGTGTCGTTGGCGGTCATGATTCCAGTCGGTCGGGGGAGTTTCTGGAGCCAGCGTTTCAACGATTCCGTATCTTCCCGCGAATCGCGTCCCGAAGCACTGTACCGTGAAAACACCGAACAGTCCAACCCCTCTCTGGCAATTCGTTTTTCAAACGCCAGACGTCGAATGACCGACCAGTTCACCTCAAACGTCTGCTCCACAAAGGCGAAGTGCTTCATCCCCAACTCCAGCAGGTACTCGGCACCCATCTCGCCGATTTCTTCGTTGTTGCAGCGAACCTGGATCATGTTCTGGAATGGGGGATTCCATTCTCCATAATCGATCAGGGCGACGGGGATGTGCTGGAGAGCGGCGGCGCTGTGCAGAGGCAACCCGGAGTCGCTTCCTGAAATGATGCCGTCAAAATTTTCAAACGGAAGATTGGCAAAACGTGTTCTGCTCCGACTCGGGAGAAAAATACGCCATGGGCCGTAGAGGCGTTCGTATCTCAGAATGCCACGCAACTTTTCCCGACAGGACTTCATGGAAAGTTCCAGTAAAATACAGACTCTCGGAACACTTTTTCTCATCTCGTTCATGACCTCGATTTTATAAAAGGGATTTCAGGATAAAAAGGGGGGGGAGCATTTTGACGCAAAATCCAAAAATATTTTACGCATTCTGCTTATTGTTATTATATCCTCACTCGTGTAAAATGTTGTCATGGAATTGGACGTAAAAATATTTGCTGGTGTATCGAAAAAAACGGCGTTGTGCCTGAGGGTGTTGGAACGTTTCGAAAATTTTGAGAAGAAAGGGAGATTGATGAGACCTGTTTGTTTTTTCCTTCTTTTGTTGGGTACCGCTTTATTGGCATCTGCGCAGGAACATGGGCCGAAAGCGCAGCGGCATTTTGAACCGTTGCCTCCGGGAGCGGTGGAACCGGGAGGGTGGCTTCGGGACTGGGCCATTTCGGTTCGAGACGGTTATACGGCGGTGATGGATAACGTTCACGCCGATTTCCGAAATGCCTGGCGAGCCGATTTTTCGCCGACCGTTCCTGTGGGAGATTGGGGAGTGCCGGGTGCGTACCATCTGGAAGGAGGAGGATACTGGCTGGATGGGCTGGTACGTCTGGCGTATGCGCTGCATGACGAGAAACTTATCGAATATGCCGAAAGTCGGTTTGCGGGGGTTCTCGACCACTGCAACGAGAAGGGTATCGGCCATCTCTGGTGGCTGGACCGTCATGACGAGGCAAACTGGAAACAGGTCTCCCTGATGGACGGGCATGCGCTGCGTGCCAGCTCCCGTTTTGGGCTGGGAATGACCGCCTACGCCTATGCTTCCGGCGACCCGCGAGCCATCCAGGCGATGCGCTGCAACGACGACTGTCGGGACATTCGCTGCGTGACGGTGACCGGATTAAATCATCCCTCCAACGCCCCTTACAACGCGTATGAAAATTACCGCATGACGCAAGACCCTGCCGTGGCGGAGGTTTTGGATCGCGTTTTTTACAATCGGGACGTGACGCTTCCCAAGCAACTCGGAATCTATCGGGAAATGCCATCCGAAAAATATCTCCGTGGGGAGAAGGTTCCCTACCCGCACGACAACTCTTTCCTGCACGGCGCACAGATTAACGAGGTTCTGATGAGCGGGGCGATCAAGTACCTCTGGACAGGCGACCCCAAAGACCTGGAAATTACGCTGGCCTGGGTTCATCTGCTGGATGAAATAACGCTTCAGCCACACGGAGCGATCGTACAGGACGAATTCACCGGCCCACGGGGAGCGTACCGTGGTTCGGAAACATGTTCTATCGCAAATGAACTGTTTCGTCGCATTCAGGTCTTTGCCATTACGGGAAATGGGCCGATGGCGGACAAAATCGAACGTCTGTTCTTCAATGCCGGAGCGGGAACCATGTCGCGGGACTGCACCAGGCATGTCTATCTCCAGTCTCTCAACCGTCCGTATACCACTTCGGTGGTCGCGTATAACACCACCCACTTCCATCAACGGGATGTTTACAAGCGGCAGCATAACCCCCGATGTTGCACGGCGGGACTGAACAAGATTGTGCCCTATTTCATCCAGTACATGTGGATGACTTCGCAGGATAAGGGGCTGGCGGCAGTCCTTTACGCTCCGAATCGTGTCACCGCGTCGGTGGCGGATGGGAAAAAAGTCACGCTGGAAACCGAGACGCAGTACCCCTTCCAGGAGACCGTCGCCATGACGCTCCACACGCAAGAGCCTGTCGAATTTCCTCTGTGGCTTCGCGTTCCGGCCTGGTGTTCCCACGCGACCGTTACGCTCAATGACCAGGCGGTTGAGGCAACCTCGGATCAGAACGGCTTTCTTCGCGTGTGTCGAACCTGGCAGGAGGGGGACAAGCTGGTTCTGCATTTTCCCATGCAGCCGGTTGTGGAACATTATGTGGACAAAAACCCGCCAGTTCTCAAAGATGTGACGGGGCGGAAAATCTGGTTCGAGGATATCGAATATCGTGCTCCGACTCTGGGAGAACTCTCCGCCGAGGAAACGGCTGCGACGGATCGTCCCTTCCAGTGCGTTTCGCTGGGGCCGCTCCTTTTCAGCTATCCCATCCCCGAAAAAGATGAAAACCATGCCGTAGAAGGCGCACGCTGGCAGTACGCGCTGGAAAAGAACCTCCCCACCCACCAGGTCGAAGTGATTCGCAAACCGATGACGGAAAAATGGGATTGGCGAGTGGACGCTCCGGTGCAGCTGCGCGTTCCTGCCTGGGAAACCTCGTGGCAGGACAACGTTCAGCAACCCCACCTCCCCAAACCGGAGGAAATGCAGGTCGGGCAGAAAGTTTCCATCACCCTGGTTCCCTACGGTTGCACCAAAATGAAAATGTCCGCGTTTCCGGTGAAGGAAGCTCCATAAAACCTCCTGCCGGAAACCCTTTTCACTCATCGAACAGCGACGTGATTTCTTCGGAAGTCATGTCGCGGAGTGGTTTTTTATCGTCTGGCGGGCGCTTTTTCCTCAACGCTCGTACAGCTTCCAGAGCAGTTCGCGGAAACGATCGTGCTTTTTCTGATACACGTCGGCCCAATCCGGGTTGGGTAAAAACGTTCGTGAAAACCGCACCATGGCGGCACACGCAGCGGACGCGTCCGGATATTCCCCTACCGCCACGGCCCCCGCAATGGCTGCCCCCAACGTGCCAAGCTCCGAACCGTCCGGGATTTCCACCGGTACCCGCAAGATGTCGGCGAACATCTGCGACCAAAGGGGACTTTTCGACGCACCGCCCGCCAGCAGGATTTTGTCCGGCATGTTCCGGAACTGCAAAAGCCGGTCGATGTGCCAGCAGTGACCAAACACGATCCCCTCGCAGATCGCTCGCAGGATATGCCCCCGGCACTGCCACGCGTCGAGTCCCAACAACGCCCCCTTCGCGTCGCGGTGGACGGGCGAAGTGTAAAGGTACGGCAAAAACACCGTCTCGCAATCTTTCGGCGTCGTGGCGGCCATCTCGGCGTTTACCCGATCGTAAATCGTTTCGGCCCCACCGCGAAGCTGCAAAAGCTCCCTGTCCGCCCGCAGAAATTCCCGCAAAAACCACTCCAGATTGGCCGCCGACGTGGCACTCCCCTCCAGCATGAGATAAAACCCCGGAATGCTGTAGCAGGTGGTCATGAAAACCTCTTTGCTGACGACCGGTTCGGGGGCGATGTACTGATTGTTGCCCCACGTGCCGGAGATAAGGCACAGCGACGTCGCGTCGGTCATTCCGGCGGCCAGACCTGCCGCGTCGATGTCGAACATCCCCCCCGCCACGGGCGTTCCCTCCGCAAGCCCCGTCTTACGTGCAGCGTCGGCCGTCACGTACCCGCAAAGGTCGAACGTTCCCACCAACGGCGGCAACAGACGACGGCACTCCGAAATCCCCCACGCATCAAGCAGTTCCGAATCGTACTGGCACGTGTTGTTGTTCAGCAGGCTGGTGGCGCTGGCGTCGGTACGCTCCATGGCGGCCCGCCCCGTCAGGCAGTAGCGGATGTAATCCTTCACCATGAACAGCCACCGGGCCTTTCGGAGTGTTTCCGGATCGTGATCCTGAAACCAACGGAAAAGCGCATTCGGCTGAGCGGCCCACGTCGCCTGCGTGGTTTTGGGAAGCAGCGATTCCCACGTGCCGTCGGCGTTCCAGCGATCGACGTACGCCTGAGCACGCGTGTCGGTCGAGTGAATGCCCACCAGCAATTCGCCGTTTTCGTCCACCAGATACATCCCGTTTCCATGCCCCGCAACGGCGACGCACGCGATCTGTTCGGGCGGTACGCTTGCCTTTTCCAGCACGCTGCGAATGGCACGGGCGTTGGCGTCCCAGAGGGTTTTTCGATCGATTTCCTCAAACCCCTTTTGCGGGTGACGCAGTTCCGCCGGACAGGTCGCGACGGCCAGTTCCCGCCCCTTTTGATCGAACAGGCCCGCCTTGGTCAGCGTTCCGCCATTGTCGATTCCCAAAAAATATTTCATGGCAGCTCCAGAATCGTCAGGGTGTTGGGGGGATCGTTTTCGTTGTCAAACGGCAGGTCGATGTTGGAAACATACAGCTTCGCACCACGACGGCAAACTTCCGAACAACGGTCGAGCTGGCCGCCCGCCCCCGTGCCGACCGGATTTTCCGCGAGGGTTTGCACCACCCCTTCCGCAATCCCGACACGACGTACGGCATTCCCCAGAAAATCGGCGAAGTAAATCGTGTCGCCATCCACGCGGATACCGTCGATGCTTTCCGTTTTTTCCTTGTCACGAATCACCTCCCGAACCGATTTCACCGCATCGCCCGTCGGGGTGAGCGTCAGTTCGTAAATCTGCTCATCCCCAAAATTGGCCACGTAAATCTTCCCGTCCGCCGACGCGCCACAACCATTCGCCCCCACGCGGGAGACCGGGTCGTGCGTCTGGAAGGAAAAAAGGAAATGCGGGTCGTGGTCGTCTGCCGACACGTACGGCCTGGCCCGATACGGTTTTTTCGGATCCAACGTGTCGAGAGCAAAGCAGAACAACCCCGACGTCAGCGGCGTGGGGGTATCCTCCGTCACCCGCGTTTCGCAAAAATAAACATGGTTGCCCGAAATCGTCAATCCGTTGGGCGCGATGAACCCGGTCGCCAGCACCTCCGTACGAACCGGCTTCCCCTGTTCGAAAACCACTCGCAAAAGCCGCCCCAGATGTTCCGGATGGCCGCAAATCTCCTGCGAGTCGGCCACGTAAAGGTTCCCGTCCGGACCAAACGCGATGCCAAGCGTTCCGGCATGTTTCGTTTCCGGATGGGCTGGAATGCGGTAAATCTCACGTGCCTGGTCGTCCGGGCCAATCACGAAAAGCGGTGCGTCCCCCTCGGCAAGCGTCGCCGGAACGACAAGATAAATATTCCCATCCGCCGCGTTGTATGTCATTCCGTCTGGCGTCCGACAATCGTCGGGGAGCCGCACCATTCCATTCTCCGCAAAAACCGTCACGGCCGATAACAACCACAGTGCAAAACAGATACGCATCGAATCTCCTTTCAAAGACACACTTTCCCCCAAACCCGCTTCCGTAGGCCCAAACGCGGAAAGCGATAAATCCCCGTTTGAGGCCGAAATTGGGTTGGAGAAATTGCCATTACAAATGTTTTCTCACATCCTCAAGCTGCCCCAGGGAACCGAGTTTTTCGTTCTTGTGACGAATGTACCGGGCGTAGTTTTCCATGAACGTTTTTCCCGGAAAACGCAGGTCGAACTTCTCCGGGGCGTCGCGGAAAAATTCCAAATGCGTGGCAAACCAGACCAACCGCCCGTCGGTGTCGATGTTCACCTTGCAAATTCCATGGCGTGCGGCGGGAAGGTACTCCTCCTCGTTGCACCCTTTGGCATTTTGCATGGCACCCCCTGCGGCGTTGATCCGCCCCACCCATTCCGGCGGAACGGCACTGGCCCCATGCAGCACCAACGGAAAACGCGACGGAACCGCCGCCTGGATTTTCACCAGACCGTCGTCGATGTGCAACCCGTTGGCTCCCGAAAATTTGAACGCCCCATGCGACGTGCCAATCGCCACCGCCAGCGAATCGCAACCGGTACGGTCGATGAACTCCGCCGCCTGCTCGGGGTCGGTCAGCCGGACACTTCCGGTGATTTTGTCCTCCTGCCCCCCGATTTGCCCCAGCTCCGCTTCCACCTCGATTCCCCGGTCGTGCGCCCGCTCCACCACCCGACGGGTTATGGCGATATTTTCCTCAAACGGCAAAAACGACGCATCCACCATCACCGAATTGTAAAAACCACCGTCGATGCAGGCGTAACAATCCTCCTCCGTACCATGGTCGAGATGAACCGAAAACACCGCGTCGGGAAAAGCGTCGTTCGCCGCCTCCAAAAGTCCCCGAACGAATCTGGGATCGGAATACTCCAACGCTCCGGGAATCAACTGCACGATGAACGGCGCGGAAGCGGATTGGTCCTCCGGCTCGTCGTTGCGGGAAATTTTCCCCAGATTGCCGCGGAACATCCCGACAAGCTGCTCCAGGTTGCTGAAATTATAAGCGCCCACCGCGTATTTACCGTAGGCGCACTCGAAAAGTTTAGAAGGGGGTACCATCATTTTTTAACTTCCGTTTCATAAATCACTTTGGCTTCCGGAGAAACCTTCACACACGCCCGTATCTGCGGCGTATCCCGTCTTAAAACAAGCGTTCCCTCGCGAACTTCTATCGGCAGCGGCGTTTCGATATGCGTCAACACCAACGTTCCCTTGCCTGTTTTCACAATTTTTCCACCATGGTAGCCATGGATGTCCGACTCGATTTCCAACCGATCGGATTCCGCCGGCGTGTCGAACACCCCACTTTCCCCGTCAGGAGAAGCTCCGGCTCGCACCGCCGCACGTCGGGCCGTCACCCGGCAATTCCCCACCGCCGTCACCCTTCCGGCAAAGCAAACGTTCCCCATGATCTCGGAACCGTTCCCCTCCCCGTCGCTTTCCACCGTACCGTTTTCGAGTCGTAAAACGCCCACATTCACATGGTTCCACTCCGGCAACCGCAGCACGCCTTCCACGACCACACTTTCCGGCAACGTTTTTGCCTCGTCCGTCCAGATGCCCAACGCATTTTGCACGTTGCAGAACAACACCCCCGCTTTGCCAACGCGAATGTTCGCCGTCCGCACCGGGTTCTGATGTTCTTCCTTCCCCCAGACCAACTCCAACGTTTCGTTTTCAATCGTGAGCGGTTTGGTAATCTCGTCCGCACAGAATATATTCCACCGGTTCGGCTGCGGTACGTATTTTTCATCCTTCAAAAAAGGATGCTCGTTCCGGTGAACCATCTCAAGCAGACGAATCCGACGGATCACCTCCTTGCTCATCGTGCGGGACGGATTGGGATAAATCCGGTGCCAGCCCAAATCCTTGAAATGATATTTCTCATGCAGCCCCACGCCCCCCGTATGGTACGGTCGAGCCTTCGGAACCCCCGCCTTCATCATGGAAATCAACGTCTCCAGATGCTTCGTGTACACCTCCCGCGGCGTGCAGTTCTCGTTCTTACAAATGACCGCCGCCATGCCGGCCACCTCGCCCAACGTCCCCAACGTCCGCATTACACGCACCGCCGCAAACGCCACATGCGATACGCTGATGTGCCGCCCCGCCAGGAAAAGATTGTTGCAATCCCGCGCGTACAAACACCGATACGGTACCGGATACGGCGCACCAAAACCCCGATGGTACGCACACGAACGGAACGGTTCCCCAAAATGCTCCACATTCCACGGATCCGGGAAGTGCAGGTCGATGTCCCACGTGATCGTCGCCGTGCAGTCCGGATAAATCTTCGGTTCCTCCAGGTCGTTCTGCGTCAACACCAGATCCCCCATCACACGATAACTCTCCCGCTTCCCCCCAATCGGCGAAACCCAGTCGATACTGTAATGGTTGAACTCCTCTTTCCGCTTGGAATGATTCACCAAAAACGACCAGTTGGAATAAATCGACAAAAGCCCATAGTCCCGAATATACTCCGTCTCGTCGGCCATGTCACGGTACTGCCCTGCTTCCTGCTCCCAGTCCCCACCACGAATCGGATAAACCGTCTCGTCGCTGAACGGTATCGCCCAGTCTATGTCCGGAAACGATACCGGCTGTTCATGATACGTCCGCGCGTACCAAAGCACCGAATGCCCCATCACCTGTCGATCCGCCTGAACCGGCGCGTTGATCTCGTTGAACTTGTCCCGCGCCTCCCGACCATACATCACCTCACATCCCGCCATCCGCGCAATCACCGCATCCCCCGTGGCGTCCACAAACATCGGCGCCGCAAACCGCGTTTCCTGGCCCGTATGCGTGTTCCGGGAAATCACCGCCACAATCTTCTTCGGATTGGCTGGATCCATCTCCACCGCAAAAACATGCTCCCGCGTCAGTAACTTCACCCCACTGTCCCCCCGTGTCAACGCGATCTTCTTCCTCGCATCCTCGTAGTATTCCGCAGAATACGTCCCCCCGCTGCCCCACATCGGCTGAATTTCCCCCACCGTGTTGCCAAGATTGGGATACGGCGCAATATTAATCTGCCCCCCCATCCCCACGCGAATCTCCGAACTGTTGCACCCCCCCACCACTTCGCGATCCTGAAGCAGCACCACCGAACACCCCAAACGTCCCGCCGAAAGCGCCGTACACATCCCCGATACGCCGCCACCAATCACCACCAAATCAAACTTTTCCGGATAGTCCTTCGTTACAACCCCCGTCAGCTTCTTCCGAAACGCCGCCAACTTCTCCTTCTCATTCTCCGGAACCTCGTTCCTGTCGCTCGTGAAATACACCGCGTCACAACGCCCGTTGAATCCCGTCAAGTCGCACAACCCCATCTCGTTCTGCCCCGCAGAAAGCTCTACCTCCCCCGCCTTCTGCCAGCTCCACGCCTCGCCGTTCGTCCCCAACTCCGGCTCCAAGACCCTGCCGTTCACCTCCAACTGAAAACGACCCGCCGGGGTCCCACGCTTCCACACCGCCGTCCAGTCCCGCGTACGTACCCACGCCGTATAACTCCCCGCCTGCGAAACATGAAACCGCGTCCGCGCCTTCATGACCGGCTTCCCATACCCATGCGCCATCACATACGACGAACCCATCTGACCCATCGAATGCGGATCCACAACCCATCCGCCCAACTCCTCAAACGATTCCGCCTCCACAAAAATCCGATTCTCTCCCCAAACCAACGTCGCCGTTAAAAACAAAATGGAAATCATCATACTCCATCGCATGGCAGGATTCCTTTCTTCTTCAAAATTCACTCGTACTGCGTCTCTGACTCCCGACCATTTCGAGAGCACAGATTCTTGTAGATCGCTAAATCAACCCCACTCGTCACAAACGAAACATGACCGTCCGCAAACGCAAAATTCCCTCCCCCAGGATGATCCGACGTAAACGGTAAATACGTGTACGTCGTGTCTACTCCCCGGACCGCCTTCTGATTGATCTTGTATTTCGTCACCCACTTCATACTGTACGAACACCGATACACGTTGTCGTTCGACCCCGTTAACCACGCCCGCGCATTGTTGTAACCCAAACCCTCGTTCCGAATCACAAATTCCCCTATCAAAAACGTGTTGCTCGTCCCGTCACTCACCGTCGCTAACCGTACCCGATCCGCCCACAAAAACATCCCGTTCTGGAACATCACCCCCTCCGAACACGAAAGCGTCGTCGGCTTCACATACGTTATCGTCGCCGTGTCGTCCGACGCATACCGCGCCACTCCACCCATACCCTGATAATGACACAACGCCCCATACAAATTGTGCGGCCCCGGCTGCGTCGTGTCCGTAAATACCGCCGACTCCCCATAACTCGGACACAAATACGTCGATATCACCGTCTCTATCAGTGGATTCGTTAAACGATTGTCATAATAATATTTGCACTTCCGCGTAAAATCAATGTTCGCATAAACATTCCCCTGCTCAATGTACGGCAAAAGCTCCGTAAATAATCCATACGTGTTCACCCCTGCTACCGTCGATCCCTCCAAAAAATCATTCCGTACCCCATAAGGAAAATATTCCTTGCTCCCCGCCGCATAATTGTGACACGCAATCCCCATCTGACGTAAATTGTTCGAACACTGCATCCGCCGCGCTGACTCCCGCGCCTGCTGCACCGCCGGTAACAATAACCCCACCAACATCCCTATGATCGCTATCACCACCAACAACTCCACCAACGTAAAGGCCGGGTGCGGCCGGCACACTACGGCTGCCGCCGATTGCCAGTGGCGTCGGGAGGCAGTCGCTTTGCTCCTGGCCTCCCTGCCCCGGGTGCGGGGCGGCACACTACGGCTGCCGCCGGTTACCAATGGCGTCGGGAGGCAGGCGCTAACGCTTCTGGCCTCCCTGTCCTTCAGAACGGCCTCCGGCCCGGGTGCGGGCGGCACATTACGGCTACCGCCAGTTGCCAGTGGCCCCGGATGCAGGCGAAATCTCCACGACCCCCTCATCCTCACCTCCGAATGCGACGACGCAGCATGAACGCGATCCCCATCAGCAACAACATCCCACTGGTCGGCTCCGGAAGCGCCGCAGCGTTGGCCAACAAACTCAAACTCCCCCCCTCCAACGTCGGTATGAAATACGTCGCCAACGTCGCGTTCTGCCCCACAAATTCCGCAAACTTCTCATACGTAAGCCCGTTGCTCCCCGTCACCGTCAGGAAATCAAAACGCGTCTGCGACGTCACCTTCTCCATAAAATCATCACTCAGATTGAAAAGAAGCACCGCATCGTCGCCAAACGTCAAATTCGTCGCCGTCAGCGAAGCCATCGCGTCCGGATCTAACGCAAACGAAAGCGTCCCGCCACTTGCCACCGCCAGCGTCCCGGCAATCTCCTGATCGGCGGCAATGATTCCAAGCTCAGCGCCCGATTTTACCGTAACTCCGGACAATTTCTCCGTCCCTTTCGTCATTCCCAGATTCAGCGTACCAGCGTCCACATTAAAACCAATGCCATTCGCCAATCCCCCCGTAAAATTCAACGTTCCCTCACCCGATTTGGTCAAGGCCGTTATGCCACCACCGTATTTACGAATGATGGAAGATAAATCCAACACCGAATTTTCTCCGGAAACACGGAACGCTCCGCTGGTTTCTCCTCCGTAAGTAACCGTATTCACATCACCACGGACAGAAACATAATTCGCGTCGATCGTGCTGTTTCCCGTTGCGATCACCGGCCCGGCAAGACAGTAATTCCCTAAATTGGAAGAACCGTTGTCCGTTGCCGTTGCGATGGTTACACGCCCATCGTTCAAAAACAGGGTCGGGATATTTGTGTGGCTCGCAAAACCGTTTATAATCGTCCCCTTGTTGACCGTCACCTGATCGGGCAAACTCTGGATTGCCGCCAAAACCCCCAATGCGTTACCAACGCTAAAGTAAAGCTCGCCCCCCTCGTTCACCGTAAAGTTGCCCCATTTTTGGCTTCCGCTGCCACGCGACGTGTCCAGTATCAGACGCCCCTGGTTGACCGTCACCGTTCCGGTAGATTGCGTGTTGGAAAGCACCAGCTCTCCGGTTCCGGTCTTTACCATATCCCCGGTAATCGTGCTGCCGCTGCCAATCGTCAGGGGGCTGCCCGTGACGGAAATCGTCCCCCCATTCAACACGATCGTGTTGCTCAGCGTTCCTGCCGAAGAAAGGGCCAAATCCAACGCCCCGCCGTTCAGCGTCAACGTCGTTCCGTTGGCCGGAACCGTCGTCAGTTGAAGCGTTCCCGCCTCCACCTGCAAATTCCCCGCAAATGCCGTCCCGGACGAAAGTTTCACCGCCCCCGCCCCCGCTTTGGTAAGCGTCACGCCGCTTGTTCCCGTCACGTTGGAAAATTCCGCCGTCGTCCCTGAAACAAGATTGGAAAGCGTGATTCCACTGCTGGAAATCGCCACCGCCTGTGTAAATTGGGAATCCACCGCCTGCGCAATCGCCAGCGTTTTCGCGTTGGTGTTGTTCTCAAACGAAATCGCTGTCAACTGACTACAGTTGCTCCAGTCGTACGTCGATGTTGCCGTTCCGCCTCCTAATTGAAGCGTTCCCTCCGTGACTTTTAGGGAAAAATTTTGTTGTGCACTATGCGTTGTATATTGTCCGGAAAGAACCAACGTTCCGGCCCCCAGCTTTTCGATCGTCCGCGAATTGATAAAATGCAATTCCGACGAAATAGTCAGTTTGTCCGTGGCCCCCACCACGTTGATTTTTCCACTGTTTCCATCGCCAAATCCGTCCCGAAAAGCAATTCGAGCAGCAGAAATCGTGCTGTCTCCCGTCGCGGTAATCATGGCGTTAAAAGAATAGTTCGCCACGTTATTGTTCGTCGGTAAGCCGTCGGAGAGAATCGTTCCGCTATTCAGCGTAATTGGGCCAATGTTGGCAAACGCTTCCGTCGTTGTCGATAGCGTACTGCTGTTGAGTGTCACCATATCTGGAAAACCGATACTGGCTCCAAATGCGTTCTGAGCCGTAATCCGTAACAGGGAACCGTTGTTAACCACAAAAGAACCCATCTTGATGGGAGTGTAAATATCTCGCGTTGTCGCCAACTCCAACGTCCCGGCATTCACCTGATACGTTCCGAGAAACGTGTTGACTGCGGAAAGTTTCAACGTTCCACTCCCTGTTTTAATCAACTTTCCGTACGCTCCCGGCGTCGCACCCGCATAATCCGCAATCATGCCGGAGATTGCCAATACCCCCCCCCCCGCAAGGTCAACGTCAACCGTACCGCCCGCCTGGTTGATGATAAAACCGTTGGAAAGAGTAATCCCCCCGGTCGAAGTCTTCAGCGTCCCACCATCCAGCGTGACCGTCCCGCTCAAATCACTGGCCTGGCGGATGGTCGTTGTCCCCGTAATTATCGTCCCGTCCGTCTCGTCCGCTTGCAGGAACGTTCCGCCCAGCCACCATCCCGCCAACACACAAAGTATAACGCACCGTCTCATTTTCAACTCCTGCTCCATATGTTTATCCCAAGATTCATCAACAATATTTGTTCCGCTACGTCGCCCAACCGCTCATTCCTGAACACTCTCGTGCCCCGCCGCCGTGGACATCGCCCGCCAAACCGATACCTCCACCCCGTTCGGAATAAATTCCACCGAACCGTCACACCGAACCACATTCACCCCGCCAGGATGATGGCTCCGCGCCGTAATTACCTGATCTTGTATATCCCCCACCGACGTCGGCGTCGGAACCCCCGCCAACGCGTAATCCCCATAATTCGCTCCCCAAAGCGCCTCGTCCGCAATCCCACTGTTCGGAGGATTCCACCCCGTAAAACCATTCCCCAACGTAATGCTGCAATCCGATATCGAACCACTCCACGACGTCGCCTGCGCACTCCCATTCATCGGAATAATCCGAACCTCACTCAACAAAAGCGTGTTGCTCAGCCCGTCCCGTATGCTCGCTACCGCCACCTTCAAACGCGGCTTGAACGGCGCCCCCCCAAATACCACCCCGTCTCGATCCACCTGGCGGTACGTCGTGTTCCCCCAGTTCGCCACGTAGTTGGACTTCACCCGCGCCCACGTGCTCTGCTCCCAGTGCATCTCCTGCAATCCAATGTCCGACGGACACGAAAATGTCGCGATCTTCATCTTACGCGCCTCGTCGTTCACCGGCGCACAAAAAAATACGTCAAACGATATCAACGAATACCAACCCTGCTGCTCTATATACGGCCCCATCTGCGAATACCAACAATGATCCCCACGATACGGTACCCCCGACGGACTGCGACCCTTTACGTCGTCCCCCGCCCAACTCCACGCACCTACCGGAAAACCACGCCGCGCCGACTCGTAATTCAACATCCCCAAACCCAGCTGACGCAAATTGTTCGAACAACTCATCCGACGCGCCGACTCCCGCGCCTGCTGCACCGCCGGTAATAACAACCCCACCAACATCCCTATAATCGCAATGACAACCAACAACTCCACCAGTGTGAAGGCCGGGTGCGGCCGGCACACTACGGGCCGGTACGACCGGCTGCGACTACGGCTACCGCCGGTTGCCAATGGCGTCGGGAGGCAGGCGCTTCGCTTCTGGCCTCTCTGTCTTTCCGAACGGCCTCCGGCCCCGGGTGCGGGCAGCACATTACGGCTGCCGCCGGGCCGGTACGACCGGCTGCGACTACGGCTACCGCCGGTTGCCAATGGCGTCGGGAGGCAGGCGCTTCGCTTCTGGCCCCCCTGTCTTTCCGAACGGCCTCCGGCCCCGGGTGCGACTACGGACCGGCACGACTGGCTGCGGCTACAGCTTCTTCCGGTTGCCAATGGAACCGCTACGCTCCAACTTCTCTCGTTCGCCTTGAATGGTTTCATCATGCTTCCTCACGAAGATTCGAAGATTTACCCCAAAATATCCTCACCATCACAACGCAATCTGTACGTCCGAATCGCTCTTGTCCGCCACCATCTCAAATCCACTTCGCTTGGACGACGGCACAAGATTGACAATCTCCTCGAACGTCTCCCCCGACGCCTCCCGTATCACCTTTCCCGTTTTCCGCTCCAGGATCACACGTACAATCACCACCCCCTGCGGCACCCGCTCCAACGCAAAACGCCCCTTCGTGATCTCCCCCTGAACAGGCTGGGCCGTATTCGCTCCCTGCTCCTTGGCACGAACCTGTATGACCGCCTGCGAAAGATCGTCCGGAAGAGGCTTCCCCCCCATCGTCACCGTTCCACTCCACGAAACCGTCGGCCCCGTCGCGTCCATACCTCCCCCACAACCCACCAACACCAAACAACCCGCCAACAGGAAATACGTCGCGACCTTCATCGGCATCCCTTTCTCTTAACGCTTCCGCCAAAACAAAAACAATCCGCCCAAAAGCAACAACAAACCGCTGCACGGCTCCGGTACCGCTGCACCATCCACCTGGGCTGAAAGCATCTGCCCCCCACCTTCCAGATTCGTCAACGTCAAATTCCACGTTACCGGGTCGACCAGCAAACTGTCCCAGTCAAAATCCGCTGCCGGAACAGATCCGTTTACCAGGAATTCCGTCTCCGTCGTCAGCAAATCAAATACCGGGCCAATCAGCAAATCGTCCGAGAGAATTTCAATTGTGCCTCCAGTAGCAAACGAAACGTTTTGATCTCCTTCTCCTTTATGATTTAAGATGTCGAACGAATCCGCACTCTCTACATCAAAAACCAACGTGCTTCGAATTTCCAGATTTCCCGTGATTTCCAACTTCCCCACATCCGCGCCACCGGGGGAAAGCGTCCCCGCACCTAATGTCACCGGCGCGACGATCGTTCCCGACAGACCATGATCGTAGTCCCCGTATAACGGAATTCCTCCGCTTGCGGTAAGGGTGGAACCTGCTCCCATAAGAATGCTCCCGTTCCACACCTCGATACGATTCGCGTTAAACGTCGCCCCCTCGCCAAGAATAATGTTCCCTCCGTTTAACGCCAGGATGTTTCCAGAACCGGAAGCGGTAAACGTGGAATGGTCGCCCACTTCGATATTTCCTTTCGTCACAACAACCGAATTATTCGTTGCGGTGGTTGTAAACGACCCTCCCTCCGAAATACTCAGGGTTCCGTTGGTCAACGTCGTTACGCCGGTAGTCGTGACGGCTGCCCCATTACGAATCGTTAAGTCGCCCCCGTTCAGCGTGAATCCGCCATTATACGCCGCCGAACCGGTAATCTCGATGGCACCGTCGCTGATGGTGGTTAGCCCGGTATAGGTGTTCGCTCCGGAAAGAGTCCACGTTCCCGTCCCGGCCTTGGTAATGGAAAGCACATTAGCGCCATTATTCTTCAGAATACCGGCAAACGTTCCACTGGCGTTGTTTTCCCCTACCGTTAACGTGCTTGACGCCAAATGAAGTTCCAATTCTGCAGTCGAGAGTGCGGAAGTCAGCATTCCGATGGAAATATTGGGCGTGTTCCACAGGACGAAACCCCGGCACGTATCCTGTAAAGTAACCGTGGCATTGGCGAGTTGATTGCTACCAGGCTTATAAACACCTCCCCAACCCGAAGTGAACGCAAACGTTCCCTTCCAATCCGACCATCCTGTTTTGTCCGTATTCAGGAGAAGACATTGTTGATAATCTGTTGTATCCGCGATGCTCAAATACAATGTTTTACCCGCCGTGTCGCCAGGATTCGTAAGCGTCGATACAAGCGCCGTACGAGCGGCACACGTCTGCTTTATGGTCGTACCATCCGTCGTTCCCATGGTCAGGACAAGACCTAAATAGGTGCCTCCATTCGAAAAGGTACCGGTTCCTCCATTCAAGAGGATACTTTGGTTGACAGTCTCGGCTGCAGACAGGTCTTTCGTATCCCCTTCGTTCAACTCGATGTCGTACCCTTGCGCCAAAAGGGATACCCACGGGAGTAACAACCCTACGCAAAACAGTCGTACCGAAAAAATTCTCTGATATTGTGCCATGATTTTACTCCTCTGAAAAAAATTGGACAACCATCTATTACAACATACCTTACAGTATGGTTCGAACATAAAAAACTTCAAGACACTTTTGCGCAAATTGGACGTCATTTTTGCGCTGCGACCTGTTTTTCCTGTAAATTTTCGGGAACTTTTCTTACTTCGTAGAATCATCATAGCACGGATTTTTCCGAACACAAGTCACTTTTGCGAAAAACACGAAACGTTTTTGCGCTGCTTTCCCCAAGAGGATTGACAGATTTTTCCGTCGGGATTAGGATAGGGATTGGAAAAGGGATGCACTATGAAAAAAGTCACGAATCAGAATCTCCTGCGGACGGAGATACCACGCGTCGTGTTGCTGATCGAAACCTCACGGGAGCCGGGGCGATCCATCATGCGCGGAATCGAAAAGTACGCACGGCTGTACGGGCCATGGTCGTTTCACTTTTCGCCCGGTGATTTGATCCAGCACTTTGCCGGCGCGAAAGCCCTGCACCCCTCCGGAATCATCGCCCGAATCGAAACCCCCGAAGTGGAGCACGCCATTCTCGAAAGCCAGCTCCCGACCGTGGCCATCGACCTGTACGAGGAGCAAAAAAGTTACGGCGCCTTCCGAAACACGTCGGAAATTCGGGTGAACAACGACGCCACAGGACGCATGGCGGCCGAGCATTTCCTGAATCTGGATTACAAAAACTTCGCGTTCGTCGGTGAAATTCGGAACGTTCTCTGGTCGCGGGAACGGGAACAGGGTTTCGCCAAACGCCTGGAGGAGGCTGGCTTCACGTGCGATTCCTTTCCGCTGCCCCACCCGCCGCAGACGTGGAGTTTGGAGGTTCACACCCTGGGACGCTGGTTGCAGCGGCTGCCCAAACCGGTCGGAATCCTGGCCGCCATGGACGTACGCGGACGGCAGATCATCTCGACCTGCCAGGTTTACGGAATCCGTGTCCCCGACGAGGTGGCGGTTCTGGGGGTGGGAAACGACCCGCTTTTGTGCAGCATGTGTGAGCCGACCCTTTCCAGTATCGCCCTGGACGCTACGGCAGGCGGATTTCAGGCGGCGACCATCCTCGATCTGCTGATGAAAGACAAGCTCGTCGGCAAACGCGATTACGTCATTCCCCCGTTGCATGTGGAAATGCGGGAATCGACCCGGTTGCCAGATATTTTGGACCCGGTGGTTGCGGATGCGATACGATTTATTAAAATGAACAACATGGCCCCGCTCAATGCCAGCGACGTGGCACGCTATTCGCCGCTTTCCCGCCGGGTGCTGGAAATACGGTTCCGCAAAGCTACCGGACACTCCATTTTGGAGGAAGTCAACCGCCTGCGGCTGGAGCGGGTTCAGAACATGCTCCTGAAAACGGAGATGAAAATTCACGAAATTGCCGAAACCTGCGGCTTTTGTACCAGTTCCTACCTCTCCCGTTTTTTTCGACGCGAAGCGGGAATGAGCATTGCCGATTTTTTGAAAAAAGAGAAAAAGAGAAAATCATGAAGCATTACGTTCGTGGCAAGGTTGTTATTGTGACCGGTGCGTCGTCGGGATTCGGTGCGGCGACGGCAAAAATGCTGCATGAAATGGGTGCCCAAACCGTGCTGGTCGGGCGGCATAAAAAAACGCTCGACGCCGTGGGCAAGACGCTGAAAGAGGGAAACTGGCTGGCCGTTCCCGCAGACTGTACCCGGACGGAAGGTTGGAACAAGATCGTCGCAGCCACCCTTCGCGCGTTTCGGAAAATCGACGTGCTGGTGAACTGTCATGGCGGCGGCGTCCAGATCGACGATGTGGAAAAGCTGTCCGACGACGTTTTTCAGGCGGTGCTGGATTTGAACCTGACGTCGTGCATGAAGGGAGCACGGGCGGTGATTCCGGAAATGCGGAAAAACGGCTTCGGGCACATCGTCAATATTTCCAGCTGCTGCGTCCAATACGCGTGGGCTTCGTGGGCGGTTTACACGGCGGCCAAGGCGGGCGTGGCGGGGCTGACACGTTGCCTGCAAAAAGAGATGGAACCGTGGGGCGGCAAGGCGACCTGCGTTTTTCCCGGAGCCGCCCGGACGCGGTTCAGCGAAAACGCCCATATGGAACCGAACTGGAACGACGCGTATCCCACGGGGGAGGAGATCGCCCGAACGATTGTTCACTGCGTGGACGTTCCGCCGTCGTGTGTGATTGATGAAGTGAGTATTCTCGGCGTTCAGCAGGTTCGCGACGTGCTGAATCCGTTTTAGTTGAGAAGTGTAAACCTGTTTCATGAAAGGAAGAAAACATGTTGAAAAAAATGTGGACGGTGGTTGCCGTTTTGTATGGTGCAAGTATCTTTGCACAGGAAGTTCCCATTCATCGCGTGGACGTGACGCCCGACCCGGCGAACAAGCCGTTTTTGGCGGTCGATCTGCCCGACTACTGCACCGTTCCGGACGGTACGACGCTCGACCCCCAAAGCGGCGTCATTTACATCAACTGCCCCAACTACGCCCCGCGCACCGCCGACGGGAAAAAAGTCAACCCGGCCATTCTGGGCTGCTTTGGCAAGGACAACCAGTTCCGGAAACTGCTGGAGTACCCGGTTCATCCGAAATCAGGCGAAGTTGGCCCGATGGGGATCGCATTGGGGCCGGACGGGAATCTCTACGTCTGCGACAACCAGTTTTTCATTGAACCGAAAGGTTCCGTTGCGTCCCGTATTTTGCGGGTTGTGATGAAGGACGGCCAACCGACGGGCAAAGTGGACGTGGTGGTCGATGGCCTCCGTCTGGCCAACGCTATCCTGTGGCACGACAACGTTCTGTACGTCACCGACACCCAGATTCCGACGAAAGCCTACGGTTTGGGCGGCATTTGGCGTTTTCAGGCAAACGAGGTGGTTGGCACGAAGGAAACGCTCGTGGTGAACCCCGCGTGCGACAAACACCTGATGGCGACCTGCCCGGTCAAGAAAATCGGCCGCATGGATAACGCCGGACTGGACGGCATGACGTGGGCCTGGGGTGCGATTTACTGCGGTAACTTCGGCGACGGCATGATGTTCCGCGTCGATATTGCCAACGACGGCAAAGCGACCGTCACCAAAATTCTGGACGACGACGATTTCCAGTGCTGCGACGGTATCTTCTACGACGCGGCGACCGATAAAATCTACATCGACGACTCGCAGGCCAACGGCATCCGGACGCTCGATAAGAATCACAACCACGGCTGGCTCTGGGTGAATGACGACACCGACGGCAGCAACGGCCTGCTCGACCAGCCCGCCGAGTGCATCGTACGTGACGGTGTGCTGTATATCGTGAATTTCGACTGGACGTTCCCCGGTCTGAAAAATACCGTCAGCACCGACGCCCCGCATAGTGTGTCGGGAATCCGATTGAGCAAATAATCCATCCCCACGGGGCTGTGTGACGCATTTCACACGGCCCCGTTATTCTTTCCGGGCCAGTTTCACCGCCAGACGTACGGCGGAAATCAGACTGCGAAAATCGGCTTTGCCCGTGCCCACGATGTCCATGGCCGTGCCGTGATCCACCGACGTGCGGATAATCGGCAACCCAAGCGTGACGTTGACACCAGAATCGAACGCCAGCATTTTCATCGGAATCAACCCCTGATCGTGCGTCATGCAGATGTACGCGTCGGTCTCCCGTCGTTTGGCCGGAAGAAACGCCGTGTCGGGCGGCAGCGGCCCGGTCATTTGGAGCCGGTCGCCAAAATGTTTTCGTGCCCGCTCCATGGCCGGAATCAGGATCGTTTCCTCCTCCCCCCTGCCAAACAGACCATGCTCGCCGGCATGGGGATTCAAACCGCAGACCGTAAGCCGAACGGTGTTCTTTTCGCGAATTCGACGCATCGCGTTGGCCGTCAGCCGGATGGTCTGAAAAACACGCTCCTCCGTGATTTTTCCCGGAACGTCGGCATACCCCACGTGAGCTGTTACCAATGCCGACGTGATTTCCTCGGACGTCAACATCATGACATGTTCCTGCGCGTGGGTCGTCGAAACAAGAATCTCGGTGTGCCCCGGAAAGGGGACGCCTGCCAGGTGCAGCGCCTCCTTGTGGATCGGTGCCGTCACCATGGCCGCCATGGCCCCCGTCTGGCAGAGGCGAATCGCCTCCAAAATGTACGCGTATGCCGCCGCCCCACACTTTGCACTGACTTTTCCAGGAACAAAATCGGCCCGCGTGATCTGCTTCTGGTCGAGTACCTGGTCGGAAAATCCAAGAACCTCAACGTCGCCGATAAGGTACGGTTCACAAAGATCACGTACCGCACCACTTTCCAGCAATTTGGTACAGATTTCTGGCCCAATCCCCGCCGGGTCGCCCATGGTGATCGCGATTTTCGGCAACATTATTTTTCATGCTCCGCAAGGTAGAGGGAGGAATCGTCGGTTTTCCACGTGAGGATTTCCTCCGGACGAAAGAAAATGCCAATCTCCCGCTCCGCCGACGCCGCACTGTCGGAAGCGTGAACCAGATTCCTCTGGCCGCTGGTGGAGAAATCCCCCCGGATCGTGCCCGGCTCGGCCAGGATACCGTTGGTGGCTCCGACAAGTTTCCGCACGGTCGCGATCACCTCCCGCCCTTCCAGCACCATGGCAAGCACCGGATCGCTGGTGATGTATGCCAGCAGCTGCGGATAAAACGGTTTTTCCAAATGCTCGGCGTAATGCCTGGAGGCAAGTTCCTCCGTCACCTGCAAGAGCTTCATGGCGACGATTTGGAACCCTTTTCGCTCCAGACGTGCCAACACCGTGCCAACCAGCCGCCGTTCCAGACAATCGGGTTTGAGTAATACAAGAGTTCTTTGCATGACAGACTCCAAATTTTTTCAAGACAAAATACAATTTTTTACACGCAAGGGGGAACGCATAAGGAAAAGGCGCCGTGAATAAAAGGGCGTAGCCCGTGGTTCCAGAAAAGTCGTGGGGGACGCTTTCCAGTACCTCCGGACTACGCGTAACTCTGTCTACGGTCGCTTGCAATCTCCCCCTTTCGCACGGAAACGACATCGCTCCCCGCACAAAGGGGCCGCCCCATCAAAGAGCGGCACTGCCCCCGAACGCATCAACATTTACACGAAAAATTTACCTGCACGCCGGAGCAACCCAACAAGAGCACCACCGGAAGCACGGACGGCAAACCGTATAGCACGGACGGCAAACCGTACGGCACGGAACCTTCACTTCCTTACGCTCCCAGCAGACGACCTGGTATTCGCGTTCTTCTTCCACCGGTTTCCACTGGAATCCGTCCACTTCCACTTCCTTCCAGTTCAACACCTGGACGTCCACCATCTTTTTCACCGGGACACATTCCCAGCACTCCACTTCCACTTCCTTCACGCAAGGAACCTGTACCCAACGCGCCCGCATGGCACAGCAACGGTAAACACACTGCCTCTGCCACGTCCAGCAGCAACACTTGACCATCTTCTTCACCCGCTGCGGTTCGTAACAGGTCACTTCCTTCTTTTCCGTCGTCCATTCCGGCTTGCGGCATTTCACCTTGCAGGGAACCTTCTTGCAGACCGTGACTTTGCACTTTTCCGTCTTCATCACGCGCTGCCAACAATAATAGGTTTGGAAGGCACACGCCGGAGCAGATGCGGGAGCTTCTTCAGCGGCAGGAGCAGGGGCGGGGGCCGCAACAGGGGCGGGAGCGGGAGCAGCAACAGGGGCAGCAACGACTTTCTTCGCTTCCTCAGCCTTCTTCGCTTCTTCTTTGCCGCCGCAGCCGGCTACCATCAAGGACAA